>NZ_JBNPVS010000014.1:0-181936 GCF_050434225.1 Paraburkholderia sp. GAS32 | reverse complement strand
ATCTGCGGTGGGGTGACATCCGGATACTGCGCGATCGGCAAGTTGAACATCGCCACCGCGCCGCCGAGCGTGATGACAATCGAAATCACCGACGCGAAAATCGGGCGGTCGATGCAGTAACGGGAGATGTTCATGACGCGTGTCCCCTACTGCGTGGCGGTCGTATCGGACGGATGTCCCGTCGAACTGCTCCCCCCGCCTCCCGGCACGTTGACCGCCGCATGCGCGGCTGGCGCTGCGACGATTTTCAGCGGCACGTCGGCGGCCACGCGAATCGCGCCGTCTACCACCACCCGCTCGCCCGGTTGCAACCCCTCGGTGATGAACCAGTCGTCGCCATGCCATTCGCCCACTTCCACGACACGTTGATGCGCCTTGGAGTCGTTGTCGACCACCCACACGAAGTGGCTTTTCGCCCCCTGCAAAACCGCGCGTTGCGGCACGAGGATCGCCTTGGGCCGGGAAGCGCCGGACACGCGCGCCCGCACGAACTGACCGGGACGCAACTGGCCTTTCTCATTCGCGAACGACGCCCGTACGAGGAACGTGCCGGTCTCGGTGCTGAAAGCGGGATTGGTGAAACTGATATGCCCGTGGTTAGGAAACTGGGTGCCGTCCGCCATGATCAACGTGACTTCAAAGTCGTCATTGGCTGGAAACCGCAAACGGCCTGCCGTGACCTCTTCGCGGAACTTCAGCAACTCATTTTCCGAAATGCTGAAGTTGACCCACATCGGATCGAGTTGATAGACATAGGTCAACAATCCAGAGGCCGAGGCGGTGACAAAGCTGCCGTCCTGTTGCCTCGCGAAGCTGGACAAACCGGTCAGCGGCGACTTGATGGTCGTGTAGCCGAGATTCAACTGGGCGGTTTGCACCTGTCCTTGTGCTGCGATCACCGCAGCTTGCGCCTGCTTTTCATTGCCGGTCGCGTCGTCGAGATCCTTCTGGCTCAACGCATTTTGTGCGGCGAGCGGAATCACGCGCGCGAGATTCGCCTTCGCGACGGTTAGACGCGCCTGCTGCTGGGCGAGCTGGCCTCTGGCGGTTTGCAACGCCGCGTCAAAAGGCTTTGCGTCCATCTGGAAGAGGGTCTGTCCGGCGTGAACCAATTGCCCTTCGGTATAGAGCCGCTTGTCGAGAAAGCCGTCCACCCGCGCGCGAATCTCGACTTCGCGGGAACTCTGCGTTTGCGCGGTGTATTCGAAATCGACGGGGGTGTCGCTCTGCACCACCGGCATCACGGTGACCTCGATCGCTCCGGCGGTGGGCAGCGTAGCGGCTTTGTGACAGGCGGCGCACAGCGCAAGCGCGGCGAGCCCGGCAATCGCAAGACCTAGACGGTTTCTGCTCATGGCTGTCTCCCCCGTCCCGATCGATGTCTACTGAACCGTGTAGCCGCGGCCGGTCATGCAAGCAGCCACTGCCCGGTTGAAGGTCGCCATCTGCTGCGACGTCTGTTGCTGACTCGCTTGCTGCTGCGCAGCCTCGGCCTGGTTGGCACGGCGCTGGCGCACGCCGCCGGCCGCTGTTCCGGTGACCGCACCGATTGCCGCGCCCTTCCCTGCATTGCCCGCGATGGCGCCCACTGCCGCACCCACGGCGGCACCACCCGCCGCGCCCTTGACCGCTCCACCTTGCTTGGGTGCCGCGCCCGGCTGACCAGATTGCTGTGCAATCGCGACCGGATCCACGCCGGTCGTCTGCTTCGCCCACAACTGGCATTCGGCGGTGTCCGTGTTTTGCTTTTGCGCGCTCTGCCCCTTGGCTGGATAGATGATCGGCTGCTGCGCGGCGGCGGCAAACGTCAGCACCCATACCACCAGACCAACTGCGACCCGCTGCGTTCGTTGCATGGCTTGAGGCCCTCAATCTTCTATGGTCGACCTGCTTACTGGCTACTGGCTACCGGCGGTCAATGTCCGCGCAACGCGCGAGCGATTTCCCGGCTCTGCCGAGTAGGTCTCCCGATCGCGCGTCCGGCGCGGCGTGCATTACCGAGGTGATTCGCGCTAAAGCATCGGTGGCCGTGACCGCACGGGGATATTGCGCACTTCACTATTCAAACTTAACAATTCTCTGCCCCTGAACACCCAGACCGGCCATCAAACCCTGCTGGCCAAAAATGAACGCATAGACATCTGATTTCAATGTCGTAGTTGTCATCGACTTCGCCATCCCTGCATCCACCACCACGACGCTCGGCCCCACACCAACGGACATTCCGGTGCCACTCGTGAGCTCAGTGATTGCCGAGTCGGTCATGAGAAACATCGCCTCCGAAAAGGTTTGTGCGCCTGCCTGCATCCCGTATGAGAGCCCGCGCACTCTGTAGTATCCGAGGATCCTGCCGTCCGGACTAAACATCACGCCCTTTCCACCTTGCGCACCGACTAACAACCCAGCCTTGACGATGCTCGGAAACACGACGACGGCTTTCGCCTGGTATTGGAGATCCTTCGCCTTCGGAGTGCTGTCGAATAGTTGCTGCAGTGCCTCACGTGCTTGCGCGTCCATCTCGGGGTCCCCACCATTGGCAACAGTCGGGTTCGTCGAACACGCCACGGCGAACAGAAGGAGGGGGACCGCGAGAATTAGCCGAAGGTACTTGATCATGATGCGTGCTCCATTCTGAAATTGACACCACGGTGTGAAATGCGTTTCCGCCTCAAATTCTTCGCGGGCAACGTGAATAGTGGTGTTTGCGTCCCGTTAAAACAATTGGCCTTTGGTCCAATACCGGGTCGGCGCCCACATGCCCCGATTAGGGCACCTGTCCGCCTTCCAAAGCAGCGCGTACCGTCCTGACAAACAGTTCGTCGTTGAACGGTTTGCGCAAATAGGCGACCGCGCCGGCCGCGAGTGCCTGCTCGCGCACGCCAATGTCGTCGTGGGCGGTGATGAAAATGACAGGTATGCCGCTGCCGGACAGGCGTCGCTGGACTTCCAGCCCGTTCAACCCCGGCATCTGCACATCGAGAATCACGCAGTCAGGGCGATACGAGGGCAAGGACGACAGGACATCGAGAAACGCGTCGCCGCTTGCGAACGTTTCGGCGGCGATTCCGATTGAGCGCAACAGTCTCCTGATCGCTCGGCTCACCGACTCATCGTCATCGACGACGACAACGAATGGTTTGAGTTTTCCCATTGTGAGTAGCCCGGTATCCGGGAAGCACGCGCAAGTGCACCCCCCATACGACAGCGTACGAGGCAGACAGGTTTGCCGATATTGGACCTTGGTCCCGGGTGGAAACCAAGAGCGAAAAGCGCGCCAGCACGGACTGCCGTTCGTGCCAGATTGCCGCTGCCTAGCGCGATGCGCGTGTTTCGGCAGCGCCACCGAGACCGACCTTGTCTGCGACGCGGACAAGCTCGGCCAGCGACGTGACTTCCATCTTCGCCATCACGCGCGCGCGATGAGCCTTGATCGTTTTTTCGACCGTGCCCAGATCGCCGGCGACCTGCTTGTTCAGACGTCCGGTCACCACGAGCGCCATCACTTCCCGCTCGCGAGGTGTCAGCCGTCCGAGACGCACACGGATTGCGTCCAGTTCGCGGTGGACCGCGTACGTTTGCGCCAGGCGCTCGAACGCCTGTCCGATCGCATGCAGCAGATCGGTATCACGCACCGGTTTTGGCAGGAAATCGGTTGCTCCCGCCTTCATGGCTCCTACGGTCATGGGGATATCCCCGTACCCGGTGATGAAAATGATCGGCAGCACCGCATTGAGCTCGCGCTGCGGTTCCAGACCACTGAGATCTGGCAATTGAACATCCAGTACCAGGCACGCTGGACAGGCATCGGCGCGCATCCTGTCGAGAAATGCGCGTGCCGAACCGAATGTCTCTACCCGATAGCCGGCGGACTGGATCAGACGCGCCAGCGCACGGCGCACAGAATCGTCGTCGTCGACGACGAACACCAGCGAATCAGAATCGGTCATAGCCAGTTTCGCGACTCGCCGTGCCCCGTCGCAGTCATATCCTCTGCGGGCAGAGCGACGTAGAACGTCGCGCCTCGATCGATGTTGTTTTCGGCCCAGAGTCGCCCACGGTGCATGTCGATGATGGAGCGGCTAATTGACAATCCCAGACCGAGCCCCTGGGGTTTTGATGTAAAGAATGGCTTGAAAATCTTGTCGAGCTTGTCGGAAGTCAGTCCATGGCCCCGATCGCGAACGGCGATACAGACCATGCCATTGTTCCCGGACCGGAGCGTCACCGAGACCACGCGATCAAGCGGCGATACATTGCTCATCGCATCGAATGCGTTGAGCAGGAGATTGAGGATGACCTGCTGCAGCTGCACCTTGTCGCCGCGCACCGGCGGCAGATCGCCGTCGATATCGAGTGTTACGCGCATTCCGCGCACAATCGCGTCGCTGTGCACCAGAAGGACCACGTCACGGATCACGCCCGCGAGGTGGAGTGGCGCGACCTCCAGATCGCCTTTCTTGACGACTGCGCGAATGCGCCGGATCACTTCGCTTGCGCGGTAGTCATCCTGAACGATGTCATTCAGGATCTCCCGAACCTCACCCAGATCGATCGGCTCAGTAGCCATAAACCGCCGCGCGGCCTGCACGTTACTCAGGATTGCGGTAAGCGGCTGGTTCAGTTCGTGGGCTAGCGATGAGGCCAACTGACCCATGGTGGACACCCGCGTCAGATGCGCGAGGTCCTGGCGGTTGCGGTGTAACTCATAGCGATCCGTCCGGTCGATGATGAATGCGAGCGTTACGTTGTCGTCGTCGAAGCGAAATGCACTAAGCCCGATTTCCACGGGAAACTCCGTGCCGTCCTTGCGCCGCGCAGACAGTTCGTGCGAAGGCGCCAAGCCACGAGATTGCTGTAACGCGGAAAGATCTGCCCACGAGCGGGCATTGCTGTCAAAGTGCAGGTCAGGCACCAGTAGCTCGACAGATTTCCCGATGATTTCGTCGGATTCGTATCCAAACAGCTTCGCAGTTTGCGGGTTGACGATCACCATGAGGCCATGCTCGCCCAGCATCAGAATCGCAAACGGCAATAGCGCCAGTGCCTCGCGAAAGTAACGCTCACCGCTCCCTCGCTCGACCGCGCCGGCGTGTGAACCCGCCAGGCTCACCGATCGTCCGTCACTCTCGGAAGGCTCCCGGTGAACGACTCTCGCGGAGGCCATGGTGCGGAGTCGCTCTGCAAATGGATGCCCGGCGCGAGTCCCACGCTGACCCGCTTCCGGCACGTGGGAAGCTTCCGCGACGCGAAGGTTCTCCGCGCGAGTCTCGCATGTCTCTCCTGACGAACCTGCTTTCGCAAACGAGTCGAGAGGACTGGCTCTCCTGGCCATCCTCGATAAGCGTGCCCGCATCACACGCAGACCAAGCATGGCGCGGGCAGCGTAATGCGCTGACAGGCGTGGCGGATTATGACTAGCGATCGATGCCGCCGCCCGCTGGCGTCGCGCCAGCATCGTCAGCAACCACAGAATGGCTGCTGTTTCCAGCACGACAATGACTGGCATGACGATGCTCATGGCCGAACTGCCTCTCAAAGGTCGGCACCGCGAGATGGGCTGACAAGAACTCGCTCTGGATTTCTATAAGAGGCAAAGCCTCTTGACCCGGAGGCTGGTTACCGCCGCCAGATGTTACGAAGCCAGCCGGAAACTCAGAATCGTGATTCGCTCGTCAGTGCGCGCTCCAAGCCTGCGTCATGGGCAAGCTTTCGAGTCGTCACCTTTGTTGTGCGTTGCTCGTCCGGCGACTTGCTGGCGTGGCCGATGGCACGGCTGGGCGTGGACACCGCCAGGCAGATGGAAATCCCAGTAACAATTTCCGCGACCGGATAGGACCGAACGGCAAATTAATCCTAGTACGCAGTGAGAAAATAGTAAATAACGTGCACGTATATTCTTCTGCCTTTCAACTCGGTGTCTCGGTACTGGATAGCTGTTGCATTGGACCAAGGTCCAATTGTCCACGCGTCGCAAAGCATATAGTTTGAATAACGAGGTGGTGAGTTCGGACAAACCCTGTGCCGTGCCAATGCCGGCTCGTTGCAAGGATTGTTCCGTTTCAAATGATGCTTAAGAAATTCTTAAGAGATCGTTAAGCAATACCTAAATAAAATAAACCCACGAATATAAATCGCTCCGGCGTGGTCTCTGCACGGCGAAACCGCGACAGTCGCGACAAGTCTGTGAAAATCAACAGTCGCTTGCGGCGAGTGGCATACGACCGCGCGGGGCACGGAACGAGGCTGGCCCCGCCCGCCGCCATGTGGGGCACCTTCGCGCTTCGGTATGAGCGACGCCATACCGTTGTGCGCAAACATCCCTCCACTTGCGGGGTCGTCATGGCAAAGGCACACCAGGACCAGGCTGAACCCTCAAGCGCGACCACAAGCTGGGGCAAATTCGACCATACCGTCATGGTGCTGCAAGGCGGCGGCGCCCTGGGGGCCTACCAGGCCGGTGTCTATGCCGGGCTCGCCGAAGCAGGCGTCGCGCCCGACTGGATCGCCGGCGTGTCGATTGGCGCGATCAATGCCGCGCTAATTGCAGGTAATCTGCCTGAGCAGCGTGCAAAGCGATTGCGGCAGTTCTGGGAACGCGTATCGGCACACGCCCCATTTGTGCCGCCACTCTCGCTCGATCCGATGCGCCCACTATTCAATTTCATGAGTGCGGCGTCCTCGGTTGCATTTGGCGTGCCGGGTTTCTTTTCACCGCGGATTCCAGCGCCTTTTATTTCGCACGAGGGAGACTTCGAGGCGTTAAGCCTTTATGACACGGGCCCGCTCAGGGCATCACTTGAAGAACTGGTCGATTTTGAGCTGATCAACCGGAAAGTGGTGCGCCTTTCGCTAGGCGCGGTCAACGTGCGCACCGGTAACTCGGTCTATTTTGACAATAGCAAGACACGGATCGGTCCCAAGCATGTAATGGCAAGCGGTGCACTGCCCCCGGGTTTTCCCGCTGTTCAGATAGATGGAGAATGGTATTGGGACGGCGGTATCGCGTGCAACTCGCCACTTTGGTACGTTCTGGACGAGGACTACAGAATGAGCGCGTTGATCTTGCAAGTCGACGTATTCAGCAGCGCCGGTGAACTGCCCAAAACCCTCAGAGAAGTGCAGGAACGCACCAAGGACATCCAGTACTCGAGCAAGACACGTTTCAATACGGCCCGTGTCAGCGAAATCGAAGACCTTCGCAACTCGCTGCACCGCCTGCTCGACAAGCTGCCACCCACGCTCAAAACGGACCCCGACGTCCAGAAACTTGGCGCCATCAGCACTCGAGGCGCCGTCGCCCTTGTCCATTTCATCAACCGGCACAACACGCGCTCGTCGAACTTCAAGGATTACGAGTTCTCACGCGCGACCGTGATGGAGCTGTGGGACTTCGGATACAGCGATGCCCAAAAGTCGATCGCCAACCCTCAATGGCGTCAAGCCACCGATCTGGGTAATGGCGTGCGCATCTACGACCTGAACGCGTAACACGTCGGGCTATCGCAGCCGACATAAGGAGCGTGCAACCTGACCGAAGCCGACGTAAAGAAGCGCGCATTTGCCATGCCGCTCACCAGCCCGGCGTATCCGCCCGGTCCTTATCGATTTGTCGATCGGGAGTTCCTGATCATCACCTACCGGACCGATCCTGACGCCCTGGCCGAAGTCATTCCTGCCCCCTCGAAATGACCGACCCGCTCGTAAAATTCGAATTCATCCGGATACCCGATTCAACGGGCTTTGGTGACTACACTGAAAGCGGTCAGCCCATCCCGGTCAGTTTTCAGGGCCAGCGGGGCGGCTATGTCCACGCCATGTTTCTCGACGACGAACCGCCGATCGCCGGCGGCCGCGAAATCTGGGGGTTTCCAAAGAAGCTTGCGTCACCTGAGTTGCGGATCGACAAGGACACCATCGGCGGCATCCTGAGATATGGGCCGGTTCCGATCGCCCTTGCGACGATGGGTTACAAGCATCGCGCGGTACCGCACGACCAGATCCTCGCGTCGCTGTCCGCGCCCAATTTTCTGCTCAAGATCATTCCGCACGTGGATGGCTCGCCGCGCATCTGCGAACTGGTGCGCCATTTCTGCGAGGACATCTCAGTGAAGGGAGCGTGGGAAGGTCCTGCCGCACTCGAACTGTTCAATCACGCACTCGCGCCGGTCGCGTCGCTGCCTGTCCTTGAAGTGATATCCGGCGTGCACATCCTGTCAGACCTCACGCTTGGTCTTGGCACTGTCGTGCACGACTATCTCGCTGAATGAAGGGCTAGATCGCTGAAAAGCCTACGAACTGTCGGCGGCCTGTTATCGACTGGATTAGCTGCGCGCGAGGAAAACCACAGTAGCACCGCGCGCGCAAACAGCTAGCAGCTTCATCCATTCAATTGCATCCCCGACTGTTGGCGGTCTTATAACATGTCTGTCCGCTCGGGCTTTTATAGACGCCCTTTCCGTTCTTGGTCTTGGCCTCTCCGCCCTTGCTTGTCTGGGTCGTCGTCACGCCGTTCTGATTCTTTTGAGCCGTCACGGCGTTACCCGTGTTTGGGTTATAGCCGCCGGCCGTCTGTCCGTTGTTGCATTCGGTCATGCCGCGTGCGTTAGTGGTGCAGTTCGCGAATGCGCTCGAAGACAGCATTACGCATACCAACATAAGCAGAATTTTCATAGTTACCTCCTGAGGTGGCCGGCACAAGACGGTCATGGAATCATTCCGCACTCGAACAGCTTGTTGGCGATCGGCGCCGCGACACGGTTGAGAAATTCCGCACGCATGCCGGCGTCATTGCGAAGCATCTCGACCGCTCTTTGCTCCATCTGCGCTTTTTGCGCTGTCGGTGGACGGCTCTTTTCTTCTGCGAGTTGCTGACAGGACGAGTTTTGATACTTTTCGACGACCTTTTGGGCCATCTTATCGAGCATCGGTTACTGTCCCTGCGCGCTCGCGGCGCTGATTTGCAGCAACACAAGCAAAACGGCCAATGTGCGTACAGGCCCAATCATGACTCTCTCCCAGGAACGACGCGACCGGACTCGCGCATCTTCCAGTTTAGTCGCATGCGGTCGTATGCACATTGGACCTTGGTCCTATTGCGAGCAGCGATGATCCAGCCTTCTCATACATCAATCAGGGACGAACGTCACGACAATGCCGAAACCATCGATCGACTCGAATCACACAGTCACATCGGGTTGCAAGGCTGGGATCCGTTCGGCAACGCGCGCTGCCCGGCGCTTTCGGCCGGCACGTGTCTGTGCTGCTTTGCTCTGGTCCGCGTTGGCAAGTGCCCAGGAAATGGAACCACGCGCCTATTCGGCTGCGCCGGTCGGAACGAATTTCGTGGTAATGGACTACGCGCGATCGAGCGGCGGCTTCTCGGTCGACCCTTCGTTGCCGATTGCCAATGTGCAGGCCAGAATCAACACGTATGCATTCGGCTATTCCCACAGCTTCGGCGTCGCTGGTCATACCGCAAGCGTTGCGGTGTCCGTCCCGTACGCCAGTGCGAATGTGACCGGCGACGTCGAAGGTAGACCGGAGCATGCCTATCGATCCGGACTGGGCGACGTGCGGTTCAGGGTCGCCGTGAATCTGCTGGGCGATCCGGCGCTCACGCCGGAGGAATTCGCGCGGCGCAAACCCTCCACTGTCCTCGGTGTCAGTGTGAGCGTCGTGGCGCCGACAGGCCAGTACGTGCCGTCCCGCCTGATCAACGTGGGGTCGAACCGATGGTCGTTCAAGCCAGAAATCGGACTGTCCCAGCCGATTGGCAACTGGTTCGTGGAAGGCGCTGCGGGCGTGTGGTTCTTCACAGACAACAACGATTTTTTTGGCGGACGCAGGCGCGGCCAGGATCCGATACCCGAATTCCAGTTGCATGGCGGCTACGCCTGGCGCCCCGGGCTTTGGCTCGCCGCAGACGCGACGTATTTCACGGGCGGCCGGACCAGCGTGAACGGCGTCCAGGATCAGGACCTTCAGCGCAGTGTGCGTTACGGCGTCACGCTGTCGGTGCCGCTTGCCGAAAGGTGGTCCGCGAAGCTTGCGTGGTCGCGTGGACTGGTAACACGCGTCGGCGGCAATTTCCAGACCATCTCGGTCGCGCTCCAATACCGCTGGTTCAATCGCTGATCGTGCCTGAGTGCGAGACAAGCAGAGCCAACGCCAGCACGATCGAGCGGCTACTGGCCAAGAATGGCGAGCGCTGCGCGCATGGGCTCAGGCGAGATTCTGACTATCCCGTCGAGCGGGGTGTTCATTTCCAGAATCAGAAAGATCGCACCGGCAGTCGACAGTGCACACATGGCTAGCGCTGTCATGGTCGTACCGTTGCGAGGCGCGAACAAACCAAACGTGCCGAAGAGAATGGCTAGCCAGGACACCAGAACCACCAGCAGCGGCACGGGGATCGAGCCCTTCTGCTGGAGTAACGCCAGCCAGCGCGCGGCAAACACTTCATCGACGAGCTGGAGGGCGTGTACCTGCAATTGACTTTGCACCGCGTTGTGCGGCGCGAGTTCCTCTATCTTGCGCTGGAAGTCCTCCCCCCGCCCCACTGCCTCTGGTCCACTCAATCGCGCCAACTGCGACGGATCGCCGGAAGCGAGCACCTCGATCGACGTGGCGGTGAGACGTTTGAGCAAACCGCGGATCTCCTGCGTTTCCGGTCCATATCGGGCCAGCACGCGATCAAGGCGCACGATGTCAACGGCACTATGCACAACTTCGCTATTCGTCGTGTCGAACGAGGCTTTCGCCGACGAGATCAGCAGGCCAAGCACTAACGCGGCCATGGTCGCGACCAGACCGGTCGCCAGTTTGACAACACTGATTGACTCATCGCTAAGGTGGTGTTGCGGCAGCACGACGCGCAGATACGAACCCAGCAGCGCGCTGCCGACAACGCATATGAACACAATCAACGCAACGGCGAGGTGGTTCACCCTGCAATCCTCCGTTTCTGGTATTGCGCTTATCCCCCGGTCTTCGAATCGGGACGCTTGCCGGCGCCGCGTCTTCACGGACCCGACGTTGCCCCTGTTTCCACGAATCGCACGATTGACGAAGACTGGTCATCCCCCCTCAATGTTCCGCATCTTGCTCGCCGCGCGGCTGCATGCAATTGGACCAAGGTCCAATTGCATGCGCGCTGTAATGAACCTATCTTTTTAGCTGCACCACCGCGGCAACAGCGACCCGGCCGCCAACATCCGTACCCCGTGTCTGCTCATTCGCCTTCCGTCCATGACACGGGTCGCGCTGCGGAAGTGCCGTGAGGCGGACAGGAGCAAAGCATCGTGACTTCCAGACTGCCCATCCGAATGTTGGCGCTGGCACTGGCGTTGTCGGCCATCCAGCCAATCCGCGCCGCGACACAAGACCCGGGTTGGCCGCGTGAGCTCACGAGAGACGACGCAACACTCGTCTATTACCAGCCACAGATCGACGACTGGAAAGACTTCAGGGAAGTGACCGGTCGAATGGCCATTAGCGTAACGCCACGTGGTGGCAAGCCGCAGGTAGGCATTATCACGGTGCAGATGCACACGGATGTTGATGTCGATAGCCGTAACGTGCTCCTGAGCCATCCGCAAATTACCGGTACGACCTTTCCTGACACAGACCCGCAAACGGCCAAAAAACTGGATCAGCTCGTGCGCAAATTTCTCAATCCGCAGGCTTCGCTGACCATATCGGTCGACCGCCTGGTCGCGAGCGTGGAGAAAAAAAACGCTGCGCCGGTTGCAGCCGTCAAGAACGACCCTCCGGCGATCTTCGCGAGTTTCGGGCCAGCGATCCTGCTGTTTGTGGACGGCGAACCGGTGCTCGCGCCGATCCAGAATTCAGACCTGTCATTCGTCGTCAACGCGAACTGGCCGCTGTTCGTCGATAATGCCGCCCACCAGTACTACCTGTTCACTGGCCAGTCATGGGTGACGTCGACCGACCTGAAAAGCGGATGGGCAGAAACGAAAACGCTCCCTGCCAAGATGTCGAAGGTTCCTGCCGATCCCACCTGGGCAGACCTGAAGCCCTATATCCCCCCGCCCCAAGGGCACAAGGGCAAGGCGCCGGGCGTGTTCTTCAGCAGTACCCCCGCTGAGCTGATCGTCTTCGACGGGCAACCGGTCTATACAGCGATCCCCGGCACCCAGCTGGTGTTCGCGAAGAATACCGACAGCGATGTGTTCGTCTATTCACCGACCAGGACTTACTACTATCTGACCGGTGGCCGGTGGTTTTCCGCGCCCGGACCTAGCGGGCCGTGGACGTTCGCGACCAATCAGTTGCCGCCCGCTTTCGCGAAGATTCCGCCCGATAGCGCGGCGGCCCGGGTCCTCGCTTCCGTGCCTGGGACGCCGGAAGCCTCAGATGCAGTACTGCTCGCACAGATCCCGACGACCGTCGAGGTGAACCCTGCCGCCGCTGCGGCCGCAGTCAAGGTTTCGTACAGCGGCGAACCCCAGTTCCAGCCGATTCAAGGCACACCGATGTCATATGCAACGAACACGCCTGACAAAGTGATCAAGGTGGAAAATCGCTATTACGTTTGTTCTCAGGGCGTGTGGTTCGATTCTTCGTCACCAGCCGGGCCGTGGCAAACCACCATGTCTGTGCCCCAGGTCATCTATACGATCCCGCCCAGTTCGCCCGTCTATAACGTGACCTATGTCACGCAATACGTGACCCCCACCGGCTCGGTGCAGGCAAGCTACACAGCGGGGTATCTCGGCATCTTCATCGCGGGCGCAGCGGTCGGCGCGATCATCGCACAGGGCAACGGGTACTACTACCCGCCCTACGTTGGCATAGGTGGCGGGCGCTATCCGGTTTACTATCCACGTCCGATGCCCTATGGCTATCGCACGTACAACCCGTATACGGGAGCGAGCGGCGTGAGAGGGGTCGCTTACGGACCGAACGGCAGCGCGCAATGGGGCGCATCGTACAACCCATACACAGGTACCTACGCGCGCGGCGCGACGGCTTCCGGGCGGGACGGCAGCGGAAGTGTTGCGCAAGCCTACAATCCCTATACCGGCGCCTATGCTGCTACGCGGCAAGGCTCGAACGCATACGGCCAGTGGGGAAGTTCTGTTGTCACGAAGGGCAACCAGTGGGCGGCGACCCAGCATTCGACGACGGCGAGAGGCTCGGTCGGTACGTATCAGAATTCCGCAGGCGGCAAGGCAGTTGCCGGCACAAGCGCCAACGGACGTGCGGTGGCGGGCAAAACCGCGAGCGGCGACATGTACGCTGGGCGTGACGGGAATGTCTATAAGAACACCAACGGTAGCTGGCAGAAATACGACAATGGCTCCTGGTCTTCGGTAAACAAGCCCACGCCACAGGGCACGCAACCGCAAGCACAGGGCGCTCAACAGCAGCGTCCCACCGGAACCCAGACCGCCAATTCCGCCACCGCCCAGCAACGAGCACAGAGCGCTCAACAACAGCGCCCCACCGCGGCCCAGACCGCGAATTCCGCTGCTGCCCAGCAAAAAGCACAGAGCGCTCAACAGCAGCGTCCCACCGGAACCCAGACCGCCAATTCCGCCACTGCCCAGCAACGAGCACAGAGCGCTCAACAGCAGCGCCCGACACCGTCGGCTGCGAACAGGCCGGGCGGCGGCCCTCCCCAAAGTCCTGCCGGTGGCTTTAACAGGACCGGCGGACAGTCCTCCTCCGGTGAACTGAACCAGCAAATGCAGAATCGACAGCGAGGTGCAGCCGGGAGCCAACGCTACGCCCAAGGCGCGGGCGGTGGTGGCGGCGGCCTTCGTCGATAGTGGTCCGCACCGCGCGCTCAAGTCCGGAGTGGAAGGAGGCAACGGACCTTGGCAATGGCATCCGCATCTATGACCTTACCCGTTGACCCGATAACAGGAGCACCTCACATGAAAGAAGCAGACGTGAAAGAGCGCGCCTTTGCGATGCCGCTCACGAGTCCGGCATTCCCGCCGGGTCCTTATCGTTTCGTCGATCGTGAGTTCCTGATCGTTACCTATCGGACCGATCCCGACGCGCTGGCTGCGGTGATTCCCGCTCCGCTGGAGATGACCGATCCGATCGTCAAATTCGAGTTCATCCGGATGCCCGATTCAACCGGGTTCGGCAACTACACGGAAAGCGGCCAGGTGATCCCGGTGAGCTTCCGCGGCGGACACGGCGGCTATGTGCACGCGATGTATCTCGACGACGGATCGCCAATTGCCGGGGGGCGTGAAATCTGGGGATTTCCGAAGAAGCTCGCCTCGCCAGAGCTGCGCGTCGAGAAAGACACGATCGGTGGCATCCTGAGGTACGGGCCGGTCCCGATCGCGCTCGCGACGATGGGTTACAAGCACAGGGCGCTTGCGCACGACCCGATTCTGGCGTCGCTGTCGGCACCGAACTTCCTGCTCAAGATCATTCCGCATGTGGATGGCACCACACGCATCTGCGAATTAGTGCGGTACTTCTGCGAAGACATTACCGTGAAGGGAGCCTGGGAGGGGCCGGCCGCGCTCGAGCTGTTTCATCATGCGCTCGCTCCGGTTGCGGCGCTGCCGGTGCTCAAAGTAATTTCGGGCGTGCACATTCTGACGGACCTGACGCTCGGGTTGGGCACTGTCGTCCATGACTATCTTGCCAAGTGAGGAGAACCATCATGAAACTGCAAGGCAAGTCCGCCATTATCACGGGCGCGGCCAGCGGCATCGGCAAGGAAATCGCCATTACCTACGCACGCGAAGGCGCGAAAGTCGCGATCGCCGACCTTAACCTCGATGCCGCTAACGCGACAGCCGACGAAATCCGTGCCGCGGGCGGTCAGGCGCTCGGCGTCGCTATGGATGTGGCCAGCGAGGACGCGGTTAATGCTGGCGTGGTGGCGGCGGTCGCGGCGTTCGGCGGCGTCGATATTCTAGTGAGCAATGCCGGTATCCAGATTGTGCATCCGATCGAGGAATTCACCTACGCCGACTGGCAGAAGATGCTCGCGATCCATCTCGACGGAGCCTTCCTCACGACGCGTGCCTGTCTGCGACACATGTACCAGTCCGGCCGCGGCGGCAGCATCATCTACATTGGGTCGGTGCACTCGAAGGAGGCCTCGCTGCTCAAGGCGCCGTACGTGACCGCCAAGCACGGCCTGATCGGCCTGTCGAAGGTGGTCGCCAAGGAGGGAGCGAAGCACGGCGTGCGCACCAACGTGATCTGTCCGGGCTTCGTGCGCACCCCACTGGTCGACAAGCAGATTCCGGAGCAGGCGAAGGCGCTGGGCATTTCGGAGGCCGACGTCATCAAGAACGTGATGCTCAAGGAGACCGTCGATGGTGAGTTCACGACGGTACAGGATGTAGCGGAAACCGCGCTCTTCTTCGCGTCGTTTCCATCCAACGCGCTTACGGGCCAGTCGCTCATCGTGAGCCATGGATGGTTCATGGAATAACCGTGTTCACATTTTTATCAAAGGCCCGTGGCGGACGTCCGCGATCCATGGACAAGATAGCTGCGGGCAGCTCGTCGTCGCATTGTGAGGTATTTTTTGCTCAGAATGCAGCAGGCAGATTTTGGGTAATGCCGGTGAAAAGACGCCAGGAATCGAAACCTGATTCCACCACAGTTCGCCGCGTCCTGTCGCAAATGCGGCGCCCAGGTTGCCCGTTGTGAACGGCCGGTGGCAGGCACCGGGTGGAGCCTCACCCATTCGTATCGTAGGGTTGGGAAAACGAAAGAATTGATCGATGATGGTGAGCTCGAATGCAGGTGTGGACAAGGTGCTCCGGCGGCTGCGCTGTCGAGCTTCCTGTTCGGCACGGCCAGCGAGGCGGCGAGCCCGACGCTTCTTCAGGTGACGAACTTTGCGGTGTCACCGGCGACTGCCAGCAACGCTGCCACACAAACGCTTGCCCCAAGTCCCCGCGCGGGAGAAGCCTAACGAGAGAGGCCGAACAATGCCCAGGCACAACCCAGCGCTTCGTCGTAGCCAGAAAACCCCCATGACACCGGGGCACCGGCGGCTTCTCATCATCGGCACGATACTACTGCTGGCCGCGCTAGGCTGGGCACTGGCGACAGTACTCAAGCCCGCCATCCAGCGCACGATCGTCATCACAACCGGGGCGGACAAGGGTATCTATCGCGGCTTTGCTGATCGCTATGCCCCCATCCTGAAGCGCGAAGGCGTCACCCTTGATATCCGCAGTTCTTCCGGGTCAATTGAAAATTATCAGCGGCTGAAGAATCCAGACGGCGAATACGAAGTGGGCTTTATCCAGTCCGGCACCACCAGTCCGAAAGAAACAGACCACCTGCAGACCATCGCTGCCGTCTCGTATGAACCGGTCTGGGTGTTTTATCGCGGCGACGCCACCGTCAACCAGCTGGCACAACTGCGCGGCAAAAGGGTGGCCATAGGCGTTCCCGGCAGCGGCCTGCTCAACGTCTCCCAAGAATTGCTCGCGCATAGCGGCATCACCGGCGACAACACGATGCTGCTGCAAATGGATGCTGTCAACGCATATCAAGGCCTCGAAAATGGCGAGCTTGATGCTGCTTTCTTTATCGGCAGGCCCGATGCGGCGATGCAGAAAACGCTACTGAACAGCGATCTGAAGCTGATGAGTTTTGCCCAGGCCGATGCCCTGGTGCAAAAGTTCCCGTCCCTCTCCAAAATTACTTTCCCGCGCGCCTCGACCAGCGTCGTCAACGATCTTCCGAAGGCAGATGTCACCCTGCTGGCCGCCACGGCGCTGCTCGTTTCCAAAGACACCATGCACCCTGCCTTGGTCTATCTGCTGCTGGATGCAGCCAAAACCGTCCATGGCGGCGAAGACTACTTCACGCCGCTCGGCACGTTTCCGAACCTGAACACCGAAGAATTTCCCGTTTCCGACGAAAGCACGCGTTACTTCAAATCCGGTCGTCCCTTTCTGCAGCGCTACCTTCCATTCTGGCTGGGCAGCTTTATCGAAAGGCGCCTGCTGATTCTGCTGCCCTTCATGGCCTTACTGCTAGGCCTGCTGCAGGCATTGCCGCGCATCGTGGAGGCGCGGATTAAACATCGGCTCGTGGTCTGGTATCGCGAAATCAAATCGCTGGAAGATGAAATATGGAGAACCAGGCAACCGACCCCGGACCAGATTGCGCAATGGCGCGACGAAATCGAGAACATTGATGCGCATGCCAGCCAGATCCGGATTCCGCAGCGCCATTTTCAAGATGTCTACGCCCTCAAACAGGCGATTGGCGTCGTACGGGAGCGGATTTTCCAGGTGGCGGGCAAGGTGAAGAAATAGCTGGGTGGCGAAAATGGTTTCCGCCGGCCGTGTTGCGTGACGAAAGGATGTTACTCAGCGGCTGGCGCACGAATACTTGATGGACAACCAGGCTCGGGACTCTTTTATCGCGTTGGCGCCGCCGGACCGCTCTGACGACGACTCCACTCGTCATGTTCGTGAAGCTGGACGGTATGTCGGTCGCCGGGTCGGTGAACCTAGTGAAGCCCCCGTTCCTTCGAAGGTTTCATCATGACCTCCGACGAAGCGTTTTTAGTTTATTCGCCTGGTATCCTGATGCAAGAGTTTTGTATGAAGTGGTCGCACGCGAACGGACGCGATTTCGATTTGCGTCCGTTTTACGCCCCCTATATAGCGCGTTGGGCGAATCGAGAAACATTCCACGTACGCAAACCGTGTTTCTGAACGCGCGTGGCCGGCTCCCGGAATTTGCGTGGTGCGTTGCTGACCGGCTATTGAGCCCGTCTGATACACAAACTCTGCGAGGGCACGCCCGACGGGCTTTCTGCTGCAATAACGTTCGCTACGCGATCATCGATGCCGTCCGTGTCGAAGTTGCATATGTGTTTTCGGGTCGCCGACCGGACGGAAGTCGAATCATTCAGGAGCAGCGGCAACCTCGCCGGCTCAAGTCTTAGACGCAGGTAAGGCGTAACAGCGGACAGTTGACATCGACGCCTGGGGTAAGCGCACGCCTTGACGTCGTATGCGAAAGCTAGTGTGAAGCAAAAACTGCGAGTCATTTACTGACAGATAGGGCGCGGGCATCACGCGGTAGTAAACGCCGTTCACGCCATAGGCGGGTTGAAACCACGTATTGCCGCACAGGTAGTACGTGCCGCCCGGAACCTTGGGCGAGATGCAGCCGGCGGGCAGCACCGCGTAGATCGCCCCCGCAAATAGGTTCCAAATTTAGTTCGTTTGACAACGTCGAAGGTCTGCAACTGGCTGAACATAGTTTGATGCGATCGGCATAGACCAACCCACAACGGCCCGTCAGCAGACTGCTCGTGAACGGCCGTAGCTCTGCCTTTTGCGGACGTTCCGCTTTCTCGCAGTTGCAGCGTTCGGCGATTGCGGTTCTGAAATGATGGTGGCAATAGCCAAATCACGTCTCCTTCGAAACTCCCAAAGGCTGATTGCTCAAGTGCTTCCCATGCGAAGGTCTGTCCGACGGTAATACGCTTTCCGTTCGAGCAGGTCGAAAGAAACAGTCCATACCCTTCGTCTACGAACTCGTCAGCAAGCTTTTTGATTGGGTCCGTGTAGTGAAACTGATGCACGTTCCATTTCAACTGCTCGCGGGAAAAATCCGTTTTGTGCAGCGCGCACAAGTGTGCGAGGAGTAACTGGTGATAACCAAACTCTACGTGCGCGAACAGGAGGCCGCTTTTTTTGTGATACAGAAAGTGGCCGGCTGAACCCGACCGAACGTCGTTCAATGCGTCGGCAAGCTGCTCTGCGAATCCAAAGCGGGCATGCCTCCAAAGATAGCGATCCAAACCTGCAGCAATGTCGGGTCGCGGCAGTTCCGTGAAAACTAACAGAAGCAGACGTGTGATCTCCGCAGAATCTTCTATTCGGTGTCGCATGTAACCTTTGTGAAAGGTGGTGCATAGTCTTCAGTCTCCCGCGTACCGGCGGTTGCGTTTGGGCAGGGCGTTGGCTCCGTTGCCTTCACAGCGGGGAACACGCATCGGGGATTCTTACTTTAATTCTGGTGGGCGGATGCCGACTTCGCGCCGAAGAAATTCCGATCGCCTTTCCCGGGGAGCGCACTTAATCGCCTGACCATCGTTGACGGGCAACTTCTTATCCTGGCAAAACCCGTTGTCCTCCGCCTGCCGGATTAGAACCCGGATTCCACCAGGACACCCGTCCAGCGCCGTATGATCGAGACACAAAAAATACGGGGGCCAAGATGAGCGATGCGCAAAGCATCACGTTTGAAGCGGTGCAGCTTAATGACCGATCGGGGTATTTCGTGCGAGCTACGTGGCCTGACGGTTACGAACAGCAGATCACCGGCTTTACCGACGATGCCGAGGCCCGCGAGTGGATAGCCAACGATAGCCGGGGCTGGCTAGACTGGATGCCGCACCGTCCACAGCTTGGCACCTAACGCCGGCTGATCCGCGCATGCTAGCAACGCCCGGCTATCGCCGAGTGCGCGGGGAGCCGGACAAAAAAAACCGATCCCGTAAAGGATCGGCTTGGAAAGGTCCTGGTATTTCCGAGGGGAAAACGCTGCCAGAACCTGAGAGAGCGGCCGGAATGTACTCCAGGCAAATCAAATGCAGCCGACTGTTTCGGCTCTTGGTCTAATAGTTAACGACAGCGTCGCGGTTTCCTGAAGTGCTGCCGATTAGCTGAGTTGTAGGGCGCGTCGCCCGCCGGTTCGTTAGCGGACGGTCGCAAGTCTTTGTCGATTGACTGAAGCGGGATAAAACGAGCCCTCTATTACGCACACGAATGTCTCGTCGGAGATGCGTTGCTTGCCGCAACATACCCCGAGGGGCTGTGTTCCAGCTGGACCTCATGAGCGCTTCGGCCCCTTCTGCCTAAAAGGGCATCTTATCTTTTGATTATCGATGTGCTGAAGCACTGGCGCAGGTCTATAACAGTATTGCGGCCCGAAGACAACGTGCTGCCTGCTCGTCGGCCCCGACGCCGGCAATTCAACATTGGAGGTTTAGCGAATACAGCCTGATGAATCCATGCTTTGTCTGTTCGAATCTCGATTGGCTAAGTATCAGAGGTAATCATGGAGTTCGAGTACCGCGGCTGGGTCATTGACGCAACCCCGGAATTTTCGCTTGGACAGTTCTTCGCACATGCGCGGATCGTCCGAGCGTCGCCTGACGATGATGCGGACACTGAAATGCACATCGAGCGCAATCTTGCCTGGTTCGAAAATCAGGACGAGGCGATCCAGCTTGCGCGGCAATGGGCAATTGAGTGGATCGACGCACGCGAAAGTAACATCGCCAGTCCGCACAATGATTCATCTAGACAGGCCACAACCCTGGTCAAGTGAAAGTCCGGATACATCATCCTGGAGCCAGACGACTGGCCCTGTCGTCATTTTGCAACGCCTGCAGCCGCGACTGACATAGGCCCGCCCCACGATAGATGCGGCAATGCGGCCTCTCGCATATTTTCAGACGAGATACCTGATTGCTTCAGAAACGCGGATGTGTAGGATGGAACCAACGTCAGCGCCTCTTGCGCGGCGTGTGTGTTTCGGGCCGCAGCAGTGTCTGCGGTCTTTTTTTTACATGCGGAATCTCTTCAGCGTTTGCGTGAGCATCCGGCGCCGCTAACTTCAACCGCACAAACGGCCGTGCAGAACGGCACGCCAATACCTGGAAAAGCTTCAACTGCCGTCGGCAAACGACATCGATCTTCCGGATCTTGGCTAGTGCCCGCCGGCTCTGATCGTCAGTGTTTGCGCCCGGCGACAGCATCGCTGACAACTTTCTCGCTCGTCTTACGTGTTTTATCCGGAATGCGTGGCGCCTCGTCACCGGCGAACCACGACAGATGCGTGCGCATGTGTGCCGCGTACGCCCTCCATCCCGCATCGTTGCCGGCAAAAAGCTCCCGGCGCATCGCAGCAGCAAACTCAGCGCGGCACGGCTGCATCCTGTCAAGCTCCGAACGCCACGATGCGAAGGCTTGATTCACACCGCGAATGAAGTCTCCAAACGACATCTCCGGATCGACAAAGTCCATCAGGTCGCGGGCGAACTCCCTGCTCCGTTGCAGTTCCGCCATGTGGACACCCAGCTGCCCGTCGCGCGGGAATTGTTGGGCGATCTCGCGAATCGTGTCCAAGCCGTGCCCGCTGAGAAATAGCCGATCCTGATTGCTCATGCGTGGATCGACAGAAGTGAATCGAGCTGTCAAATCCAGAAAGATGGCTGTGAGCCTGCGGAAAACGATAGTCATGCAAACAAAATCCTCGCGAGTACTTGAGGCAGTTAACGGCCCGGCCTCGCGAAAATTGATGATCCAAATGTCTTCGAGCGGAAAGCTCCCCGTATCAGTCACGCGTCCGCTGTCTGCTCCCCTGACGTGCGCCTGGGAGGCACCGCGTCGGCCGCCTAGTCTTCCAAATCCGGCGGCTCATTCCTGAAATTATCGAATGCAACTAACCGTCTGATTCTCCCAACACCACAGTGCCCGCCCGTCCCGGGCGGAAAACCTGTGCCTGCAGTGGCGGGGCCGGCATCCCTGTATCTGGCGACCGTAGCGGCCGAGCCGGTTGTGAAAGGTGGTCTTGCGCCCGTCTGGAACGGCTCGCCAGGAACCGCCCCGTCGTAGTCTCCAGACCTCCATTCACATTTTTCTCGGATAAGCGCTACACTAGATACTGTATATCCATACAGTATTCAAGCCCCATGAGCGCCCTGCCGCGTCACCCCGAAGACATCCACCCCGCCTTATGGCGTGCTTCGCAGCTAGCCGTCGGCTTCGATCGGGTGGTGTCGTGCGGCCACGCCGCGCTGGCCGCCGAGCTGCCGGGCGGCGGCTGGCCCGTGGGCGCGCTCACCGAACTGCTCACGCCGCATCCGGGCAGCGGTGAGCTGCGTCTGCTGCAGCCCGCGCTGGCGACTGTCGGATCCCGCCCCTTGCTCCTGCTGCAGCCGCCGCACCGGCTACAACCCGCCGGACTGGCGTGGCTGGGCGTTCCCGCAGGACAGGCCTGCGTGCTGCGCGCACCCCGCACGGCTGATGCGCTGTGGGCCGCCGAGCAGATCCTGCGTGCCGGCACCTGCGGCGCCCTGCTCTTCTGGCAGGCCGAAGTCCGGCAGGAAGCGCTGCGGCGCCTGCATCTGGCCGCGCAGGCCTCGGACACGCTGCTGTTTCTGTTTCGCCCGCTTGCGGCCGCCCAGGCGACGTCGCCGGCGCCGCTGCGGCTTGCGCTGCGAGCCGCCAGGGGCGGTATTGAAGTGACGTTCGTCAAGCGCCGCGGACCGCAGCGCGACGAACCCGTTTTCGTTCCTCTCGTACCTTCACCTGCCCTGTTGAGCCGATATGCAACTCTGGATCGGCGTACATCTGCCGCACCTCGCCCTCGAGTCGTTTCGCCCGCGCTGGTCGACGCCACGCAATGAGGCCGGGTTTGTCGTGCTGGAGAAGGACCGCGTTGTCGCGCTCGACCGCGCGGCGCACTCGGCCGGGATCGTGCCCGGCATGCGCCGCGGTGGCGTGTTGACGCTCGCCCCCGACGCGGTCATCCGGGAACGTGATCTCGCCCGTGAAGCGGAGCTGGTTCGTGGCGTGGCGTTCGCCCTGCTGCAGTTCACCCCCCACGTGGTGCTGGCTGAGGAATCGGTCGTGCTGGCCAACGTCTCGGCGAGCCTGCGCCTCTTCGGTGGCATCCGGCCACTGCGCCGGCGGGCGGGTGAAACGGTGAGCGCGTTCGGCGTGACCGCGACACTTGCCGTTGCGCCGACGGGACAGGCCGCGTGGCTCTTCGCCCGGTCATCGGCTGGCATCGCGCTCACGTTGGGCTCCGTCGACCGTACGCTGCGTCGCGTGCCGTTACCTGCCCTGCCGCCTGCGCGCCCCTACGCCGAATGGTTCGACGGACTGGGATGCGAAACGGTCGACGACGTCCGGCGATTACCCCGCGCAGGCCTCAGGAAGCGCTGCGGCGCGGCCCTGCTGGATGCGCTCGATCGCGCGACGGGCGCGGCGCCGGAAGTGTACGAATGGCTGGAGTTGCCCCCCGCCTTCAGCGCGCGGCTCGAGCTGCCCGACCGGATCGAGCATGCGGAAGCCGTGCTGTTCGCAGCGCGGCGGCTGATCCTGCAGATGACCGGCTGGCTGTCGGCGCGACAGCTGGCGATCGCGCGGTTTGTACTTGAGCTCGAGCATGAACGCGGCCGCGCGGCGGTGCCGCCGACGGCAATCGAAATCGCGCTTGGCGAACCGACGTCACGCGAGGAACACCTCGTGCGCCTGCTGAAAGAACGGCTGGGCCGCGTCGAACTGGCCGCGCCGGTCATCGCCGTTCGCCTCGATGCAAAGGACGTCCGCGAAGCGGACGCGCCGAGCGAATCGCTGTTCCCGGAGCCCGGCGGCTCGCCGCAGGATCACGCGCGCCTGATGGAACTGCTCGTCGCCCGGCTCGGCGCGCAGAACGTGCTCAAGGCGGCTCCGGTTGCCGACCACCGCCCGGAAGTCGCCGCACGCTGGCTTCCCATCGGCGAGACCGCCAGGCCCATGTTGCCGCCGCCCAATCTTCCGCGACCCACCTGGCTTCTGGACAACCCGGTGCAGCTCATCATGCGCGGCCACCGCCCGTTCTACGGCACGCCGCTGCGCATGGTCTCGCCGGGCGAACGGATCGAGGTCGGCTGGCAGGATGGGCATCCGGTGACGCGAGACTATTTTGTCGCGGAGTCCGAAGACGCGGTGCACTACTGGGTCTTCCGGGAGCGCGTCAGCGCCGTCGAGGAACGCGAGCCGCGCTGGTTCCTGCATGGCCTGTTCGGGTGATCGCCCATGGCGCCGACCTACGGCGCACTGCCCGACTATGCGGAGCTTCAGTGCGCGTCCAACTTTTCCTTTCTGCACGGCGCATCGCACGCCGAGGATCTCGCTGCTCGCGCCGCACAGCTCGGGTATGCCGCGCTGGCCGTCACGGACGAATGCTCGCTGGCCGGCGTCGTACGCGCGCACGTCGAGGCGAAGAAGGCCGGGCTGCCGTTCATCGTCGGGTCGCACTTCCACCTGACCAGTGCCGACGGCTCGCCAGCCCTGTCATTCACCGCACTGGCGATGACGCGCGAAGGCTATGGCAACCTGTCCGAGCTGATCACGCTCGGCCGCATGCGCGCACACAAGGGCAGCTACCGGCTCGCGCCTCTGGATCTCGCGCACCCGGAGAAGCCCTTTGGACACCTGCGGGGACTGCCCGGGTGCGTCGCGATCCTGTCACCGGACTACCCCGCCGATGAAGACAGACTGGATACGCAGGTTGAGTGGTTCGTCCAGACCTTCGGCGAGCGCGCATGGGTCGCACTGACATTGCACGCGCGTGCAATGGACGATATTCACCGCGGCGCCGTCGAACACGTCGCGGCGCGTCACGGCACTCCCGTTGTGGCGACCGGTGCACCCGTCATGCACGTGCGTTCGCGCAAACCACTGCAGGACGTGCTGACGGCGATCCGGGTCGGCAGACCGGTCGGCGAATGCGGCTATGACCTCGCGCCCAACGCCGAGCAACACCTGCGATCGCGTCTGCGGCTCGCCAACCTGTATTCGCAGCGCACGCTCGAGGAGACGCTGCGAATCGCTCGCCTGTGCACGTTTTCACTCGACGAGCTTCGCTATGAGTATCCCGACGAGCTGGTGCCGGCCGGCCATACGCCGACCAGCTACCTGAGACAGGAGACCTACATCGGCGCACATCGCCGCTGGCCAGCGGGCATCCCGCATCAGGTACAGCAGCAGATCGAACACGAGCTCGCGCTGATCGGGGATCTGCGCTACGAGCCGTACTTCCTCACGGTCTACGACATCGTCCGGTTCGCGCGCAGCGAAGGCATCCTGTGCCAGGGGCGCGGCTCGGCGGCCAACTCGGCCGTGTGCTTTGCTCTTGGCGTGACCGAGGTGGATCCTGCGCGCTCGTCGATGCTGTTCGAGCGGTTCATCTCGAAAGAGCGAGGTGAACCGCCTGACATCGACGTGGATTTCGAGCATCAGCGCCGTGAAGAAGTCGTGCAGTACATCTACCGCAAGTACGGGCGAGATCGCGCCGCGCTGACGGCCGCCGTCACGACATACCGTCCACGTAGCGCGCTGCGCGAATCGGGCAAGGCACTCGGCGTGGATCCGGCAATCGTTGATCGAGTCGCGAAGGCCCATCAGTGGTTCGATTCGAGCGGCGACCTGCTCAACCGCTTCGCCGAGGCGGGTCTCGACGCCGGGTCTCCGCTGATCGTGCAGTGGGCGAATTTCGCGGCGCTGCTGGTGGGCTTTCCACGACATCTGTCGCAGCACAGCGGTGGCTTCGTGATCAGCCGCGGCAAGCTGTCGAGGCTGGTGCCGATCGAGAACGCGGCGATGGCCGACCGCTCGATCATCCAGTGGGACAAGGACGATATCGAGGCGCTCGGCCTGCTGAAGATCGACGTACTCGCACTCGGCATGCTGTCAGCCATCCGTCGCGCACTCGACATCATTTCAGAAAAACGCGGCGAGCCGTTCGAGCTGCAGGACGTTCCTGCCGAAGATTCCGAGACCTACAAGATGATCTGTCGCGCCGATACCGTTGGCGTATTCCAGATCGAGTCGCGCGCGCAGATGAGCATGCTGCCCCGCCTGCAGCCGCGCTGCTTTTACGATCTCGTGATCGAGGTGGCGATCGTACGTCCGGGCCCCGTGCAGGGCGGCATGGTGCATCCCTACCTGCGCCGGCGGCAGGGGCTCGAGCCCGTCACCTATCCGAGCCCGCAGATGGAGCAGGCGCTCTCGCGCACACTCGGCGTGCCGATCTTTCAGGAGCAGGTGATGCAGGTCGCGATGCTCGCGGCAGGATTCACTGCCGGCGAGGCTGACCAGTTGCGTCGCGCGATGGCCGCATGGCGTCGCAAGGGCGGACTCGAAGCCTACTACGACCGCATCGTGAACGGGATGCTCGAGCGCGGTTACGACCGCGAGTTTGCCGAGGCCATCTTTGCGCAGATCCAGGGCTTCGGCGAATACGGCTTTCCGGAGAGTCACGCGGCGAGCTTCGCGCTGCTTGTCTACGCGAGTGCGTGGCTGAAGCACCATGAACCGGTCGCGTTCCTCGTGGCCATGCTCAACAGCCAGCCGATGGGATTCTATTCACCCTCACAGCTCGTCCAGGACGCCAGGCGCCACGGCGTAAAGGTGCTGCCCGTCGACGTGACGCTCAGCAACTGGGACTCGGCAGTCGAGGGCAGATCGACTCACGCGCCGGTGCGCCTCGGCATGTCGCTGGTACGCGGGCTGAAGGAGGAAGCCGCCGCGCGCATCGAGCTCGCGCGGGCCGTGCGACCCTTTGCCGATGTCTCCGATCTGGCACGACGCGCGCAACTCGATCGCAAGGACCTGCAGGCGCTCGCCGCGGCCGACGCGTTACGCTCGCTCGCCGGCGACCGGCGCGCAGCGCTGTGGCATGCGGTGGCTGCGGTACCCGACCGGGATCTGCTGCGCGGCGCGACTGATGACGACGCGACGCCGGTCCTCGCGCCGATGACTGAAGGCCAGCAGATCGCCAGCGATTACCGGACGCTCGGTCTGACACTCGGCCGGCACCCTCTGGAACTGCTGCGCCCTCGCCTGCTTGCCCAGCGCCTGCTGCCGGCGTCGACGCTGGCCGGATTCCGGAACGGGCAGCTCGCACGTGCCTGCGGCATCGTGACGGTCCGGCAGCGGCCGGGCACGGCCAAGGGGGTGATGTTTGTCACGTTGGAGGATGAGACCGGGCAGGTCAACGTCATCATCTGGCCGTCCCTGCTCGAAAAGCAGCGACGCGAAGCGCTCGGCTCGTCACTACTTGCCGTGTACGGCGTCTGGCAGCGTGAGGGTGAAGTGCGCCACCTCGTCGCTCACCGGCTGGTCGACGTGTCCCCGCTGCTCGGCTCTCTCGTCACGTCGACACGAAACTTCCATTAAGAACCGGCGTACCATATTCGCGCACCTTCCTTCAAGGAGAGCGACCATGTGCTATTCAGCCCAGATCCAGGCGGACTACCGCAAGTACGTCAGGATGTTTGGCGCACACATGAGCATCCGGGAGTTCGCACAGCTGTACTGGGAACGCGCCGAGGGCAGCAACATCAAGATTCCGAAGGCGATGGACGCCGCGTTCTCGGTTCCCAACACCGACGATGAACGGCGGATCAAGGAAGCCATCGACCGGTTCACCCGCGACCAGGCCCCGAAGCTGGAGCAGGAACTGTTCAAGCAGCGCGCGCGACTTGCCGACGCTGAACGCGCCCTGCAGAGCAAGACGACGAAGGCGGCCACCGAAAGCAAACGGATCGCAACCAGCAAGATCGAGTCGGCGCTGCGCGGGCTTGACGATCTCCGTCGCACCGATCTGAAAGACCGCGATTCGCGAATTTTCCCCGGCAACTATGCTCCGGTGATGGTCATGGAAGACGGCAAGCGGGTCATCAAGCCGATGCGGTATCACTGTCGCCCGGCTGGCAAGCCTGCGTTCTACGACAAGAAATATCCCGGACTCTACAATGCCAGGCGTGACAACCTTGAAGGCTTCTGGAAGGGAGTTTTTGGGTATTCGCACGGACTTATCGTCGCGAATGCGTTCTATGAAAACGTGAAACGACATCGCCTGGAAGGGCGCGAGCTCGCTGAAGGCGAACTGGAGGAAAACGTGGTCCTGGAGTTCAGGCCGCAGCCCGCCCAGGACATGCTCGTCGCCTGCCTGTGGTCGCACTGGCAAAGCCCTGGCGAGCCTGATCTGCTCTCCTTCGCGGCCATCACTGATGAGCCGCCCCCTGAAGTTGCCGCCGCCGGCCACGATCGCTGCATCGTTCCCATCAAGCCGGAGCATATCGACGCGTGGCTCAATCCCGATCCACGCAATCTTGCGGCACAGTACGCGATTCTCGATGATCGGGAGCGACCGTACTACGAGCATCGCATGGCGGCCTGAGCCGGGTCCACGGCGAGCATGGCGGCCGCCCTTTTCGGTACGCAAAGAGCTTTCGCACTCGCAGATCGGCCTGTTGTGAGTGTTCAACTCGTGGCAGCCAGCGGCGCGTGGGGCCAAAAAACCGGCGCAAGCCTATCCGGCGATAGAAATGAATTTGCATTAACGCAATTTTCTTGGGCTTCTCGCGGGCTGACTAACAGGCTGGTCTGAGAGTCCGCACATCCATCGCGCCGCAGGCCGGTGTGTTGCCAATGCGCAGTGGCATTTTTCCGAGGAAGTCCGCAATCTATTACGCGCCAATTGCATCCTCGTTTCTCGGCGCCCATACTATCTCGTAATGCAACCAATTCGAGGCGCGTTACGAGATGGCTAAGTCCCCTGTCATTGAACAACACCAGCTTCGACATGCAGTAAAGGTGGCCTCTATCACGGGGCAAAACGCGAAACGCGACGCAGCATTGCTTCTTGTGTTCTACGGGACTGGTCTGACACCGAACGAGGTCGCAAAGCTGCAAGTATCGGACTATCTCTTGGCAGACGGTCGGCACGTCGCGGAGACAACTTTGCGACCCGAAATAGCGTTCAATGGGAAGCGTCGACCGTTGCTGTGGGCCAGTCAGAAAATCTGTGCTGCCGTTGACGACTATCTGCAATCCAGATTGCATACCCGACAGGGCGTAACCACTTCGCCTGCGGCCTTCCGAGGCCTAGACCCAAGTAGCTCGCTGTTCTTGACGGCAGACGGCGAGCCCTTCAGCTTTACGCCTCGAAGGACGCCTTCAGGCGCGGTTAGCTATTCGTGCGAGTCATTGACCGAAATCGTGCGTCGACTTCATCATCAGGCCGGCATCGAGCATGGGAACGCCAGCGCAGCGCGCCGGACTTTCGCGGTCAGGCTGCACCGCGACGGACGCTCGCTGAAGCTCATACAACAATTGATTGGAGTTTCCAGCTTATCTGCCGTTAAACGACTGATAGACGGCGATCCGGTCAAGCTGGCTTCGGTGGTAAGTGGAGTGATTTGACCGTCACGACGGACCGGTTCGTGTCGACGGGAAAGGAAAAGCTGGTCGCGGCGTCACCGAGCTTCCAAGTCATCACGTTGGACGTTCACAAAACAAGAGCAGAACAAATGAGAAGAGCCTACTCCACGGTAGTTGTCCTGGCTTTAGTTGCTTGCTCAAGCACCGGCGTTGTCCCAATGGACGGAGATACGTACATGGTGTCCAAGAGAAGCGCACAGGTGGGATTTGGTCCGGCGGACGGCGCGAAAGCTGACATATACCGTGAGGCGAATGACTTCTGCGCGAAGCAGAACGAGAAGGTCGAGACCGTGTCACTGCAAATGACCGACTCCGGGTTCGCACAACCCGCCAGCGCCTCGCTACAGTTTCGGTGTAAGTAACTTTGGTAGGAAAAGCTAACAATGGCCGATGATCAGCAAGCTGACCGCACCGAGACCGCGTTACGTACGCTACGGAACAATAAGCTGGTGGCCGTCGTGCTGATCGCTGGCATGACCATCGTGGCACTCGCTAATTTTTCTGATTCCGTGGATAAGTTGCTGGTCGCATTGAAGTTGCGCCCGGACGCCCTTTCCCTTGCGCGCGAGGGGCAGCGAGATGACGTATCGCGACAATTGACGGCGCAGGCGTGGCGTCGGTTCTTCTGGGCGCGGGCGTATTTAGCTCGGGTCTCTCGCGGCGCCGCAGTACCGGAAAGCGAGCAAGATGAAGCGTGGCACAAATACATCGAAGCATCGGCAGACTGGAGCTCGAATGTCATGATCTATATTCTCGCTGTCGATAAATTTTACGGGCACGCAAAGTCGGTGGAGCTTGAAAATGTGCTTCAGCCGTGCCTGGGAACGATGGCCGACAAACTCGTCGTCGTGCGCTATCCTTCGGCGAATCTAAATGGGGACCAACAGCAGGCCAATATTGCTGCTGCCAGTGCGGCAATTGACGCCGCAAACGGTGGCTTTTACACATTTGTCAGCGGCTTCCAGCCTCCCAAAGCGGGCAACGGCACGGATCGAAGCGTGTACGCAACCGACTGTGAACTGGACGGAAAAAGCGCTCGCGCCGGTCTCGCGGGCCGAACCGGAAAACAACGATGACGCCCTTCGACACAGCCCGCCGTTGGCGGCAAGACAACGGATACGTCCGTCGCGCTGGTGTTGTAGTGCTGTTCAACGGCGAGGTACAGAGTTGGGTGAACAAGGTCCGCAATCCCGAACACTGGCAACCGGGATGCAACGCGGTCGATGAGGAAGGCCACACGTGGACGGCAATCGCAGGCGATCAGCGTGACGGCGCGCTGATGTAGCTCGCCAACGACGAGCTATAGGAAGCGAAGGCGGCTCAATATCGCCGGGCAATCTCGGCGGCGGGGACTAAAGAATGTTGTTCGGTATGCGCCGACTCACCAGCCGAGGATATTCAACTCGAAGGCGGGTATTTCGCAAGCAACGCCATCGCGACGTTCCGGCTTTGCACGGACTGCAAGGCTGTGTGGGTGGCGCGGGGCGACAAGGTAAAACCTGTCAACGCCGCCGACCTGACGGGTTAGAGGAAAAGCGCTCGCGCCTGTCGCGCGGGCTTCACACCGGAAAACGTCATGAACCTACCGAGTTTCGTTCAGCGAGTCTTGCAGCGGCGAGTTAAGCCAGCTATGACGCCCGAAGGCATTGCGTTCGGTTATGGGATCGAAAAGCTCGAAATCGTTCCGGGCGCTGCGCGCCGATTGGCCGCGCTACAGGCGCGTGCCGCTGTAGCGTCGATGGCTGGGTCGGCTGACCGCGGAGAAGCTGGTGTGGCCGTATTCCAAAAGTCGCGCTACAAACGCGAGACAACCAAGTGAACAGCCTGGAGAAATGAGTGACAAGCTACCGTGAACTTCTGAAGCAACATGAGGCACTGCAAAGGCAAATTGACGCCGCGCAAGAGCAGGCAGTCACTGCTGCGATCGAAAAGGTTCGCGAGATCATCACCGAGTACTCGCTGACGCCGGAGCAGGTATTTGCTCGACCCAAAGGCAAGCGCGGCCCGAAGTCGGGGACCAAACCGGCGAAGTATCGCGATCCAGTGTCCGGTGCTACATGGAGCGGGTTGGGACGTGAGCCGTTGTGGATCAAAGGGCAGTCGCGCGAGCAGTTTTTGATTAACCCCTGAGTCCGCGGAAAAGCCGGCTTGGCCGGCGCAATGGAAAACACTCGGCGCGAGAGCGCCCCGCACGGCCGGTTGCCGACACACAAAGTTTATCGAAATGGAAATTCTGTTCATCGGTGGTGTTGCTGACGGCGAGACTTATGATCTTCCTGGCAACCTTATGCAGTCGCGTCATTCCTTCAAGCTCTCGGGCGACTTTGCGTCCGATTCGCTGCGCCATCACGACTACGAACGCCAAGTGTTCGTTGTTCGTCGTCGTCACGCTGAGGAAGACGAAGGAGCGCAGTTTATGGTTTGGAATGGGCTTCCGAAAAGCGCGGTCGATACGCTGGTCGCGGCACGCGCCGGGGTGAAAGTGGTTTCGTAACGACGCTACGGAAAAGCGCTCGCGCCGGTCGCGCGGGCCAAACAGGAGACAGGAAGGGATATGAGTGAGCAAAAAGACACAACAACGTCGCCCCAAGTGCAGCGACCATGGGGGCGAGGATTGCATTACGCGTGTCTTCGGTTTCTTCGAGTAGTACTTTGGCGCCAGGGCGCTGCGTCCAATGATGTGGTTGACAGCCTCGCGGATGAACTTACTTTGATCGCCGAAGAGCATGCGGATTGGGCGATGGAGCAACGTGGGGACTGGGAGATCGTCTCACGCGCGATTGACTACATGGCTGCCATCCACGATGGGCCGTGGCAAGGCAGGGTGTGGTTTGAAAACACACTGCGTGTCCTATTGGAACTGGCCGTGCCGAACACTGGACTCGACGAATCGAGCGCGGCGTTTCTTAACGATGTCCAACGCGGTGTCGGTCAATCGTTCCAGTCGGCGCCGGTGGCAAAGTCAGTGCTCCGAGTGACGGACGAGGTTGCAGCGATGGTGAGAACGCTCACGGATGCCGGATGTGAATACGGGCTCGTCTCAGATCTACTGGACCTATGCGAAGAGATCTTCCATGGCGCGGTGATGTCGGACACCGATCGCTACACGTTGCTGGTCGCAGCAACCGCGGCTCCGTTTGCACGGCAAGAGCGACAGGCTCGGAAAATCGGTTCGAGCAGCACATAGGAAAACAAATGATAGCTAACTCGACGTTTCTGAGATTGGCCGGTGGGCTGGTCGCTGCGTTTCTCATCGGAGCCGCCTTTGCGCAATCGAGTCCCGATACGGTCCCGCCTTCGATCGTGTCGTCAAATGCGCCTGAGAGCAAATCTGGTTTGCCGCTGCCAAAGGGTTGGCCGATGCCAACTCGGTACCCAAACGCCCAAGACTTGGGTATGGCGCGCATCGCTTACACACTAGATGCTCAGAAACGCGGGGATAAGGAAAACTACGAAAAGGCCGTCGCGCTCATTCAGTGGGGCGACCATGCGAAGGCTGAGCAAGACAACCGCCGTCGCCAGTACCTCCCGAAGGCAATAGCCCTTGCTGGACAGCGCGCGAGAGAGCATGGCCGTTCTTATGCTACGCCTGATGATATCCAGCAGGCTTTGGCCGATCTTGAAGCGCAGGGACGGTGAGGTCAGGCATAGGAAAAGCCGTCTGAGAGAGGGCGCACCGAGGCTAGCCGCCAGTTAGAAACCGGAACAAGGGAGAATTAAATGGGTGAAGCAAAGCGCCGTAAGGCCGAAGGCAATCGCTGGCTTGACGGCCTAACGGACGCCGAACGCCTTGTCGCAGAGTCGGCGCGGTTGATCTACAAGCGAGTGGTAAAAGGCGTCGAAATGGTCCAGGGCTGCTACTACTGCGCTTTTGTACTTCGCAAATATCTCAAGGAGCAGCACGGCATCAGCGTCACGCCGGTGGTGGGCTGGGCAATGCACGGCGATATTCTGTTTGCTCACGCGTGGGCGGAATTCAACAGCAAGCGGATCGACCTGTCCTTGCAGCAAGTAACTAACCAAGACGTGCCGACAGGCGACCTCCTGATCCTCGATCATGTCGTTGAGGCTGGAAGGGTCTCGTATCAGTACCACGTGACCACGACAGATCAAATCGCGGCTGCGGCAGGCCCTGACCGTTTGGCATTCGCAGACAAAATGCGCGAGATTGCCGCAGACGACGCACGCATTGATTCCTACTTTTTGAATGCGCCGCCAGCGTACAGCTACGATGCCGCACTTGCGCGGATCAACGCCCGCTGACACCACGAGAGCGCCGCCTCGCTGGTCGCTGTCTAACCCACGGAAAAGCCGGTCTGCGCCGGCAAACAGGAAAACACCAGGAGCGCAAACGACATGGGGCAACTGATTTCGCCGCACGCGACTACGGACGGCAACGGGACCGTCACACAAGCGGGAACCGGCGAGTCGCGGATGTTGCTGAATCTGATCGTGCAACTGACGAACTCTCAGGCTGAAAAGGCAATCCCGGTAGGCGCGCCATGGATGAATGATGCGCAGGTCCTGGCGCTTAAGTTCTACTACCACCTCGCGTCGCTGCACGTTCTGGTGCAGCCTGTCACGGTGGTGATGCCACAGGGTACGACATCGCACATCGACCATGGTTCTGTGCTGGTTCTGGCGCGGGCGGCCCTTGAGACCTTTCTGACGTTTGCACACGTTTTCGGCTGCAGCGAATCTGGCCTGCGGGAATTTCGCCACATGACGTGGCGTTGCGCGGGCCTGCTGGACCGGCAAAAGTTGCGGGCTAGCGCGCGCCGTCCCGAGAACAAGCAAAGGCTCGTGGACGAAAGGGCCAGCATCGAGACGCTACGCGCCGAGATGCAGGCGCATGGCCTGTGGGCGCAGCATTCAGAAAAAGAACATGGGGCTTTCCTGAAGGGGGACTGGCGCGCTGGGCGGGGGTGGGCCGCAATCGGTGTCGAGGCCGGGTTTCATCCCGTACACATTCGCGAGCTCTATAGCTACCTGTGCGGCTATTCCCATACGAGCTGGCTGAGCATCTTGCAGATTCGGGATGCACGCGAGCTATCCCAGCAGGCCGCAATGACCGCGATGTCTGTAAGTACCGTGTGCGTGCTGATGAGCTTCTTCGCGCTTCACTACGTTGCGCTCTTTCCCGACGCAGAGCACGTCCTCGCCGCGCACCCGGAGGCGACCGCGTTGGTCCGGAAGTGGAATCTTCATGCTAAGCGCTTGGCCGTCCACTATGAGCGCGAGTAGCGGAAAACAGAGTGCGGCATGGCAAGCTACAACGACATTCAACTGTTCGTGAAGCGGCGGCATGGTGTGGTCGCGCAAAGCTGCTGAATCGCGCACGTGAAGGAACTCAACGGCCTGCCGTTAAGACGCAAACGAACTAGTGAGAGAGTGAAGCCTTGCCCGCCACAGTGGCGGCCTGCAATCGAGAAAGCCATGCGGCGTTTCGGCTGGCTTCGCTAACAACGGAAAACGTATGTATGACGTCCACAAAGGAAGCGGCGCAGGCGCGCGACGATGAGCGCACGACGGCAACCGGCTTGGCGCGCTACGCCTACGAATACATAGACGCGGCGCGACTTGTCGACACGCACCACGGCAAGAGACCAGGATTTGAGTTTGTATCGCCCATACCAGCATATTTTCTTGCGGCGCATGGGATCGAGCTGACACTCAAAGCCTATCTTCGGCATACTGGCATTGGCGCTCGAGACCTTTCGAGGCAGTATGGGCATGATCTGCACGCGTGCTATCGCAAAGCGAAGGAACTCCGTCTCCTAGATCACTTCGCGGAGGACGAGAGAGACAGACAGGCCTTGGGGATGTTGGTAGAACTCAGTCGAGGGCACGAACTGAGATATATCCGGACGGGGTACAAACAGTTTCCCTCGTGGGCAATCGTCGAGGCGCTTGCAGTCCGACTACACCAAGCGATCGCCCCGATCGTCGGCTATCACTCGTTGGCGGTGCGCTTCGGCGACTACAAGTGAACGACAAGCAACACCAAGGAAAACAAGGTGGAGACGCGTGCATACGCCAACTGGGGGGCTTGGAATGCTTGACGAACCTATGAAACCGGAGGACTTTTTCCATGTTTCTTCCGGCAACAATCTGCCGCTTCTCGACGAGGTCGGCCGACCTAGTGTCGGACTTCCACGCTCCTTGTGCGGTTTGGCTGACGTCGCCGCGTCCATTTACGGTCACGCTAGCGAACTCCCGGAAGACCACTTAGAGCAGACGATTCAATGGCTCAAAGCCCTGAAGGCGAAAGATAGGACTTCAGCAAGGCTTACATACGAGTTTCTCGATGTGCTGAACGAATTGCGAAACAGCTCCGAACAGATTGACCTGCAACGACGCGGCCACCGCAAGCTGTGGCTCGCGAAGGGAATATCGGTACTGCTTGCGCTCGTCCTCGCCTCCGCAGTGGGATTGGCGATAGCACATAATTGGTTCGGACTTGGGATTGCTCTTCTCGTCTCACTTGCACTGTTTTTCGCTGGCGAACGCGGTACGGTCTCAGCTATTCGGCTTTTCAAGGAGCAAGAGCAGCGATACCTGTGGGCGAGTATTCGACAAGCGCGGTCCGTGTCGGAGATCAATCATGCGGGAATCTTTGCTTACCTGCATGATACGACTTTCGGCGCGCCTGGATTTAGCGAAGAAGGATCGAGGGCAGCGATACGGGCTGAGCGAGAGCGGCTGACAGACGCCCTATATGCCGACCCGGATGACTATCTGGTTTCCTAACGGAAAGGAACAGGTGTCGGCAATGACGACCAAAAACTACCGCTGGCAGAGAATCAACGACGCGGTCCATCAGATCGGAAAGCGGAGCAAGGCGAGCGCGACATGGCGAGCTACAAGGACATACAGACGTTCGTAAAGCAGCGGCACGGCAACCACTCAACAATTTAGGGAATGTGATGGCAGATATTGTTTCGTCGCTTCAGGTAGCGCTAGAAATAGCCAAGCAGCTGCGCACGCTCAACGAGAAGGTCAAGGATGCAGAAATTAAGATGCTACTTGCCGACCTGCAAAGCGAACTAGCTGATGCCAAGGTGGAAGCGGCCGGGCTGAAGGAGCAGATTGCAGCCCTGACCCAAAAGAACACCGAACTAGCATTAAAACTCGAATCGCGGTCGCGCGAAGAACCGGAGATGATGTCTGGGGGATACAAGTTCGGCGGAGATGGCCCTTACTGCGCCCGTTGCTACGAAACGTCGGGGAAGAAGATTCGCCTGCCTCGCTCCGTCGGCATACACGCGCACTTCGGCCAGTGGACTTGTCCCGTTTGCCAGAACCATAGCTGACGACTACACGGAAAAGCATGGGGACCTTACGAAATACCGCGTGCGTTTGCGCGTTGATTGCCAGCACTGCGGGAAGTGCAGGCGCAGCCGAATGGGTCAACGTTGGACATGACGGCAAAACCCAGCTTGCCTTGGACGCTGAGTCAGTAGACTTGGACGTGCCAGGCGGTATCGGCAAGGTGTGGGCGCGCACACAATTCAATCCGCCTAGCATATATGCCGGAAAGAACGTGGCACGGTTAATGGCTCAGTATGAGGTTGATTGCGATAGCCAGAAGTTTTCGTTGTTGCGCAGCATCGCATACGACAGTTCGGGCGCGGTCTTAGTGTCGTCGGACACACCGGAGCCAATGGAGGCGACGGTTCCCGACACCACCGCCGAAACTGTGGTATCGGCGGTCTGTGCCCTTCTGAAGAAGACGGCGGCGCACCCTCACAACGAGTAGGAAAAGAGACGGGAATGGCACGGCAATGGATAAAAAAGGTGGTACGACGTACGAGATCCTAGCAAGGGCGCGCAAGGCGTTCAATGAGTATTTCGACGCCAACGTTAAACCGTTACTCGGACTCTCTGAGCGCGAAATGGAGCGACTCAACTTTGTGCAGGTGGCTGAGCGTATCGAGGATAGTGGTATCCGCGGCGAGTATCGCGACCGAGCTATCAAGTTGCTCGAAGCGAACATTTCATTTAACGAGCCGAGCGCGACGCCTATTAGCTCGCAGGAACCGAACGGCGCATTTGCAGTCGCCTCGACGCTATTTGTGTCCGCACTTGGGTACCGATTTGGTTCGGGAGTATTCTCAGCCCTGCTCGCGGCTGCCGTCTGGTACTGGTTCGTTGCAGAATACACATGGCGAAAGCGACAGGGAAGTCAGCAAGCAGCGAAGGAGCACAACGATCAGGTCGCGGAGTGGACGAAGACGATCCAGGATTGGAAGGCAGATCTCTTGAACCTCGAACTGCTTGAGTGAGACATGACGGAAAAGCCAGGCATGGTTGATCGTGTCGCCATTGAGAAGATCGCTATTGCGTGCCGGCGCGGCCTTCACGGCCTAGAGGGCGTTGGCGGCTCGATGTTCGCTGGTTTCCCACGAGGGGCATGTGGCCCTGCGTCTGAAGTTCTCGGGCGCTTGCTGAAGGAACAACTGCGCTACGACGGGGTGTATGTCTGCGGAAGTGAGCATCCGAAGCTCCCCGACGACTACTCGCATGCCTGGTTTGAGGTGGGCGACCTCCTGATCGACATCACCTACGACCAGTTCCATGGGACTGGGCTTTCCGGCTCGATCTTCACACGCGGAACCGGATGGCACGCTCGGTTTGCTTGCCTTGAGAAACACGACGGCTTCTGTATGCCATCCGACTGGCCAAGTTACCCGCATGACGGGTATCGGGCGGCCTTGAACGCGCTGGACTCGGCCTGATTGCTTTGGGCTGGTTGGTACGTCAAACTATCGAGACGATCCAATGAAAAGCAAAGGACACGATGAAAAGCGCCAATGATGTGTTGCTTTGCGACTATTGCGGAAACAGCCAGCACGTTGCCAAATTACTCGTCCGGGGCATTGCGGATGCGACGATATGCGATGAATGCATAGATGCGTGTGGTGAGATCGTCGCCGAGCGCCGCGCGCAGAAAACGGAGCGCATGCCGAAGATAGTGAACGCCGCCAAAGAGTGGGCGGCCAAGGCCATCGGGAGGCGATGAGGTACGGGCTGAACTACGGCCTCGCAGAATAGATCACGGGAAAACCCGGACGACTCAGCAAACCGACACTGGAGAAGAAGAACATGAAACGATGGATTCCCGTGCTGCTGCTCGCGCCAGCAATTGCGTCTCACGCGCAGGCGCCGACCGCTTCGGAAAGGCAGCGGCTGGAAGCGGCGCAAGCGCTAGAGTCACTCGACTGGTTGAAGCAACAGTGCGACGCGGATGGTTTCGTTCGTGGTACGCCAGAACATGCCGACTGTGTTCGAAAACGAGACGCAGTACTTGCGCAGAGGCGATGCCAAGCGATTGTTGAGCGCGTAAAACGGGTGTGCTCCAAGGAGTACGCGGATCCCGACCCGGTGGATGCCACCCGTGAATGCGGAGCCGCAGAGCAAGCCGATCAGCAATATTGTCAATAGCTCGGAAAAGTCACGCCCACGGTCGCGGCAAACAAAGGAGACGGGGATGCAGGGAACTATAGGTGCAATTGCGTTTATCGCATATTCGCTCGCGCTGTTTCGAGCTGGGAAGACTGATGGCACGGAGCAAGGCCCAATGAAAGCTTGGGCGGTCGTTTTCGTGGCCGGGATCGTCTTCGGTGTCTGCGCCCTGCATTCTTGAAATCGGAAAATCTCACATAAAAGCCCTCGTCAAACAACGTGACAGGCATCAACACGGATCGGTAGTCGGCCGGGCAACCGGAAGAGCTGGCCTATATGCGATAGCGGCGAGCCTGTTCCTGACAGCTTGCACGGGACAGGTAGTACTGATGCCGCGAGACTCGGGCAAAACGTACTCCGGCGTGATGAAGAGCAACGGCATGGGTAGCGGCACCATCTCCGTCACGATCGATGGAGCAGTGTTTAGCGGCCCGATCGTGAGAGTCGGTTCAAACGAAACCTTCGGGTTCGCAAGCGCGTATGCGGCCACCAACAAAGGGGGGACCGGTGCCGGATTCGGCACTTTTGCGTCCGAAGGCGACAGGTTTGCCAAGGCGATACTGTCAGACGGCAACGGGCATGGTCTTCGTTGTGACATGCGGGGGCAGAGTCACGGAGGCGGCGGAATCTGTGTTGACGACAATGGCAAGGTCTATGACATTCTGGTCATTGTCCAGTGATCTACTGTGGTCAAAACACCGGAACAGCCGTTCTCGCATGCGAGAACATCAAGGAAAAGCTTCGTAGGCGCAAGCACTGGTAGCTTGGGAACACCAACGCAAAATCACACAGAGGTATAAGCATGGCCAGCCACTACAACGGATTGGAATTCAAGACCACACTACTCGCTCAATGGGCCGGCTTCTTCGACCTCGCCGGTTGGTCATGGAGGACTAACCCGGCACCAGTTGGCGATTGGGTACCGGACTTCTCAGTTGCCTTCCTGTGTGGCCACTCCGAATGTCCGAAGCAGCACTCTCTGTTCGTATCAGTGTTGCCGATCGATAAGATCGAAGACATCAGCGCGCACCCTGCGTTGAAACACGTATATAGCGTTGCTGACGAAGCGGGGAACGTTCTCGCGGACGCTGGCGCAGTGTTCGGTATCGGGCCTTTTGTCTCGCATTGGGAGATGGCCCACGGCGCGGGTGGAGGTATCGAATCTGTGCCGAATTGGGTAAGCGATGCCGTAGAACTGTGGCATCGCGCAGGCCGTCTCGTTAAGGCAACGACGTAGCACCGGAAAAGGCACCCATGGCAACCGACACACTCATGCGCCGCTGCGACACCTGCGGCGGAAGCTTCCAGTTCGGCCTCCATCGTTATGATGGGAAGCACATTCCGTTGTACGGCATCACCGTGTGCATGACTTGCTGGGAAGCAAACTGGGATGGTTGGGCACCTCACCTTGAGGAAAAGGTGACGGCCAAACTGAGGGCTGCGAGCGCTGTCTTGCCGGCACGTAACGCAAAAGGCTGGCTGCCTCGCGGATAGGAAAAGCGCTCGCGCTGGTCGCTCGTGCCAACAGGACAACGAGGACAGGAGGAAGTAATGGCAACAACGATGTACTTTGAAGAGACGATTCGCGATCAAGGCGACAAGGCAAAGCTCGACGTTGAGCTAGGTCGCTCCTCGTTCTATAAAGAGGACAGCATTTACCTGATCGTCGACGGCAAGACCGTCATTATGGATCGAGCCACTGCAAAGCGGTTTGTGGATGCTGTGGTTGCCGTCGGTCAGTATCACGGCATGATCGATTAGCCGAGACAGCGGAAAAGCATCTACACGTTGAGGAGTACACACCTGTGAATGACAAACCTGTTCAGCGACCGAATATCCCTCGCGGCGTCGTCGATGATTCGTTGCCGCCCGTGCTTCGACGTCCGCCACCGATGCCGGTCGTTAAGCCGCCGAAGCCAACGAAGTGATCGACGAGGCCGACGGTGAATCCACAACAAAGATTCTGGCGAGCCCTGTATGAACTTGTGTCTCATGGCTATTTTCTCGAGGGATATTCCCAACGCTCCGTGCTTCTCGAGCGTCGAACGAACGCAGCCCTCGCGGTGACCTCGACCGGGAGCCTCGGCATTTGGGCGGTGTTCAAACAGTTCCCGTTACTCTGGAGCGGCATTATCGTCGTCACGCATCTCATTGGGGCGACGAGTCGGTTCCTGCCATTTTCCGCGCGTGTTCGAGCCTCTTCCGCCTGCGCGCACGAGTATCGGTTACATCAAAATTGGGCCGAGGCAAAATGGTGTGAGATCGCCGATGGGACGCTGACCGAAGCGGAAATAAGCAAAGCGCGAGTCGATCTTCAGACCAAAACTGCGAAGACTCTCAAGGCACATTTCCCTCTTGGAGGCTTGCCTGACAACCCGGCGTTGCTTGAAAAAGCAGAGCAACGTGCCGACCAGTATTTGAGACACCACTATGGTGATGACGATGACGAATAGCCAAAAGCCCACGATACCCACCCCGCCACCGAGAAATGATGAGAAGGGAGCCAACCTTCCGCCGGTGAATCACAAACCACCCCCAATGCCTGCAGTCAAGCCAGCGAAGCCGAGCAAGTAGGAAAAGCCGGCCTGTATTGGCCGACGTGGCGGAGGGAACGAATGGACTTCTACCAAGGGATCGTGACCGACTATCTGAGGGCCGATCGCGCGATGTTCGTGAATACCGAGTGCTGCATTCAGCTCAACCCGGGCGACAATCCTGACACGTCCGGTCCGCACTGGTATTGCGACGCCGTGGCAATCAATTTGAGGGACAAGGCCGTGTTGCTTTGCGAGATCACGTACTCCGTGACCCTTGCAGATCTCACGAAGAGACTTGGGGCGTGGAATGAGCACTGGGGAGCCTTGTGCCAGGCACTGGTCCGCGACCTCCATGTATGTTCTGATTGGCCGGTGCGCCCGTGGGTTTTCATTCCCGAGGAACGGTTGCCGCTGTTTGAGCGGAAGCTCTCGAGGCTGTTTCGCGAAGAGCATGGGACGGATGGAATGGCTCGGCCCAAGGTTACATCGCTCGAATCGGTAGCACCTTGGAAGTATCGCTCCTGGAACCATGTAGCTGGATGACGCATCAATAATCGGAAAAGGACATCGGCGTGAACGACAATTTGACGTTCTCATTGAACCAGATCCAGGCGATCGCCGACGCCCTCGGCGATACCACCGACGGACTGACGGGGACCGAGATTGGGTTGCTGCTTGCCAATGCCAGGATCGATGACGCCGACCCCGGCATCACGAAACGCAAGCGTCTCCTTAACGCGTTTGTCAACTCACAGAATCAACTTGGGCATCGCAAGCATATTCTCGCCTTCGTCCGGTTCGCGATGAAGCCCGAGCGATATGCACGCAGCCCGGAGCGATTCGAACCCATGCGGGCGAACCTCAACCGTGGGCTCGTGTTCGCCGGGCTCCAGATCGAAGAACGCGGCGAACTCGTATCGAGCGAACGCGCGTCGACACTCCCCGATGCGATCCGCAGGGCGAACGACCTGAGGGCAGATCTTGCGACTCGAGGCGTGCATCCGGACGTACTGGCGTTTTGCCGCGCAGAGCTCGTTGGGGACAACTATTTCCACGCGGTGCTGGAGGCGACAAAAAGCGTCGCTGCGAAGCTTCGCGACAGGACGGGCCTAACGGATGACGGTGCGGTGTTGGTCGACCGTGCGCTTGGCGGCAATCCTCCCATGTTGGCGATTAACGCGCTGGCCGACGAAAGCCAGCTGAGCGAGCAGCGGGGCTTTGCCCAACTGGTAAAAGGGATGTTCGGGATGTTCCGGAACACCACGGCACACGCGCCCAGGATGCTCTGGGACATGGCCCGTAGCGACGCCGAGGATCTGCTGACCCTGGCTTCGCTGATTCATCGCCGGTTGGACGCGGCCGTGATGCCGGCGAGGGTATAGGAGAAGCACGCGATGACATCGTTTTCCAGACGGTTCGGCTACGGCGCCACATCCACTCCCGCGCCAATTTCAGTTCGGGAAGATGCGCCCCACGAGTTTCGGGGCGTGCTCGTCGACCTTGCCTACGAATGCGGATTGAGACCGGGCCCGTTACGGGACATCGCATGCCGCGCGCTGCGTGTTCGTCCGGACTCCAACAACTGGTCCGAGTTTCCCAACATTGATCGGGAAGTGCGCGAGCTGCTGGATGACGCACCCTGGTTCAAGGTGTACGACGTTGCGGAGGCGATCTACAGCGCTTTGGAGCGCGGTCATCGTTCCGATGGTGCCGAGGACTTCCTGCGCGAGCTGAACGCCTATTTTGTCGAGCGCGGCATCGGCTGGGAGTTGCAGGTCGAGGGCCTACGTTATCGCGGGCCAGAAGGGTTCGAGACAGGCGTGAAACACGCGCAGTCAGATGTGTCCGAGCACGGCCATCGGACTGCTGCAAACGAGTTGCACCAGGCCATTGTTGACCTTTCGCGACGACCCGAGCCGGATCGCACCGGAGCTATCCAGCACGCGATGGCATCGCTGGAGTGCATCGCACGTGAAGTCACCGGCAGCACTGCGACACTCGGCGACGTGATCAAGGCGAATCGCGATCTCATGCCGAAACCCCTCGACGTCGCGGTTGAGAAGATATGGGGCTTTACTTCGGAACGCGGGCGCCACCTCGTCGAAGGACGGGAACCTACCGCCGAGGAGGCAGAGCTGATCGTTGGTCTCGCAGCGGCAATCGGCGCCTATCTGGCGAAGCTCGGCCGGTAAGTACCTGCAACGAAGGGCGGTTGCTCGGTGCAATCCGGAAACAATAGGAAATGCCGGTGCAGCCGGCGCAAGGAGAAGCGATGGAACACGAAGCACTCTACGATGCAATCCAGCATGCGTTCGACGTACTCGCGGCGTATGAAGGCAGGATCGAAGACGAACATCGCGCTCTCGTTGCTGGGCTGATCGAGCGATGCGAGATTGCCGCGATGAACACAGATGCCGACCTTGGACCGTGGGAGCGCAGAGAACTCGGTTTGGCTCGTGCGGCGCACTCAGCTGGCTGGCTTCGCTTGTCCTTGACTGCGGCGCATAAGGCGTTGCAGGTAAGCGAGTTGCCGAAGGATCAATACGATTACGGCTGGACCTACAGCCAGCATCAGATTGAAAAGTCTGCTGATTGACCGGAAAAGGCGACACTCGCGCAGACGCGCGATGTAGTGCTCGCAGGCCGCATCAAGGATCGGACATAGGGGGAAACATGCGAACGATCGAGGTCACTAAGAGGTGGTTTCAAAAGGACGTTGTAGGGGCTGTTAACTCCATGGGCATCCTGTTAACCTTGAGCATCGTAACGATGAGATCGAGGGCATGGACAAGCCAATCATTGACGACGAATTGTGGAAAAGAATCGAACATTTACTCCCGCAGCCGAAGGCTCGACGCGAGAAGTATCCGGGCCGAAAGCCAGTACCCGATCGCGCGGCTTTGAACGGCATTGTGTTCGTGTTACGTACGGGACTGCGCTGGCGCGATCTGCCTGCCGAAATGGGTTGCGGCTCCGGCGTGACGTGTTGGCGCCGGTTACGCGACTGGCAACAAGCCGGCGTATGGGACCGATTGCACGAGCTGCTGCTGGCCGAGCTTCGCGGCGCTGGCCAGATCGATCTTTCGCGAGTCATCGTCGATTCATCCTCTGTTCGCGCGATTGGGGCGGGCCAAAAACCGGGCCAAACCCCGTAGATCGTGCGCGACCGGGATCCAAACACCATGTCGCCACCGATGCGAACGGGGTGCCTCTCTCGATCATCCTCACGGGGGCCAATCGCCACGACATCACCCAACTGTTGCCGCTCATAGACGCGATCCCAGCTATTCGTGGCATTCGCGGGCGACCCTTGCAAAAGCCACAGGTCGTCTACGCTGACCGTGGATACGACTCCGAACCACACAGGCAGAGGTTGCGCGATCGCGGCATTAACCCGATTCTCGCGAAGCGGCGCACCGTCCACGGATCTGGCCTTGGAAAGTACCGTTGGGTAGTCGAACGCACACATGCATGGTTCCATAACTTCCACCATCTTCGAATCCGCTACGAGCAACTGGCGACGATCCATGAAGCCTTCCTCAAACTCGCTGCCTGCATGATCTGCTGGAATACTCTTCAACGATCTGCTCAGGCATTTTGAAACCACCTCTAAGTGCGCGGCGTGCGGAACGCACCTCGTAGGTACGGCGAAGTACTGTTCCCAGTGTGGCGCCGGATATGAGGCGATGTACGATCGGTACAAACCTTGGGCTTAACGGATTGGAAAACAGGAAAAGAGCGACATGGGAACTAGGGACCACTACCGCGTCAGTCTCAAGTGCATTGTGTGCGGCAGAAGCGGGACAGCGCATTGGTCGGAATGGGATCGTCCCACGGTGTATAGCGGCAATGGCCGTAGGCTCGAATCCGTTTCGGATGGCTTCATCGTTGGTTCGGACATGGACAAGTCGGGCGATCCGCAAATCCTGTGCGCCGAATGCGGTGTGCCGGCATAGGAAAAGCCTTGGCGATCCTGAGTTAAACGACGCGGCCCAGCAGCAGGACCCGGGTATCACGAAAGAGGACAAACATGGCGTTCAAGATCAAAGCCGCCGATCAGAAGCGCATCGATGCAGCGTTCGGTGAACTGACGGCGCAGCGGAGCACGTTGGAAGAGTCTGTGCGTGTGTTCAATGAGGCGGTTGCTGCTGCACGTGCGAAGCTGGAACTAGACGTGGACGCATATAACGAAAAGGTCGATGCGGCGCGGGGCATGCTCGACGACGTGCATCGCGAGCTTGAAGATGAATTCGATGATAGGTCGGCGAACTGGCAGAGCGGCGACAAGGGGATCGCGACGAAGGAATGGATCGCTTCGATCAGCGCGTTGGCCGAGGAATTAACCGAGGCGGCGCTCGACGTCTTCCCCGAATCGCTCGAATTTGAGGATGTGATCGGCGATGACCCCGCCGAGGGCTACAACGAACTGGACAAGGAAGCGCCAGGCGCAGAGTAATTAGCGGCGGCCTGACATACCGAGGAAAAGCAGATATGCGCATGATTGAGGTTGGCACCGACCTGACTGCTATGCCAGGGGTGCGCGACGTGACGCCTGACAGTGAGGGTGAACGAATTATCGTGACTTTCGTTGATGGCTCGTCGGCGACCATCGAGCGTGACCCTTTGGCGCTGTTCTCGCGCCGTGATTCATACATCATGAGGCTTTCAGGTGGCCGCGCCGATTGCGCTGGAACGGTCGTTCTTGGCCAGCCGCGGGCGAAGGTCATCGAGAAGCTAGCCGAGTTGGGTGGGCGCGCAGCGTCTGCCAACTAACGAATCGGAAAAGACAAGATGGATGACGAGAGCGTTCGCTACGATGGTTGGATGGCGCAGAACCGTGAGCTTGCGCAGAAACTTGGCGAAGCGATTTGGGCGTTCGCTCTCGTCGAGCGGGCCACCTATCGCTACATGAAGAAGCTGTCCAGCGACACGCTTGACGTGCTGATGGCCGATCAGTCGATCCCTGTCCGTATCCGAGTCATCAAGCAATTGATCGCGCGCGCGGATGGTTCTGAGTCGATGAAGCAGCTTGCGTACAAGTGCGTAAAAGCGATCAGCGACCTAGCGGAAGAACGCAACCTGTTTGCGCACAATCCCTTTAACACATGGATCGACTTCGATGCGCGTGAGTTCGTGCATGAGATCGAGAAGGTCACAGACCCTTCGCAGGTCAAGTCGCTCGGTGAGATGGAAGCGTTCACGCAAAAATCGCAGACGCTGGCAGCAGAATTCGAAGATGCGTTGTCGCATTTGACCTACAAAGGGAAGCCATAAAAAAGGCGAGCTATCGGGTTGCCGCAGTGTGATTCGCGGACCCGTTTCCGAATGTGACCATCAGTCGGCATAAGAGACAGGAAAACGGGAACAAATCATGAAAGTATTCGTTGTTATTGATGACGCAATGGGCGGGGACCAGTACGCTGGTGTTCATCGGGCTCAACCTGATGCTCGGCCGGGAGCTAGGGTGATTGAAGTCAAGGTAGTTGGTGCGCAGACGGACCCCGAGTTCGTGTATATCGCGCAGACCTATGACAGGACGATGGACGTCCATCGTTTTGAAGGAGTGTACGGCGATTATCAAAGCGCGCATCGAGCGTCTGGCCCAAAAGGCTCGCCGCTTAGCATCAAGATTTGAGCCAAGGAAAACAAACGTGCTCGCAAAAGCTCTTATATTGTGCAGCCTAGCGTGGCTGCTGACTGGATGCACCGACACTGGTCCGATCAAGATCGGACCGGATACCTACACGATTTCCACGCGCGTGCCATTGGGCGGCCCTGCTTCTGCGAAGGGACAGGCATTGCAGGAGGCAAACGCATATTGCTCGTCGCAAGGCAGAGAGATACTTCTCCAACATGAGCAATCGAGTGAATGCGCTCTGCATGGTGGCTGTGGAGAAGCAGAAATTGAGTTTTATTGCCTCAAGGCCGGGGACCCGATGCTAAAGCGCCCTGAGTTCAAAGCGGAACCCAATCAGCGGGTTGAGATTGACCAAAAGTAGCGCGTCGAGATTACGGAAATGGAGTTGATGTGGAAAAAATGACGGAACTGGAGCGCGCAGCATTGGAGCGGCTCCTTGGGCACGCCCAGCGTGACACGGGCCAGAGTCGTCGTGTCGCGGACTTTCTCCTGGCGTGGTGGAACGCGGCGAACTGCGGATGGAGTAGGAAAGGTAGACTGGAGATGGCATGAAGGGAAAGAGCAGTTTTTCGCCTGCCGAAGCGGCGCGCGTACGGGACCTCCTGCGGGAGGTTCGCGCTGCAGAGCGCGATGCGCAGAAGAAGCTTCAGGACCGGTTGCGTGTTGATGTCAGATTCTATATCTCCGACTTCACCAGGTCGAATGCTGACTTTACAGTCGCCGATTTCGACAGTCTGGTGGAGCAAGGAGCGATCAAGATCGTTTGACAGGGAAAAGACGATGCCCATTTGGCTTCAGGCACTTTTCGGCATAGTGACGCCCATAATTGCGGCTGCAGGCGTAGCCGTCGCTTTCCAACAATGGCAGATCGCTCATCGAAATTTGAAGCATGCCTTGTTTGATCGTCGATGGGCGGTTTATGCGGCAGCCAACGACGTTCTCGTTTCTCACATGAACGGCAGTGATGACGAACAAGAGGTACGACTAGCCGAATTTCTGAGGCGAAAAATGGACGCGCAGTTTTTGTTCGGCATAGCGCTGCGTCAGTATCTCGACTCAGTGCAGACGGCGGTGAACGAGTATTGCGCTGCGGTACGCATCCACAGGCGCATCGGGCCACAGACCGAACACGAGCGACCTGCGGCGGAAGCAGCGGTGCTTTCTGCTTCCGCCGCACTACGGAACCTGCATGAGCAACTGGTCGAGCAATTCAGGCCGAGCCTGGCACTCGATGAGATATAGGAAAAGATGCTTCAGACGTCGGGTCGTGAAACAGGGAAAAACAAACCATGTCTACGTTGACAGTAGCATTCGCGCTTCGGGCGGCGATCAACGTCCTTCGCGACTCGGCTGAATCGCGCAAGATGCCTAATGGCGATCCACTGAATGAAGTGGTTGTGCAACTGCACTTCGATGCTGCAGAGACCTTGGAAGAGTCTTTGTCCGACCTTCGGGACCACGAGTAGGAAAAGCCGGTGCGTCCGGCGTAAAGGAGAGATGCGTGATTATCAGGATTGAAGTTTCGGATGCAGAACTCGAAGAAATGGAATGCACCTCGCTCGAAGAGTTTGAGGATCGTACGATCGAGTACGACGAGCTTGCAGGTCTTCGCATCGACACCGGTCGTCATCAGGCGCGACGTGGTGGCAATCACCGGATAGTCTTTGCGGGGATTGATGAAGTTGTCGAGCTCAAGCTTGCCTTCCAGGTTGTCGCCGGTGATCTGCATCACGTACTTCGGATTGGCGCCCGCCAGGTCGGGGTTCGCGTTGATCAGCGCCTGGCGCATCCGGGCCGCGTGGTCGATGTCCTCGCAGAACACGATGGTCTTCGCCATCCGGTCGGTCGCACGCAGGAATTCGGTGATGCGTTTCGCGACCGCTTCGTCGCGGCGCGTCAGCACCAGCGACCGGTTCATGTCGGACTGGTTGTAGATCCGGTCTTCAACCAGTTGCCCCAGCCTGTCGACCATCCCGGCTGTGGGCCGCCAGCCCAGGTCCTTGTCGAGATCGACCCGGATCACCTTGTACGGCGCCAGAAAGCCGTCCTCGATGCCTTGCCGCAACGAATACGTATAGACCGGCTCACCGAAGTAGGTGATGTTCGACACGTCGGCGGTTTCCTTTGGCGTCGCGGTCAGCCCGAGATGGGTCGCCGAGCTGAAATAGTCGAGGATCTCGCGCCAGGCCGAATCCTCGGCCGCACTGCCGCGATGGCATTCGTCGATCACCACGAGGTCGAAGAAATCGCGGCTGAACTGGCGGTAAATGTTCTGCGTTTCTTCCGTGCCCGTCACGGCCTGATACAGCGACAGGTAGATCTCGTAGGATTTGTCGACCTCACGATTTTCGATCTTGGTCATCGCGCCGGCGAACGGCTTGAAGTCATTGGTCTTGGTCTGGTCCACCAGGATGTTGCGGTCGGCCAGGAACAGGATGCGCTTCGCCGTCCGCGCCTTCCACAGCCGCCAGATGATCTGGAACGCCGTATAGGTCTTGCCGGTGCCCGTTGCCATCACCAGCAGGATCCGCGACTGCCCCTTCGTGACCGCCTCGATCGCGCGGTTCACCGCGTTCAGCTGGTAATAGCGCGCCGGCTTGCCGGGGTAGTAGTCCTGCGCATAGACCGGCTCCGCCTCCGGGCCGATGCCCTTCCACGCGAGATAGCGCTGCCACAGGTCCGCCGGCGACGGAAACTGGTCCATCGCGATCTCGCGTTCAAGCACGCCGTCATGCAGGGTCCTGTCATGCCAGATGAAGCCGTCCCCGTTGCTCGAAAAGGCGAACGGGACGTCGAGCATGTCGGCATAGGCAAGCGCTTGCTGAATGCCGTCCCGCACCGTATGGTTGTTGTCCTTCGCTTCCACGATCGCGAGCGGGATGCCGGGCTTGAAGTACAGCACGTAGTCCGCGCGCCGGATGGTCTTTTCGTCGCGCTTCGCCCTGTTGCCCCGCACCACGACCCGACCGCTGGTCAGCGCCACTTCTTCGAGCAGCTGGGTGTTCAGATCCCAGCCCGCGCCGGTCAGCGCGGGTGAAATGAACTTGCTGCAGATGTCGCGCTCAGAAAGTGATTTCTTGTTCATTCTTGTCAGGTTTTATGGGGGCTGCGCTACCGTCTTGCATACAGAACGATCGCATCCCGATCAAGGTGCCGACCTTCGAACAACTCAGGCATGATTCGCATCCGGTCATGGAGGGTGCGACAGGTCTCCTGGATCAGTTGCCAGCCAGTTTACCTTCGTTCCCAATTTGTACTGGGTTATCCCACAAACCGTTAGTTCGAATGTGCTACCACAATTGACACCCACATGGCATCCCGCCGGTGACAACTTTATCGCGCTTCACGGCAGCCGAAAGCTAAGCCTGTCTCGCGTCGACATGCTGCAAGCGAGCCAGGTTCATCTTTTCGACCAGGCGAAAATTGTGTTCCGGATGATTTGCCAGCAGGCCAGCGATCGGCGGGTATAACGCAGGATCGGTGTCGAAATGTTCGCGCGAGACGACGGCGGAAAGCATCCCAAGCAGGTTGCTATAACCGAAGACCTTGTCGCCGGCCAAATTCGCCTGCGCAGCGGCCACGCCGTCGACAGTGCGCCCCATGCGGTGGAGCGCAAGGAAGACGAAGTAAGCCACATCTGCATAGACCGACAGTTTATTCAGGTGGCTCAGAAGGTAGTCTTCAAAGTCGCCTTTAGCCGCGTCGTCGAACGCAGCATACAGCCGCATCAGGCGGGAGAAATTAGGGGAATCGACAGCCGGCTGTCCTTCTTCCCGCTCCCACAGCAGCCGCGGTACTGCTCCCTCGCGCGTCCATCCATGATTAGGTTCGCTCTGCAGCGTCACGTTGAGGCTTCCGAGACCGCCGCGAGTCCTTCCGTTGGCGGCATAATTGCGCCTTTCCTCCGCCAAGATCAGATCGACGTCCTGAAATCTACCCTCGTGCTGCCAGATCGCCGGCGGAACAGGCCCAAGATCCTTGTCACCGAAGAAATGCTTGAGCTTTTGTGTGGCTGCAGCAATGCGCTCTCGCCATGGCACCGGCGGCAACGGCTGATTTCTTGAAGGGATGCGGATACCTTTCAGACGGTATTCCTCGCCCGATTGATCAGTGAGACCGATCGTCACCCGGATGGGTTTGCCCTGTCGGCCTAACGAACCGCGGACCATGATATGCACTGACGCTTCGGCAGCCCCATTCGCCGGTACCGGGTGTCTCGGACTATGATAAGGACTGCCTTCCATTGGGAGCATAACGTACGCGTTTACGACTTCGTCGCGGTGCCGCGGCCGGATCAGCTTCACGCTGAGAATTCGAACTGGCTGATCGGTTAGATTGGACGCATCGACGCGAAGTGAAATCTGCGACGCGTAGCTGTCGTCTTGCTGTTTCGCAAGATACCACCATGGATGGAGGCGCGGAACCAAAACCAAAGCCTTCCGGCCGCGAGCGGTGTGGCGGCGCAGTCGATAGCTGGTAACGCCCGAGTCGATCGCACGCCCGATCGCCAAGGTCGAAAACGCCACTGCCTCAACCCAGGCCCATACGCCCCAATTCGCCCTGAAAGCATCCAAAGCTACCGGTGTGATCGCGCCGAAGGCTGGAAGAAACAGCACGGCATAGCCGGCGACAGCCAAGCCTCCAAGCACCCAAACCGGAAGCGCCCGCAAAGCGGTCAGAATGGGACCCACGGCACCGGCTGCGTCTGGCATCGAGAAATTCCTTCGCCCCAAAAAGGACCAATGTACGAGCTGCTGTAGCAGCTCGCCGTCGGCCATGAATGATTACCCAGCGAACATGGTTAATCCAACATTTCATCGGGCCATAGCCGCGCCCCGTGCAACACCCGCAGGATGCGCACTGTTTCCCCCGTGATCCGATAGGCCGCGACATACGGTGTTCGGCTTATGACCAGTTCGCGAGTACCTTCGATGCGCCCCGGACGGCCAGTCTCGGGAAACTGCAGTAGCTGCCTGACTTGCACACGGATCCGATCATCCACGACGACGGCCGCATATGGACTGTCCTCTTCGATGTAGTCAAAAATCGCGTCGCGATCCTCTATTGCGAAAGCGGACCATTCAAGCCTCACGCGTCACCTTCGCCGGCTTTGCGAAGGGCCGCGGCGCGACGCTTGGCGAAATGAGCTTCGACTTCATCGTCCGAGGTAGCGGGGCGCGGGTCGTCCAATGCTTCCTGCACCTTCGCGCGGAACCAGGCGTCATGTACGGCCGGGTCGGTCGCAAAGGCGAACGGCAACGCACCTTCGTTGGCAACGCGCGTCAGGAGGATTCGCACGGCATCCGAGACAGTCAGTCCCATGTTGTCGAGCACCGCAGCCGCGCGCTCTTTCAGCGCGGGGTCGATGCGTGTTTGCACTAATGCAGTCGCAGCCATGACGATTACTCCTACGTGTAGCTCCAGATTCCACATTGTAATTCATTTGAATTACAATGGGTATCACTATTCACAAAACGGGGACGGTCAATCGTGACACATCACGCCTCACCGGCGCCTGGCGATCCACGTTCGAGCAGCTCATCAAAATCGAGCGCGATGCGTGCAGTCAGGGGTGGACACAGTATTCGGACGAGAACGTAAGTTAGCTGCGCCGCACAATCAATCGAATCAATGACTTTGACGTGGGCGACGACTCTCGACCGAATTTCTGAAAGCAGAGCTTGCGCCCAGCCTTATGGGACCGTGCTCTGCGGACCTCTGGCGTACGCAAAAATCCGAATCCTGACGGCACCCCGAGTCACCCTACCGCATCGCGCGGCTCACAGGCAAACCCAAGGCAAACCTGACGCTGGCCGACGTCAGCGCGGCCCCGGCGCCCTGCCCTTGCCCGCAAGGTCCCGGGTTGCCGGCGACGACCGGAAAGCGCCGTGCAGAAAAATCACCAGATCTGATAACTGGAGTAATCACGAACCGGCACCTCCGGTTGGAACCCGCGCACCGGCCCGATGGGCGGCGAACCGCGCCGGCGTGCCGCGCGCTCAGCGACTCCCGGGCGGGCGGGTCGACAGGGTGCGCCGGTACTGATCGACTTCCAGCAGCAGATGGTCGATCCGCTCGCGCAGCTGGCCATTCTGCGTGCGCAGCGCGTCCGCCTCCCCGCCCGCCTGCAGCCGCACTGCATCGTTCTGCATCTTGAGAAACCGCTCGGTCCCGGCCAGCTGCGCGGCCGTCTGCGCAAGCGTCTTCGAGCCGACGCCGGCGCGCTCGATCGACGCGAACAGGTCACCAAGCAGCCGGTTCACGTGTTCCCCGGCCAGATCCCGCGCCGCATGTGCCTCGCCGAGCTCGCGGTGCAGCTGCGCATTGTCCTGCTCAAGACGCCGGATCCGCGCATGCGCATCTTCCAGCGCCGCCTGCAGCAGTGGCTGCTGCGCCATTGCGTTCGAGTCACCACGATCTTGGGCCGTACCGCTCGCCTGCTGGAGCACACTCTCGCGCTGCGACGCGTACAGCGGCGCGAGCGCCTCGCGCACCACCGGGGCGAGCGCCTGTCGCATCAGCTCGAGATCGGCCGGCCGGTTCTCCGCACTGCCCGGCTGCGGCATCGGCGCCAGCGCCTGCGCGCGCAGGATCGCCTGCTGGACCGTCGGGGCACTCGGATGGCGCTGGACGCCAACCTGTGGCGCGACATCGCGCAGCAGCCGGCTGTAGGTGGTGGCACCGAACACGCGCCCGGTAATCGCCCGGACTTCCGCAATCAGTCCATCCAGAAAGCGCGCGTTGTCGCGCGGGAAATCCCGGTCGATCGCCGCGATGCCATTCATGATCGCGAGCAGCTGCGCATCGTTCCATGCAATCCGGGGTCGGCCCATTTTCAGCTCCTCAGGCTCCGTCAGAAAAGATCGCCCTGCCGCGGATCGCGCGCGGGCGGTTTCGACGCCTTCACCGGACGCGCCGACTGGCGCCGCCGCTTCACGCGCCGCAGATGCGCGATGAGCCGGACGGCCATGCCATCGGCCAGCAGCGTCAGGCTGAAAAGGCCGGTGTCACCCGGCGCCGTCGCGCCGTGCGCTCCGAGGGACGGCTGAAGGGCACGACGGCGGGCGCGCGCGACCAGCTGCGCGCGGCTCATCCCCGGCCAGCATTCAGCCACCAGCCGCTTCACCGCGTCAGGCAGAGCATCCGGCGCGAACCCGGCCGGCAGTCCCAGCGCCACCAGTTCGAACGTGTCAGCCATGGGCGCCCCGCCCTGCCGTCGCCGCGGTCCTCGTCTCGTCACGCATCGCCCTGATCTGCCCGTCCATCCGCCTGCCCGCTCCGTGTGGTCCCTTGATGCCGCCGATTCTGCCATAGCCAGCGTTATTTTTACCATCGTATTTATTACTGCACTTTTCACTAGTGGACATTACCGCCAGAATGTTCAGGGGTTTCGAAGCGAGCTGATATTGCGCTACTACATTCAACAAACCATCCAGGCGGATCGAGCCCATAATCAACGGCGCCTCCGAGCGCAAGGCCCCCGCCGTACCTTTGCCAGGCAATTTCTGTTCGCCGCTGAGGTGCGGCTGTACGGTTCCGCATACGCGATCGAGTCAGCGCAGTACAAAGTGATACTGCCGGAACGGAGATCGGAGGGCGAATTTCTTGCGCACGGAATCTGTCCTCCTTCACACACTCATTCCTGCAGTTAGCAACTACAGTTTAATTGCCAGGGACGATCCTGAACGTTGGACCGTAATCGCCTGTTCGCCTGATTGCAGTCCCAGGGTGTGATTGACATGAAGAAACTCGCCAGCGTGCTGCTTCTCGCCGCAGCACCGCTCGTGACGTCCGCCGGGACGCCGCTCCTCTATTCCCGCAGCGCGATCGTGTACGACGTCGGGCGCAGCGAAGTCCTGCTGGAAAAGAATCCTGACGAAGCTGAACCCGTCGCATCGCTCACCAAGCTGATGACGGCGATGGTCGTGCTGGACGAAGCGCAGGCCTTCGGAGAAACACTGACGATCGACGATGCCGATATCGATCGCCTTAAACATTCGGGCTCACGTATCCCGGTCGGTGCTGCGCTCGCACGCGAGGAGATGCTGCGCCTTGCGCTGATGTCGTCCGAGAACCGCGCGGCCTCCGCGCTCTCGCGCGCCTTTCCGGGCGGTCAGCCTGCCTTCATCCGCAAGATGAACGACAAGGCACGCGCGCTGCAGATGGCCGCCACGCACTTCGACGATCCGACGGGGCTGTCACCAGACAATCTCTCTACCGCGCGTGACGTCGTGAAGATGGCGGAAGCCGCGTCGCACTATCCGTTGATCGGCGACTTCACGACACTCCCGCAATACGAGGAGGCGGTCGGCAGCAGAACGAGGTTCTACCGGAACACCGACCCGGTAGTCGATTGGCGGGACTGGGACGTCCAGCTCGCGAAGACCGGTTATACCGACGAGGCAGGACGCTGCGTCGTGGTCGACGCCAACATGCCGAATGGTCAGGTGATTATTGCGCTCCTCGGCGCGCGATCTTCGAGGGCGCGTTCGGCGGATCTGGTCGCGATTCGCCGCTGGCTGGACGGCGACGCAACGCCCGTTGTCATGCCACGCCAGTACTACGCGGGCACGCAGCATCACCATCATCATCAAATGGTCGCCCAAGCGCATCGCGTCAAGGCGACGCTCGCAGCGTATCGGACAGGATCCGTTTCAGGTGCGCGTCGGCCGGATATCAGGCTCGATACTGGCACGCGGCACCGCCGTGCGTCGCCAGGCGCCTGGGTCCAGTAGATGTCGCGCGCTGCGACGGGAACGGTTTAAGCGTTTTTCTGTCGTCCAATGAAGTAAAGCGGGTCGCGCTCCGGAAGTAAATGGAGGAAACCTGCGCTCCACGACGCCTCGCTCACCGGGTCTTCATGTACGCCGCATACAGTCCGGCATGCAGATCGCGCAGTGCCTTGCGCCGTTCGACCAGTTCATGCTGGTTGCCCTGCCGCTCGAGGCTGAGGATCTGCAGCAGCAGCCGCGTCGCCCGCTCCGGCGCCGTCTGGCGCGACGGCTGCGCTTCACGCAGCAGCGGTGCCAGCCCTGGCTTTTCGATCAGCACCCACGCGGGGAACCACGCGAGATCCGCTGTCTGCCCTGCACCCTCGAAATTCGCGTCGAACTTTCTGCGCAACGTGTCGATTGACGCGTCGGCGAGCCGGTGCAACAGTCCAGCCAGGCGGCCAGGTGACAGCCAGGCGAGTTCGGTGAGCAACGGCAACGCAGACTCCAGGCCATCCGCGCGATGTCGCACCTCTGCCATCCACGTCAGCGGCGCCGGGATCCGGCGCCACGACTCGATCCGCTCGACGGCCCGTCTTGCCTCATCCCAATCGCCCGCGCGCAGCCAGAGCGGCGCCGCGTGAAGGTCACTGACGTCAGCGCGAAACGGCAGGGCCGCGGCCTGCTGCGCGACCGTCCGCCAGCATGACGCCGCCCACGCCCGTCCGGGCGCGTCGCCCAGTAACCGCCGCGCCGCCGGTTCAACCTCATCATTGAGGTGGCCACAGGCGGCAGCCAGCGCCGGATGATCGGCGAACGACGTGGCGACATCGCTGTCGAGCACATCGATCAATGTCGCCAGCCCCGCCAGGGTGTCGTCATCGGGGAATTCGCCTGCCAGTCTCTTCAAGGCCTGCCGGGCAGAGACTGCATCGCGACGGTGGAGGGCATCCACCACATCGTTGCGGAGCATGACGTCGCGGCTGTCGGCGAAGATGTCGAGCTGCATGATGGTCAGCGTCAGAAGAGTTGATCGTTCAGACCGGCCAGATTAGCCCATTTCACCACGCTGCGGAACGACCGGCCATTGACGTCGACCGATTCGATCACCGCGCGTTGACCGCTCGCTTCAGCGATCACACGCACGATGCGATCGCGATACCGCATCAGGGCGCCGATCGGTGGACAGACGGCCTTCTTCCTTTTCCGGGCGGTCGGGTTCATGCGCTTATCCCGGCTTCTTCGCCGATCCCGCTTTGCGGGCCGCACGAGGCTGCTTGCGGGCGGTTACCGTGACAGCCCCACCCCTGCGACCTGAGCTGCGCGGGGCGACCGTCCCCGTCATCTGCTGTCGCAGCAACCCGAGCTCACGCGCATAACCGGCGTTTGCGTCTCGCACGGCCACCAGGCTACCCTCGAGGACACCAGCCTGGTGCCGCGCATCGGCAAGTTGCGCCTGCACGGCCTGCAGCTCGCTGCGGTGGCGTGCCTCGCCCTGCTCCGTGCGGCGCGTCGCGGCGTCGAGTTCCTTCTGGAGTCGCGCGCCGGCAACCCGCTCACGCTCGATCTCGAGCAGCGCCCGCTTCTCGGTCACCCGTAGTCGCTCCTCCGCCAGTCCGGCGCTGGCCCGCAGCTTCTCGAGCTCCTCCGAGAAATCCGTCCTCGCCTGCACCAGCGCCAGGTCGCGCGCGGCGTTTTCGTCCTGCAGCCGCGTGATTTCCGCTTCGAGTGCACGACGCGTGGCCTCACTTGCGGCCTGCCCTTGCTCAAGTTCCTGGATCCGGACCTGGGCGGCGAGCAGCGCGCTGGTGCGCTGCTCGAGCGCGGTTTCGGTCCGGCCCAGTTCGCCCTGCATCGACGTGACAGTGTTCTGCGCGGTGACCTTCTCTGCCTCGGCTTCGACCCGCAGCGCCTCCAGTGCCGCCTGCGCCGATGCGGTCGAGCGCGTCCACAGCGTCGCGACCAGTTCGCCGGCGGCGGCCTGCAGGTCGGCCGGCAGGTCCGGGTGGTCGATCCGCACGCGGCTCTTTTCGCGCAGTTCGGCCCAGAACTCGCCCAGCACCTGCGTCGGCGTGCTCATGCTGCCGCGCTTCACCAGCTGGTAGAGCCGGTTCGCGGTCGGCGTAATGCCGAAGCGGAAGAACAGCAGCGCGCAGACCTCGCGGTACAGCTCGCGGGTCTTCGGGAATGCGGCCTTCAGCCGGTCGATTTCGGCGGCGAGGCGGGTTTCGTCGGGCAATGCGTCGGACATCGGGATCGATCTCGGTCATTTGACAAAATAATATAACGTAAACCGTTAAATTTCTATCATCTGTAGCTATAATTTTGACATTAATCCTATAATGTTGGAATTTGCTATCGCCTGTGCGATACTCGTTGCGTGACACCACAGCCCGCCCCGAGTCCCCTCCATCGCCCATGAAAACCGTCCTGCTCGCGCCGCGCCCACTCGACGTGCTCGCACCGCCCGCCGACCTCGATGGCCGCGACGGCACCAACCGGGCGCGCGGCCACGCGCAGATCGCAGCCAGCGACGACCTGAATGCGGTCCGCGCGTGGCTCGGGCGGGTTGCCGACAAAAAGACCACCTTCGAGAATTACCGCAAGGAGGCCGAACGGCTGCTGCTATGGGCGATCATGCAGCTGGGCAAACCGTTGTCGTCGCTGACGCACGAAGACCTGCAACTGTTCCGGCAATTCCTGCAGGACCCACAGCCGCGCGCACGCTGGGTCGCGGAAGGCGGCCGCAAATTCCCGCGTCATGACCCGCGCTGGCGTCCCTTCTACGGCGCGCTCGCAGCAAGCAGCCAGCGTCAGGCCATGGTGATCATCAACGCGCTGTTTGCGTGGCTGGTCGAAGCCGGCTATCTGGCTGGCAACCCGCTGTCGCTGTCCCGTCAGCGCACCCGCCGCACGAAGCCGCGCATCACGCGCTATCTCGACCGCGAGCTGTGGCAGGAAGTGAAGCTCCACATCGACAGTCTGCCGAAGGACACCCCACGCGAGCGCGAGCGTTACCTGCGCGCACGGTGGCTGTTCACGCTGTTCTATCTCGGCGGTCTGCGCATCTCCGAGGTCAGCGGCAACACAATGGGATGCTTCTTCTGCCGGCGCGACACAGATGGTCACGAGCGCTGGTGGCTCGAGGTGCTCGGCAAGGGCGACAAGGAGGGGCTCGTGCCAGCCTCCGCGGAAATGATGGTCGAACTCGGGCGCTACCGGCGCGAGCGCGGCCTGTCCGTCCTGCCCTCCCGGCACGAGGACACGCCGCTCGTGCTGCCGCTGGGCAGATCGATGAAACCGCTCACGCGCGCCGCGCTGCACACGATCGTCAAGGGCATCTTTGCCGGCGCGGCCGAACGGCTCCGGTTGCGCGGCGACGGGTTCAACGGACAGGCCGATCTGCTCGATCAAGCCTCCGCACACTGGTTGCGCCACACCGCAGGCTCCCACATGGCCGACGGCGGCACCGATCTGCGTACGGTGCGCGACAATCTTCGTCACGCCTCACTGACGAGCACGAACCCCTACCTGCACACGCCCGATGAACAGCGTCACCGGGAGACTGAGGAAAAGCACCGTATCGACTGGTGAGACGGATCGCCCAGGGGGCAGCCAACGCCTCGCACTGACGCCCATGAACAAGCCCGATACTCAAACTGCGTCGCGCATGCAAGAATCTTGTCGACGCGCCCGATAGCGTTGCCCCCCCCTGACCGCCCATGGAAACCGTTGAAGTTGAACCACGAGTGCTCGCCAACCGCCGCGGCGTGGCGTTTGGTCTCGTACGCCAGAACAGCACGGTCGAATGCATGATCACGATCGCGACGCTGGAGATCCATTTCTGGCTTGAGCCAGCGGCCAGTGAGGCCCGGATTGTGAAGACCTTCCGGGACGGGTATGGTCGCATCCGGGCGATCGCTGAACGCAAGCTGCTCGCCCATCCGGCAGCGCGTCTCGAACTGACGCCAGACGATTTTGCGCGTCCCTGACTGCAGGCTACCGGCAACGGCACCAGACCGTTCCCCGTGGCGTCCACTGCTGCGTCAACCCACCGACAACCGACGCGAAGGTTTTTGCTCCGTCAACCTGGTCATGCGGCGAAGCCGGGGGTCGCATTGACCCGGAAGCCTGACTGGCAGTGCGCGCACAGACTGCTCGAACAGCATTCACGATGTCCTCGAATGCGTTGCCGGCGGTAATTTAAAGTTTTTTTAGCCGCTGGGATCGTGACGGTCTCGCCCGTCCACGGATGGTGCCACCTGCGTTCGGCACGCTCCTGTCGAAAACGGTTCGGAGCCGATCATCTGCACCGCATCGCCGCGCGTCACTGCATCTGTCACGGCATCTGTCACGGCATAAAGGCCGTCACCGCCTCAACGATCGCTTCGATGGCAGCACCGGTGCGGGACCTGCTTTCGCCCGCCTGCGGCGCGACGGGATCGATGAACTCCTGTTTATCCATATCTGCGCCCCATTGATCAAACGTCGGCGAATCGCGGACGGGACACTCCCCTCGCACGTGTGCAACAAAAGGCAACCGGTGAGGTAAGCGGAAAGAGGCTTCACAGTGCTGTCTCCACGAGCCAGGTCCTACGTGAAATGGACCCTATGACCGGCGACCCCCCTTCCTGTCGACTGATTGTTGGCGAAGCTGGGTAGGTATGCGAATGAGCCTGACCGTTAGTTGCGCAATGATTGAGCTAGACGCCCGTTGAATGCTCGTGTGTACGGCGATATGCATCGCATCGACACGCGAATCGCGATGACTGACTGACATTGAGTACAGGGGCGAAGTGACCCGCTGGCGGCGGGCAACAGCCCGCCAGCGATCCGCGGGCTGAGCACACGTTTGTGTTCGAGCTGTCCAACGGACGTATGATCGATGGCAGCCGCGGTGGCAACAGTGCCCGCTTTCTGAATCACGCATGTTCTCCCAGCTGCGAGGCAATCGAAGTGGGCGATCGGGTCATTCATGCACTCGCCGCCGTCGATCCCGGTGAGGAGCTTTTGATTGGTTACGGACTTGCGATCGAAGGCGATATCACCGATGACATACGACCCAGTAAGCGTGCCATTGCGGTGCTCCAAACTGGAGCCGATCACACGTAGAGCAGAAAGACTGAGCCCATGCCTCCTTCTCTCAAGATAAGAAAACTGTTCTTAATAGCGTGACCCACAAGCGCATCTGTAGCAACGCCTTCGTTCGTTTGCAAAAAAAACAATCCTGTTCTCAGCGTAAGACTGTTCCCAGTATCAGAGACGCCAAGCTCGAGGCTCACCGGAGTGCGCGAAGCTGCCACCGCGCGGGATATGAAATCGTGTGCGTTCCGCCTCGACGGAACAGGTTTGCTCACAACACGCGGTGTTGGACTTGTTCTTTCGTTAATGTCCGCGCATTACCGTGTCCGAAATTACAGGTACAGATTTATGCAAATCAACTTTGGAATACTATCGTTCGTTATCCAAGGCATTTTACATAGAAGAATTTATCAACACTTTTGTTGTAGTAGCTTTATAGAAATGTCGTGTTCTAGCCATTTAGAAATGTCGTGTTTTGGCCTCGGTATGCTGGCCGGTTCCCCGCGGGACTACGGAGCCGGCCATGCATCCAGCTGTACTGGTGACATTGAACATGCGAGAACTCGACCGTCTGAAGGTCATCCAGGCCATTGTCGACATGGGCCTCAAGCCTGGTCGCGCGGCCGAACCTCTGGGCTTGACCGTGCGTCACGCGCAATTGCGCCGTCGACCTCGCGCCCGCGGATTGACAGCATGAAAATCACGGCGCGTCCGTCCGGCAAAACAGCGGGCGCGCGATCAAGAACTTCCACGACGTAGCTTGACGATATCATTCGCGGTCTTTGTATTTGTACTGCGCCGCGCAGCGATAAATGTACCAGAAGTCACAAGCCCATCGATTGCCAACGACGTTATGATTCAGCCGTTGCCCGGTGCCATGATCGCTGGTCACCATGAGGTTTTTACTTCAATTTCTACATTTGCCGCCCGCGACGCGTATCGGCGACACAGTGAATGTAAATTGTGCCGTCTCGCACCTCAAATATAACCCGGTTCCGGCCGCTCAACGCTTCCCGGAAGTTCAGGCCGCCGAAATCTGAAAACTCCGCCGGAACGTAACCGCGCTGCGGGAACTGCCTGATATTTCCAAACGTAGCGGTCAATTGTGTGGACGTTTGTTTCCACATCTCAGCACCGGAAGCTCTTGAGGATGTAGCGACGCAAATCTTTCGTATCCTCTTGTGCCTCTCGAGAATCAGGAGCTTCGACTGCGTCTGCACCATCAGCCGGTCTTCTCCTTCCGATCAAGCTCGGAGTGTTGAAAGCGCTTCTGACGAGGTCGGGACGTACCGGCGCCTCATCATCCTTCTTAACGCCATCAGTGCCGGCTTTAACTTCGCCTCCAGACCAAAGCTAACCAAGCCGGAAAGCGCGCCGGGCACAGCGGCGAACCGGCTGAACACAAGCAATTTCCTGACGTCAACCATACTTTCCAGATTCCGCGTTCTGAATTTCTAGTTTGATGGTATTTCGGTGATTTCATCTCGGGGATAATTTCCCCAAAAGCGTCATCCGCGGTCAGGTATCTTTTGGGGAAACGGGACGCCGAACGTCACCGCAGTCGACCGGAGAGGGTGTGAACCTCAGGGTGTTTGCCAATGTGCGCATACGGCATTAACCCTACGGGTATCCGCCGCTGGCGAAGCAATTGTTGATGCAATAGTCACCGGGATCCGCGACTTCAATCTCTGCGTTCGTCCGGTGACCAATCGGCTAAGTGTGATCCCCTCGATCGCAACTCATCGCTCTGAGGGTTCCCTTGTAACAAACTGTCGGCCGAAACACAGAGATAGCCACGCGAAGGGATGCTCCCGTTATGTGTCGCGTCGAATAGCGGGAGCCCTGGTAGGACTGGGATGGAGCACTGCTGGATTGAAGCCGCGAGCATTGACCGGTCGCATCGCGCGAGATGTCCCCTATTGCGATGGTTAACCGTTGTCATGCAATCAGAGGAGTATGCAGGTGAATCAACGGATCATTAAGTTCGGGGCCGATGCCCTAGATGCAGCGAGCCTTGCACACAGCTTGTCACCAGACGACTGCCTGGTCTTTGAGCGCTTTTCCCCCACCACCCGGCAGCGCAGCGTAAGTATCGTGGGGCTCCGCTGGCGACCGGTGTCAGGCGAAAGCTTCCAGCAGACTTTTGAGGCAGCTCTAGCCGCCGCCGCTCACGACTCGGAGCTACTCAATCTGATTATCTGCGGGCATGAGTCGACCGCTACCTTAGACCGAGCGGACGACTTCCCCGCCTTCGCGGTCTTTCAAGTGGCCGAGTATCTGGAGATTGATCACGAAGCAGGCACTGTGCGTCACAAGTCGAGTGGGGACGTCTCCGTTTCGCTTGAGGTGCTGGAAAAGGCAATTGCTGTCGCCACAATGCCGGAACACCCAAGCCATGATCGACAGGAAAACGTGGGCGCAGGATGGGCGATCGATACAGACTTCGACACATATGAGGCCCGTGTGAGGGCGATACAGGAAGCAATATCGCGAGGGCAAATTATTGGTGCGGTGCTGTCCGTTGGCATGAGCCGCGCCACAAGGGCGGCACCTCTGCAGGTCTACAAGGAAATGATCCGCATCAATCCGTCGACCTTTGGCTATTGCGTGACCACAGAGGGCCGCGCACTGATTGGAAGCTCACCACTTCGTTTCCTGGACTTCAAGGACGGCCATGTGAACCTTGAGACTGACGCCGGAACGCGGCCGATAACGGGGAACATTGCTATAGACGCCTTGGCAAGAGAGGATCTGCTGTCCAACCCAAAGGACGCCGCGGAACATGCAGTCGTTGTGGATGAAGAGACTGAATCGCTGGTGCGCTTGTCTGGCCCGAACGGGGTGACGCGAATCATCGACAGGGAGGTACGCGCTTTCTCACATGTCATGCACCTCTACACGGTATTGTCAGCTCAGGTTCAGGCGCAGGTCGGCCTGGTTGGTGCGGTGCTCGGACTATTTCCCCCGGCCGCAGTCTCTGGACGACCGCGGGGCGAGGCGCTAAGGCTAGGTGTGCGTGTCGAAGGGCGGACTCGCGGAGTTTATGGGGGAATCATCGGACTAACGCGCGGCGCGGCCAACGCTGAGATTGCGGTTGTAATCCGATCCATGTGGATATGCCGCGGCGTAGCTCACCTACGCGTTGGTGGCAAGATTATTGCCGATTCGATAGCTCAAGACGAGTATGCGGAAGCAAAGAACAAGGCAAGTTTCCTGATTGCAGCCTTGCACCACGCTGAGCAATCGGATTGATCGGAACGGGCTTCTCGTGGAGTGTATCTGTACCTGATGACACATTCCACAGCTTATTACAGATGCGCGAAAGCGGTCGTTACAGTCACCCGTAGTGACATTCGAATGAAATGGTCCATATGCCCGGGTTTCCTTCAGCTTAGGATCAGCAAAGTCAGTCTCAGCCTGTGAAGCAGTTTTCAATGGACTTTCTTTTTTGAGTGGGCTGCTATTTCGCCAATCTCCGAGAGGTGACTTGAAAAAATGCAGGGGCGCGTTTTCACGATGTTAATCGGGTACTGTCACATTGTTGGCATGGTGCAGAAATGCAGCGACAATCGGGGGATGAAACGAACTGCTCTCCAATACATCGCACCTGCCAAAGACGCTCTCTGCTGTCCCGGCTACCGATTTCCGCCCGACGTGATCAGTTATTCGGTGTGGCTGTACTACCGTTTTCCGCTGAGCCTGCGCATGGTCGAAGAGTTGCTGGGGCTCGGGGCATTGACCTTACCTACGAGACGGTGCGGCGCTGGTCGGCAAGCTTCCGGCTGGGCATTGCCCGGCGCATCCGCTCTACCGCGCTAGCCGGAGGCGATAAGTGGCACCTCGACGAAGTGGTGGTCACCATCAACGGCAACAAGCACTGGCTGTGGCGCGCGGTGGACCAGCACGGTGAGGTGCTCGACGTACTGGTGCAGAGCCGCCGCAAACAGATCCTATGAGCAGGGGACGTCGACGAACTGATACGTAAAATCAGCGTGTCGAGTCCTGTTCAAAGGAGAGAGCATCATGCGCACGGATCAGACATTCACGGCGGTCCACGATCAGGTGGCAAACCTGTTCATGCACCGCCGTCACAACGTGAACGCGTAAGAGAAGCAGCAGGTGTGCACGCAGGCTTTTGAAGTGTGGCAAACCATAACCGGCAATTCAATGCTAGATCGCCTTGGCGCAGAAATCAGAAATACTCACGTTATACGCCTTCGCTCGCACACCATTTAACAACGTGATTATCAGTACCGTCTGGATATTGCCGCGTGCCGAGAAAATCACAGAACGTCAAGAAAATGTAGCGGGTTTCACGGGAGACTAACGACTTCTTCCGTCCACGTGCCGCAGCGGAATCGCTGACACGTCGAGCCCGTCGACGCAGAACGCATTCACACTGTACATGGCAGGATCTATGCGCCGCTGATGAAAAGTGTAAATGCCACAAGTCGAACAAAAGTGATGATGGGCTTGGCCGGTATTCCATCGATACGCACTCAACGCACGGTGTCCTTCCAGGATCTGCAGACTATCGCTCGGCACGCTCACCATCGTCGCGTGCCGTTTCGTGCATAACGAGCAATTGCAAATCACGAGTTCGTCGATCTGCGCGTCAAAGGCAAACCTGATTGCACCGCAATGGCACGAAGCTGTATAGCGCGGCATCCTTCCTCCTTTTTGAGCACGTCGGCAGCGCCGCACCATCTTCACGGCATCAGCAAAATTTTCGAGCCGATCTTGTTGCGCGCCATTTCGAAACCTTCGAGCGCATCGGCAAGCGGCAGCCGATGGGTGACCATCGGCACTAGCGCGGCATGATGCTCGACGACAAAATCGCGCACTTCCACCCATGTCGCGCGAGAAGCGCGGTAGGTACCGCGAATCTGATGACGGTTACGCACGAGTTTAGCCGCGTCGAAACTGACCGGCGCACCGTGAATGCCGCAGATCACCATCGCGCCCGAAGGCCGCAAGAGATCGAGGCCGGCCTGCACTGTCGACGGCACACCGGTCGCCTCGATGACGATATCGAACTCGTCTGCGCCGCTCAGTTGCTTCGCATCGGACAGTCGCTGTTCCTTTAGATCAAGTGTCTTGTCGATGCCAAGCGCCTGCACCCCATTGAGCCGCTCTCTGTCGTCGTAGCCGGCTACCACCACGTCCGCGCCGCACGCCTTTGCAAGAAACGCGATGCCCTGCCCGATGGTACCGGGCCCCATCACGAGCACCTTGTCGCCACGCTTCACGTCGGCGACCTTCAACGCGCTCAGTCCGATCGACAGCGGCTCGCATAGCGCCGCGATTCCGAGATCGAGATCGCCGGGCAACGCGAGGCAGTTGATCGCCGGCACGCGCACGGACCGTGCAAAGCCGCCGTCGCGCAACATGCCGATGCCGCGACGATCACGGCATTCGTCGAGCCGCCCTGCCGTGCAAAAGCTGCATACACCGCACTCGACGGACGGAATCACAACGACCGGCTGCCCCGCCTGAAGATCGACGACGCCCTCGCCCACACTCGCAATCCTGCCGGCAATCTCGTGACCGATCGTTACCGGTAACGCCTGCTTCAGAAAGTCGTAACCGCCCGACCAGTCGTAGATGTGGACGTCGCTGCCACAAATACCGGCGGCGACCACGTCGACGATCGCTTCGTGCGCGGCGGGCGCTTGTGGCGGCGCAACCTCCCGGAGTTCGAGGCCGAACGCGGCGGCAGTTTTTTGTAATGCTTGCATGAGTTGCTCCTGACAACAGTATCGGATTCAAAGCGGCGAATCGGAGGCTGGTACGGATCGCCGCAACGACGCATCCACCTGCGAATGCCTGATATCGAAGACGAGCTCGTAGGCGTCAACGACAGCCGGCCGTGCGGCTCCAGCAAACCGGCGCGCGAGCTCGCCGAGCGCCGCCTGGTGCGCTCTCAACGGAACCTCGTCGACACCTTCCACCAGCAGCACGTGCGTCGGGTCGTCCGCATTCGACCATCTCTCGAATGCGTCCGGGACCGACGATCTGGACTGCCCAAGATGCGCCGAGCTCACGCCGGCCAACGCCATGCATGCATCGATCAGCGCCCGTCCATCGAACCGTTCGGTCACGCTGATCCGGACGCAAGCGATGGCCTGTCCCGACACGTTGCCGGTGGACGCGACGGTGTCGCACGTCGCACGCACCACGTTTTTCAGCAGAGGCCGCATCGACGCCGACCATGCGGTGGGCCGTTCGATCACGTCGAGGTAGGCTGCCGAATCGAATACCGCCGACGTTTCGGTCTCGTACAGCGTGAAGTAACGGTGCTGCCCCGGCACCGAAGACCGGTAGCGGCGGCCGGCGATGAAGCCGGCAATGCCGACCCGCTCGGGCACATGCTCGTCGGTATGCCAACGGTTGTATTCCGCGTCGGATTCAGCGCTGACGTCGTTCCATAGCGCGAGAAACGCGGGACCGGAAATGGCCATGATGCAACACTCCAGCTAATCGAAAACACCTCAGGATGGGCGTGCGTGCAGCACACGCGGCGCGGCTGCGGGCATGCTGAACATGCACAGCGCGGCAATCAGCGCGGGCACCGCGACCAGCACGAACAAAGTCTCATAGCCCAACCCCGACGACAGCAGGAATCCCCCCATCACCGAGCCGAGCATCGATCCGAAACGGCCGATCCCGGTGGCCCATGCCACGCCGGTCGCACGGCTGGTTGTTGGATAGTGAGTCGCCGCCAGACCGTTGATGCCGACCTGCGAACCGCTGATGCAAAAGCCCGCGAGAAAAACAATTGGGCCGAGCACCGCGGGTGTCGTGTAGGTCTGCCCGACCAGGTAGATCACGGCGCCGGCGAGACAGTACGCGCAACCCAGCACCCGATGCGGCGTCGCCAGATCCATGACGCGGCCGAGCAACAGACCGCCACACGTGCCGCCGACGGACCAGAGCGCAGTAGTCAGCGCCGCCGTCTTCATCGTGCCGCCGGAATGGGTGATGATGGTCGGCAGCCAGCTCGACATCAGATACAGCACCGACAGGCCCATGAAGAAGGTCGTCCACAGCAGCAGCGTGCCACGGCGATAAGGTGCCACCAGCAGTTCGCGCACCGCCGAGCGCAGTCGCTCCGGTTCGCGCGCGAGGAAGTGGCTATCCGCCCGCACCGTGGCCGCCGCGATACGTTGGCCGAAAGCACGCAGGTCCGCTTGCCGGTTCGGACGGCGCAGCGCGAGAAAGCGCATCGACTCCGGCAGCCACAACCACAACACCGGCAGCAGCAGCAAAGGCGTCACACCGCCGACGATCAACATAGCGTGCCACCCGAAGCGCGAGATCACCTGCGAGGCCACCACCCCGCCGAGCGCCGAGCCGAGCGAATTGCCGCACAGCATGATCGTGATGATGGTCAGGCGCCGACGCGCGGGGGCATATTCCGCCGTCAGTGTGACCGCGGTCGGCGTGGCGCCACCGATGCCGACGCCGGCGACGAATCGCAGCAACGCCAGCTCCGTCACGTTGGTGGTTAGCAGGCTGAACAGCGTCGCGAAACCGAAAAACGCGACCGACGCGAGCATCACCGGCCGTCTTCCGCGGCGGTCAGCGAGCGGGCCGAAGATCAGTGAGCCGGCCATCATGCCGATCAGGCCGAACAGGAAAATCGGCGAGAGCTGGTTGACCGTCAGCCCCCACGCCGCACGCACCGACGGCGCGATATAAGCGGCGAGCCCGATATCGATACCGTCGATCGCCACCGTCAGGAAGCAAAGCACGACGACCAGCCACTGGAAGCGGCTGATCGGCTGCGTGTCGACAAACTCCTGCACATCTATCAAATCGTTCTGCATCATGCTGCATGTCTCCTGCTCACATCCTATTTTGCGCGCCTGGTTCGGCGCGTCGACGCCGGTCTCTTAGAAGAGCTTTCTGAGGCCCACCCGCAGAGCCAGTTGATTCGAGTTGCTCGACGGCGACAATCCGAACAGATCCGCGACAGCCTGTTTGCCGGTCGAATCGACGCCACTCGCGTGTTGCCAGATGGCCATGCCGTACACGTAGGTCGACTTCGAGAAGAGATAGGCTGTGCCGGCTTCCAGCGAGTTGTAGTGACCGCCCGGCGAAACACTGTACTGCCATGCCACGGCGCCCATTGTGGCCGGCGTGAAATTAAACGCGTAATTCACCTGGTAGTTGTTGAACGCTGCGTTCGCGGGCGCCGTACGATTCGACGCCGTTCGGACAATGTCGAGAAAGCGCACATTCGAATACAGAAACGACCATTGAGAGCGGCCATATACGTATTTCGCGCCGCCGCCGAGCACTTGCTGGCTGGTTGCAGTCACATAGTTCTGGAAGATCGGATTGGTAACCGGATTGGTAAAGGCCCCGCCCGCCACCGGCGAGGCGCCCGCACCGAAAATCGAGGTAGCCGGCGTTCGCATGTTCATGTACGCGCCCGCAAGCGTGAGGCCGCCATTTACATATTGCGCGCCTGCGCCGTAAGTCCTGTCGTGCGAGAAATCTCCCGGCGTACCACCGAGGCTCAGCATCGCGCTGTAATTGAAGCCCCGATAGATCGGGCTTTCGTATTTGATCACGTTGCTGATCTTGTTGTAATTCCACGAACCGTCGATATCGCCGAGCGTGGCGCCGAGCCCGCCTGCGAACAGAAAACTGGTGCTCAGCGGCACGAAGTAGTCGTTGGTCATGGAGTACTGACGGCCCAGGTAGAGATTGCCCCAGTCGCCGCTCAGGCCCACGAACGCCTGTCTGCCAAAGAGTGTATTGGCGGGCTGAAAGGCCCCCGTCTCGACACTGAAGCCCGCCTCGAGCACGAAGATCGCCTTGAGATTCGAGCCTAGATCCTCCACGCCACGCAGACCGAACTTGTCGCCGGCGCGCCCGCCGCTATAGGTTTGCACGGCTGACTTGCCGCCCTGATTGTTGGTATAGGTGAGTGCGCTATCCACCGCCCCGTATAGCGTCACACTACTTTGCGCGTGCGCTAGCGCGCACGCCGCCAATGGCAGGCAAGCAACCAGATGTTTCACTTCCGTCTCCTGTTCGTTATCCGGGGTTGCGGCTGGCGCACCCTCTTTTTTTAACCAGGGCACCCGGTAATGAGCGGCCTGTCAGGAAAATGATCGCCGAAACGGGCGGCCGGAAATAGCAGCAAACGAGAAGTTCAGAACACGGTTTCTGGAAAATATCGGCGCGCGCGGCCGGAAACGTCGACACACTTCAGAGGAAATCGTCCTCGCGGGCGAGCTCGGCGAGACCCTGCGTCAGAAAATCGAGCAGCGCGTGGAACAGCTTCGGATTGTTATGATCCACCGGGCGTAGCACCTTGATCCAGAAGTCAGGCAGCTCGAAACCGGCGAGGATCTGTACGAGTTGACCCTGCTGGACACTCGCCTTCGCGCGGTAACGCGGAAGCACCGCAATGCCGAGACCGTCCACGGTAGCGCGATGCATCGCGTCGATGTCATTGGTCGAGAACGCACTGTTGACGGCCACGTCGATGCGGCCCGAGCCATGTTCGTCGAAGGTCCACGTACGGACCGGGCTGAGATACGAATAGAGCAGACATTGATGCGCAGGCAACTCGGATGGATGAACCGGCTCGCCGTATTTCTCCAGATACGCCGGCGACGCATAGACGAGCCGCTTGAACGGGCAGAGTGGAAATTCCTCGACGCCGTCATAGGCGACCGGCAAACCCGTGATCACGAAATCGAAACCCTCGAGCAGGGGATCGACCGGCCGGTTCCGCAATTGCAACTCGATGTCGACTTTCGGATGTGCACGGAAAAAATCGTTCAGCAGTTTACCGAGAAAATGATTCGTGAATGACGAGGGTGCCTTGATCCGCAATCGGCCCGTAAGCGCCGGGCCGCCGTCGACGGGGCCGCTCATCAGGCGCTCATAGGAGGCAAGGAAATCGCGCGCCAGCGCAACCGTCTCCCTTCCGCTCGAGGTCAGATGCAAACTGCGTGTGGTGCGTTGAAACAGCAGCGTGTTCAGTTCTTTTTCGAGCGCACCAACCCGTTTGGTGATCACCGAGCCTGCTACGTTCAACCGCAGCGCCGCACCGGAAAAGCTACCGATCTCCGCCACGGCGAGAAACGCGCGAACGTTGTCTACGCTGTCCATATGTAACCGCTTCCGATAGTTTTCGCAATTAAACTGCCATGCGCCAGGTCAGTTGATCGTGACTTTCGCCCTTTCAAGTATAACTGTCAGCAGCGATCCGTTCCGGGCTGAAGCCGCGTGGATCTGTTGCAGTAAGGCGCTCCGTTATTATGTGCGGAACGACACGAACACCTGAAAGCGCGATGAAGACGTTGAATCCGGCAGTGGCCCGAGTGCTCAAACACCTGCATTATCCGTTCGACGGGTGCTGATAATCATGTAGCCGGCCTGCCCCCGTTCCAGTAGAACGGTCGGCGTAGAGTCAGGGTGCAAACCCACCGACTTGACGCACAGGAGGCCGGCATGAACAAGTTTAGTGGAATCGACCTGCACTCGAACAACAGTGCGGTGGTGGTCAGCGATGACGCTGACCGGGTTCTCTACCAGCGGCCGTTAACGAACGATCCGCTACAGATCCGGGCGGCTCTGGCAGCGCACCGTGAAGGGCATTGTCACGTTGCTGAGGCAGTCGCGTAAGATTGAGCGATGAAGAATGCAAAATCGCTTTATCGCGGTCATCGCTTTCCGGCCGCTGTTATCAGCTGCGCCGTGCGCTGGTACTGATATGACTTCGCGTGTCAATCGCGACATTGGGTTTCAGGTTGTTGCATCGACGCATGAATTTCCTGAGGGCGGCGCAGCAGTAAGTCTCGACGGTGGATCGCACTGACATCCGCGGGTTGGATACCGCATTACAGAGGTCCGCCTCATGAGCCTGCCGCTAACTTCCGCCGCAAGTTGGTGATGCCCGTTGCGTAATACCATCGCGGGTTGCTCGGATGCCGGGCTGCGCCGCCTTCAGGAAACTCCTTCCGTTGTTCGGGAAATCACACACAGGCCGCGGGCGGTTTGCTGCGAGGTATTGCAAGCGCCATGGCCAGTCGACTGATGTCCCAGATGAACGCCGCCAGTTCACGGGCAATAGCCACGACCGTGATGTTGATGGGCTTGCCTCGCGCGGTCAGCCGGCGGAATCGTCGGCACAGCCGCACCTGGGCGTCCCAGGCGCGGTCGATGATGGCCTTGGGCAGACCTTCGAGACGGGCCTGGATTTCCGGACTGACGCGGGCAGGATGGCGGTAACTCCAGGCCGCTTCGACCAGCAGTCTTCGGGCGTAGCTGTTGCCGGTTTTGGTAATGCTGCCCTGGCGGCGTTTGCCTCCCGATGAATGCTCGGATGGCGTTACGCCGAGCCAGGCCATCAGCTGACGCGGGTGTTCGAAGCGGGACAGGTCGCCTACTTCTGAAATCATCCCGACGGCGGTAACGAACTGGACGCCCCGCATGGCCTGCAGGGCCAGCACTACCGGATAGAAGCGCCAGGAGATCACCGCTTCGCGTAGGGCTGTTTCGAGACGGGCGCACTGCGCAAGCCGGTCCTCGATCGTGCGCCGGTGTTCGTCAAAGGCAAGGTGCTGCCAGGCGCTGGGAAACGAACAGCGGCCCAGCCAGCGACGGTGCGCCTCGCCCCAGTTTGCGCTACCGGTATATCGGACGCCATGCGCGAGCAGGAACGACTTCAGTCGATGCCGTGCACGTCGCAGATCCTCGCGGGCAGCCGCCCACGCGCGGGCGAGATCCCGGAATGCCTCGTCTTCAATGCCGGGCACGTACACGGCCGACAGGTCGTCGGCGCGCAGCGAGCGCGCCAGCTTGATGGCATCACGCCGGTCGGTCTTTACGCGCTCGCCCGGCTTGCGCGGGATCAGTGAAGGTGCGCAGACCATGCAGTCGAAGCCCTTCTGGACGAGCTGACGGTACAGCCCGTAACCACATGGACCTGCCTCGTACACGACGCGCACGTGCGGCGCCTTGGATTGCAGGCGTGTGCACAGGCGATCGATGTCGGCCCCGGTTGTACCGGTCTTGCCCAGCAGCTCGATCTCGCCCGCGTCGATCGCGTAGGCGACCGTGATCGAGTCCTTGTGAAGATCCAGTCCAACGTACACCGTGCTATCGTTTCGCATGCTGGCCTCCGTGGAGGAAATCGCCGGGGCATGGCCCAGTCCACGCCCGTGCGGCTCTGACAGCAATGCTAACCCGCGTTCAGTTTCCCCACGGCGGGCCAGCCCTTGCCTCACGCAAAGTCATACTGCCTTCCGGTTTCAGTTGAGCTTGCGCGACATTGAAGAGCTGCTCTTCGAGCGCGGCGTCGTGGTGAGTTACGAAACCGTTCGCCGCTGGTGCGATAAATTTGGCACGGGGTTCGCGTATCGCGCCAAGGCTGTGCGACGCAAACCGGGCAGTACCTGGCATCTCGATGAGTTGTTCGTGAGGCTGCGCGGTGAGCCTTATGTGCTGTGGCGAGCCGTCGACGAGCACGGCGCCGAACTCGATATCCTGCTGCAGAAGCGGCGCGACACGGCCGCAGCCGAACGATTCTTCAGGCGCGTGCTTCGTTCGTGCCCGGTGCCGCGCAGGATCGTCACCGACCAGTTGCGCAGTTATCCGGCCGCGAAGTCCAGGATCCCCGAGCTGGCAAACGCCAGACACGTGTTCGTTAAGGCTGCAGCCCGCGTGAACAATCGGGCCGAGAATACCCATCAACCTACGCGTGAACGTGAGCGGCTCTTGCGCGGGTTTCGCGACCCAAAGCGCACCCAGGTGTTTCTCTCGAGCTTCGGACCGATCCGGCAGCACTTCGCGCTCAAGCGACATTTGCTGCGCGCTTCTCTCTACCGCAAACAGCTCGCTCAGCGTTTTGACGCATGGCATCGTTTCACCGAACTCACCCAGAATCCCTCAGCCGTCTGAGCTGATACGCGTCCTCTGTAGATTTGCGCCGTCGATCAGCCAACGTGACAATGCCTGCACGACATCGTCGATGACCGTCTCAACGGCGGCGTCCAGTCGCCCGCCTGGTATGCGACCGCAAGGCGACGGCTGCAGGGTGCTCGTTACAGGATTCGCGAGAAAGCGGCGACGCAAGCGATAGACAGTCGCCCAGTGAACGTTGAGCAATTGCGCCGCTCGTTTCGCCTGCTCCCGGGAAAGCACGCCGTTTCCTAGCGGTCTCAGCACTGACGCTATCTTCGCTGCCCGAGCTTCAATCTCTTCTGAGGAAGCCATGTCTGCCCTCAATACGCAGGAAGGACGCGCTAGCAGCATTAAAGAACATGGAAGCGACGCTAGCAACGTTAGTGGACAACGCGTGACTCAGTCGTTGTATCGCTACAACAACCTAAAGTCGCTCGGTTTTCGACTTTTCGATAGGTATGTATGACGTTTTACGACAAATTCGGCGCTAGCAGTTTCGTTGACACGGCTAGCGGCAATTGTGAGCTCCAACACTGTGAATAGCGAACTGTGGTCTGTCGCGCGTCGGACGGAACGGATTTACTTCACCAAGCTAACTCGCCACCAAAGCGAGGACGCGAAGCGGACTGCCCGAGCCATTCTTTATCTTAAGTGGAGCCGAAACGATGATCGCGCCGGTCGGAGGCAGGAGATCGAGGTTGGTCAAGCATTGAAGACCGTAGCGATTTGCGCCGTGCATCAACGTATGGCACGGGTAAGGGATTGACCAGGCATAGGCCTGGCCTGCATCGGTGTTGATTGTCTCCACGCCAAAACCGTGAACGTCGCGTTCGTGAATCATCCACTCCACCGCTTCCTGCGTCGGACCTGGCGTGTGCGCCCCATCGTCTCTCAGATTTAGAAATTCAGCCGGATCGGTACGCTTTGACCAGTCGGTACGGAACAGAACCCACGCGCCCGCAGGTATCCGACCGTGCTGCTCTTCCCACCTCCTGAGATAACCGGAAGTCAGCAGCCAGTCCGGATTCTCGGCGACCTCCGCGCTCGCATCGACTACGACCGTGGGCGCCACGAAGTTGCGTGCATCGATCGTATCAACAGAGTTGTGTGGATGATCCTTTCCAGTTACCCAGTGGACAGGTGCATCGAAATGCGTTCCCGTATGCTCACCACAGGAGAAATTGTTCCAATACCAGCCCGGCCCCTTCTCGTCATAATGGCTGATCGTCTCCATCTTGAACGCCCACACCTGCCCGAACTGCGGAGGGAGCTGAAGCGCGGGAAACTCGGGTGACAGTGTCTGTGTAAGGTCGACCACTCGCACATCTCCACGAGCAAGGCCGGAGGCAAGTTCACTAAGAGAGGAATGCATCGTTCAATCTCCTTGTCTGAGAAGCTATTACACGCATACGGAGTAGGCACTTCGCTCGTTCCCGTCGCCTTTATGCAAGAGCGTATCGGCGCAGCGTTTCACGCAGCCGGTTGCCGTGTTCATCGGCGAGAGCGGCGTCGCGCAATTCGCGCAGCGTGGCAGGTGCAATTCTCGCGCCCGCCCTGACGACTGCCGCCATCACCGTCTGGTAGTTCTTCAGGCCGCGCGCGTGCGTGTCGCTATAGCCCTTCACGAGACGCTGGCACTGCGCGACCTCGATAGCGAGCGCCGGATTGAGCTTCGCTGTCTCGATGATCCGCTCCAGCCAGTCTTCAATGCGCGCGTGCTCGATCTGGTAGCGTAACGTGCTGCGGCGCATGCCGCGCAGACGCGAAACCGCATACAGCGTCAGATAACCGCGCAACGAACTCGTTGTCACGACGCGTCCCGACCGCGTGAACCGCCGCACCAAATGATGTACCCAATGCGGCTGAGCGAGCCAACGGCCAAGCGCAGCTGGCAACGTCTCGCAGATTTCCTCGATACGCGGGTGCATGAACTCGTTGATCGCAAGCAACTGATTCTCCTCGGCGCGCACTTCGCCGCGCACCCGTTCGAAGCGCGAGCCGCGCGTCTTGAGATCCGCGACACGGATGGTGTCTTCGTATGACATCCACAGCGCGAGATAACGTGCGGTCTCGCGCAGCAGAGTCGCGTCGTCGACTGGCAGCGCACGGCGCAGTTCGGAGAGGCGGTCCAGATAAAATGCTGCGTAGATGATGTCCTGGTAGTCGATCAGGCGCCGCACCCCTTCGATCGCGAAAGTCTGCGCCTCAGGCGGCAATTCGGCCCGCACGCGTGCGAGCAGTTTCGCGGCCACCGGATGGCTGGGCACGGCCGGTGGTACAACCTCGGCCTTCGCGCCCTCCGTTGGCTCATCAGCACCACCGCGAAGATAGGCCAGGTCGAACGCGCGCAAGCTTGGCTTCACACCGACACCGCCACGCTCGATCGTTTCCGCGAACTGCTTGCGGCTGAACGGCAGCACGCCCGTTCCGGCCAGCGCGCCGAACAGCACCGCGCTGATCACGCTGCCAGTCGCCTCGGCAGCCTCTGCCATGTCGAAGCGTATGAAGCGCTTTGCCGCCTGCCTCGCGTGGGCGATCAACGTATCGCTATCGACACGGCCGTCGCCCATTGCGGCCTTTTCACCGATCGAATAGACGCGGTGCGTGGACGTCACCAGCGTCGTGCGGTCCGGCGTAACCAGACCGCGCTGCACTGCGCGCCCAGCCTCCATAAGCTCAGACGCGAGCACGACGTCAACATCTCCGGGCAACGGCATCAGCGCGAGTACCGGCGTGCGGCTGCTCGAACCGGTCAACTCGCGCGGGAACAGCTCGACATAATAGATCGTTGCACCGGTCCTTTGCGCGACACCAGGCACCGACGTGGTCTGCGCATAGTAACCGTTGTGCTCGCCAAGATCGACGATCCAGTCGGCCAGCACCCCGCCGCCTTCGCCACCCATGGCGAGCACGGCAACCTTGATGGGCTGAGCGTTGCTCATCTATTTCCCTCCTGAATCAGAACGCAAAGCGTGCGCGACGCTGAGCATCACGACGTTGCAACCAGCCGATCACCGCATTGCGTACTCGCTGGCGCAGCTTGTCGACGCGTGTCGGATTGCTGACGATCTGCGCACGATAGAACGACGGGCACAGGACAGCCGCATGCGATACCTCGCCGCATAGCCCGCAACCGACGCAACTGTCGAGCACGCTCGCAACCGGGTCGGTACGTAGCGGATCGGGATTCGGTTTGATTGACAGCGACGGGCAGCCGGATAAGCGGATACACGAGTGATCGCCAGTGCAGGTGTCAGAGTCGACACCGAAGCGCTCGCGTACCACGCGCTCACCCGCCGCAATTGCCTTGCGGGTCTTCGGTTTCTCACGGCGCTGCTTGTTTAGCATGCATTCGCTCTGCGCGATCAGTACCTTCGGCCCTTTCGAGGTGGTGGTGAGCGCTTCCTTCAGCGTTGCCATCATCGTCTTCAGGTCGTAAGTACGACGCACCGTCTTCACCCACTTCACGCCGACCCCGCGTACCGCCTGCTCGATCTCGTGACCGGTGCTGCGTGTCGGATTGAGTGCTGTCGACGAAAGAATGTCCTGGCCGCCCGTGGCCGACGTGTAGCTGTTGTCGACCACGATCGTCAAATTGTCGCTCCGGTTGAACACCGCGTTCGCGATACCGCTCGTGAGCCCGTTATGCCAGAAGCCACCGTCCCCCATCACGGAAATCGCGCGCCTGTCAGCGCTCGCGTTGAGCGCGGAAGCACTCGCGCTGCCGAGACCATAGCCCATGGTCGTCGCGCCCAGGTTGAATGGCGGCAGAATTGAAAACAGGTGGCAACCAATGTCGGCGCTCACATGATGCGCGCCGAGTTCACGTTCGACCAGCTTCATCGCGGTAAAGATCGGGCGCTCCGGACAGCCGGTGCAGAATCCGGGCGGGCGCGCATGCACATTGGCGTCGAGCGCCGCAACGGGATCGTGGAGAGCAACCTCGGCCTGCGCCGCTTCAGCGGGCTCTGTCACCGCGAGGGGCGTGGAAGAGACCGCCAATACCGGAATAACTTTTCGGGGAACCGGTTGCGGTTCGAGCACGCCATAGCGCTCGAAGAATGCGCGCAAGCCCTTGAGCACGGTAGCGGTGTTGTACTCGCCAGCAAGCGGCAGCATGTCCTTGCCGTGCAACGCCACGGTCGAACCGCACTGCCGCAGAATCGAACTCGCATTTTGCTCGACGAAGTTCGGCTGGCCTTCTTCGATCACCAGCACCGCACGTTTGCCTTTGCAAAAACGCTCCCATTCCGAATCGATGAGCGGATACGCAACGTTCATCACATACAGCGGAATTTCCGAATCGCCGTACACGTCGGCAAGACCGAGGCGTTCCAGCGCGCGCATGACTGTGTTGTAGCTGCCGCCCTGCATCGCAATGCCAATCTCGCCGGCGTCAGCCGAGAAGACCTCGTTGAGTTGCCGCTCTTCGATGAACTTGACCGCGGCCGGCCAGCGCTCATGAATCTTCTCACGCTCATGCATGAAGCTCGCGGGCGGCAGCACGATACGGTCGACGTCGCGACTCGGGTTTTCGAGTGCATCCTTGATCGAGAACGCCGCGCGGCGATTGTCCGAGGCGATGAACTGGCCATGCACATGGCAAGCGCGGATGCGCAGTTGCAGCATGACCGGTGTATTGCTCGCCTCCGACAAATCAAAACCGTCCTTCACCGCCTGCACGATGCAAGGCAAGTTCGGCCGCGGGTCCAGCAACCAGATCTGCGACTTCATCGCGAACGCGTGACTACGCTCCTGCATGATCGATGAACCTTCGCCGTAGTCTTCGCCGACGATGATAAGCGCGCCGCCCGTCACACCACCCGACGCAAGGTTCGCGAGCGCATCGGAGGCGACATTAGTGCCGACGGTCGCCTTGAACGTCACGGCCCCGCGCAACGGATAGTTGACCGACGCGGCCAGCGACGCGGCAGCCGTGGCCTCGCTCGCACTATTCTCGAAGCGGATGCCGTGATCGCTGAGGATATCCTGCGCATCAGCCAGCACGTCCATCAGGTGTGAAATTGGCGCCCCCTGATACCCGCCCACGTACGCGACTCCGGATTCCAGCAGCGCCTTGGTCACGGCCAGGATGCCCTCGCCGCTGAATAGTTCGCCCGCACCCAGACGCAGCTTCTTCACCTCTTCGACAAACGACCGCTCAGCCATGGCGTCTCTCTACCTTCCAGATTTATGCAATGCAGATGCCCGCGAGGACTTTCAGCGCAATCCTTCATGTGTGGACTCATCCAGACTCGTGGACTAGTCCACACCGAAGTGCGTCTTTCAATGCAGCCCAGTATAGGTGGCGAAGGAGAGTCAGCCTAATCAATCAAATTCGAACCGTGCATAAAATCGTTTATGACGGCCGTGTGCTATCAATCTTCGTGAAGGCTGTCGATAATCACCGAGCGGAGCCAGCGATTGCCCTCCTCCGACTCGAATGCATCGTGCCAATGCACGGTGACTTCAACTTCCGGAATCTGGACTGGGAGCGGATAGATAACAAACTCGCCTCGCTCGTTGAACAGGCGCGCCACCCGCAGTGGCAACGTGACCATCCATTCCGTGCGCTGGATGATCTGCGGGACAACCGTGAAGTGAGGCACGCGTAACGCGATTCTTCGGTGCAAGCCTTCCGCCTGCAGCAGGTGTTCTATGTTGCGATGGCTGCTCTCGCTCGATCCAACGGAAATGTGCGACAGGGAAAGAAATTTCTCGCGGGAGATCTGTCTGGCAGGCAAGCCTGTGCGCTTGCGCGTCATGCAAACATAAGGCTCGTGAAACAGCAGCGCGTATTGCGTCGTCAGCTTGAGCGCCGGCATATTGCCGATTGCAAAATCCAGTTGTCCGAGCCTGAGCCTTTCTTCAGTGTCAGCGATGGGAATCTGCTGCACTGAGAGCCTGACGGACGGTGCGGTTTGCTGAAGCTTGGTGCACAGGATCGGCAGAAAAACCTGCTCGCCGACGTCGGACATCGACAGATGAAATTCCCGGCTACTGGCACCCGGGTCAAAGCGATCGCCATGACGGAATACTTCACGAAGCGAAGAGATCGCCCGGTTGACAGGTGCAGATAGCTCCGTTGCGGTTGGGGTAGGCAGCATCTCCCCGGTGGTGCGCACGAAGAGCGGGTCGTCGAAGAGTGAGCGGAGCCTCCCGAGCGAATAACTGACTGCGGGCTGTGACAGACCCAGCCGCTGCCCGGCGCGCGTCAGGCTGCGCTCCTCCAGAATTGCCTGAAAGACACGCAGGAGGTTCAGGTCAACGTCGTTGAAGTCCACCACAATGGATTCCTTGCTCTTAAAGATCACCGGCGTGACCAATACGCACCCGTACTTCTTGCAAACGCATGGGGCGGTCCCCGATCAGGGACTGTCTGAAATGAAAATGGCGGCCTGGCGTGCGCCGAACTCACGTTGCCCACGCCAATGCGGAGGGCGGCGCAGGTCATTATTGTAGACGCGTCAAGTGATGGTAGGGTCGTATGATCGGGCGACGAGAGCGCTGTTTGCAAACAGACGCCTAGCGAACCGTGGCTCCGGTCGCGCTGTCTTTTTCATTGTGAGCTGACCTGGAAGCGCAGGCCAGCTTCGTGCTCATTCAACCGAAGATATGCGTTCGGTCGTGGTTACCGCTGGAGCGGATACCGTCCCACCCGAAACTCAGAACTTCTTCCGAATCCCGATCCGCAATGCCACCTGGTTGGCCGAGCTTGACGCCGCCAGCACGGGTGCGAGATCGGCAACCGCGCCGCCTCCGGCTCGCATGTAGGTCGCGCTCGCGTAGACATCGGTCGACTTCGACAGGAAATAGTCCGCGCTGGCGTCCGCCTCGTGGTAGTGCGGGGCTTGCCCGGTTGCGGACACATTGCCCTCGGTATAGCTATACGCGACGCCGAGTTGCAACGCTGGGGTGATCATATAGCTACCCACGATTTCAGCGATGTTGAAGGTCACGTGCCCACCGATCTTCGCACCCAGGCTGGGGTCGAGATTGCCGAACTGTGTGTGGGTCCAGTCCGCCGTGATGCGCGCGGGTCCCATCGTATAGGACGCCCCGACACCGAACACCTTGTAGCTGCCCGCCGCGAGACCGTAGTTGCCGTCCACTGTGTTCCCGGCGGTCCAGACGCCGTCCGGCACTGCCGTAGCCGGATGATCGATCGACGTATACGCGCCGACGAGCTGGAGGTTGCCGGTCGCGTATTGCAGTGCAAACGACTTCGCGCTGTTGCTGGCGAAGTTGCCCGGCGCGCCGCCGAAACTGTAGATACCGACACCTGTGAGACCCGCGAAGGTCGGCGAAACGTACTTGACCGCGTTTTGCAGACGAAAGTCGATGCCGTTGTTGTCGAGATCCCCCGGGTGCGGGAACAGTATCCCGCCGGGCAAGGTTCCGTTGGCCGACAGCGCACCGATATAGTCGCCAATCGCCTCACCCTGACGGCCGAGCGTCAGCGTACCGTAGCGGTCATTCGACAGCCCCACGTAAGCGAGGCGGCCGAACTCGCGCCCGCCCTGGCTGAGCGCGCCGGTGTTGACGTTAAAGCCGTTCTCCAACCGGAACAGCGCGGAAGTGCCGCCGCCGAGATCCTCGACGCCTTTCATCCCCCACCGATTGCCTTGCGAGATACTGCCTTGCATTTGCCACGCGCTGTGCCCGCTCTGGTTGCTGGACCAGGTGAGACCATCGTCAATGATGCCGTAGATGGTGACGCTGCTCTGCGCATGCGCTACCTGGAACATTGATAGGATACCGAATGAACAGGCAAGCAGTTTCTTCATGAATTTTCCAATTCCCGGTGAGCGTTTTTTTCGAGTGGTGTAACTGAACGGCTAGTAACGCGCGCCGCGGAAGCGGCCGCGCGGCGGTATGTCAACGCCGACGGGCAACGATTCGGTGTTGTGCATCCAGTGCGAGACTGACTGCATCGCCGGTCTCCACAGGAGAGTCGAGACGCGCGATGACAATCGGTCCCGCGTCTGTGGCAACGCTCGCCAGGTGGATGTCACCGCCGTTATCCGCACCCACTCGGCGCCGGACGGCAGTCGCCGCCGTCACGGTACCGCCCTCTGCGTCGAGCGCCGACCACTCGGCGCCCCCACAGGACGGGCACAGGTAGCGAGCCGGAAATAGCGTGGTGCCACAGTGCGTACAGCGGAAAACTTTTATGCTCATTGCGCGCCTCGATCGAAAGCTTCAAGCACCACCGCATTCGCACACATACCGTAGCGATACTCGACCATGCCGTATCCACTGACTAGCGCCCGCCGGGCACCCGCTACCTGACGCTCGCCAGCCTCACCGCGCAACTGTGTCAGAGCTTCGACAAGTCCGTGCATTCCACCAGCAGCGCCCGCCTGCCCGGCCGAAAGCTGTCCCCCCGACGTATTGACCGGCAATTCTTCCGACGCAATGCGCGCGATCAACGCACGCATGTCGCCGTCCGGCGCGAAGCCCAGGTCCGCCAGTTGAACGAGCACCATCACCGGATAGTCGTCGTACACGGACACGAGATCCATGTCGACGGGCGTCATGCCAGCGTCGCGCCACAGGGTCGGCGCAAGTGCGGCAAGCGACGTCTGCAATCCGTCGCCCATCTGGTGGTCAGGGTTATAGCTGCAGCGCAGCGCACGCACCGCGACATGCCGGTCGTGCTTCGCGAGGTCGGCGCGCGCGAGAACGATCGCGTTCGCGCCACTGACGACCGGGACGCAGTCGAAGCGTCCTAGCGGTTCCGCTACAAGCGGGGCGTCCAGATACGCCTCGACGGTCAGTGGCGCACGATAGACGGCTTGCGGGTTGCGCGAGGCCCACGCTCGCTGCGCAACGCACAGCGCGCCATAATCCGCGCGCGACAGACCGTAACGTTGCGCATGCAACTGCGTCATCATCGCGAACAGCGCGTTCGGCCCACCGCTTTCGAGGGGCCGCAGCCAGGTGCGCGTCGTCAGGTTGTAATGGTCGACGAGTTGCTTGAAATCCGCTGGCTCGAAGCGATCACCCGATACGAGCACGATCACGTTGGCGTCGCCACACTGGATCGCGCGCACTGCATGTTGCAGCAGGTTGATTGCGCTGGCGCCGCCGTGACAGTCGTCCATGCACCAGCGTGGCGAGAGCCCAAGGCGCCAGGCAACGTCGATCGCGTGATCCGGAGCAAGGGTGAACGATGCCACTCCCAGCCCGTCTACTTCATGGGCGGCGAAGCCTGATTGCGCCAGCGCTGCGGCGAACGCTTCCGCCAGCAGATCGCCTGTCGTGCCTTCTGGCGCCTGGCGGCGATAGGGAACTTCCACCCCGCCGCAAAGCAACACCCCCGCATGGTCGCGTGACTGCATGATCGATCTCCCCTTTAGCGTGCGGAGCGTTGCGCTGTTTCCCGCGCACAGAGAAGCGCCACGACGGTAATCGCACCCATAGCCATAAGCATCAGCGCAACCGGCCACGCCGCGTGGTACTTCGCGAGCAGCGCGGTGGCCACGAGCGGCGAGAGGCCGCCCGCGAATACGGAGGCGATCTCGTGGCCCAGCGCCATGCCTGAATAACGGACCTCCGTGCTGAACAGTTCGCCCATCAGGCTCGGCTGGGTCCCGATCATCGCACCATGACACACGCCATTGGCCAGCAGGAAAGCAAGCCAGATGAGCCCCGGCACCTTCGTGTCGATCAGCCAGAAGAACGGCAGCGCAATGACGATTAGCCCCACCGCGCCGATCATGTACACGGGCTTGCGGCCGATGCGATCGGATAGCCGGCCCCACACCAACATCATGCCCAGCTCGACGGTCATCGACACCATCACCCCCGCGAGCATGACCGAACTCGGCACGCCGATGAACTTCCCATACACAAGCGAGAAAGCAAGGAAGATATAAGACCCGCCGTTCTCGGCCACGCGCAGGCCCATTGCGATCAGCAGCTCCTTCGGGTGACGGCGGATCGCTTCGAGCACCGGCGTGTGCGTTGTCTTGCCCGCCGCCGCTGCCTTCGCGAATTCAGTGCTTTCCGGCAACCTCGAGCGGATGTAGACGCCGACGCCGAAGATCACGATCGATAGCAGAAACGGTACGCGCCAGCCCCAACTCATGAACGTGTCGTGTGGCAGCTTTTGCACGAGAAAGAAAACCGCCGCCGACAACACAAAGCCGCCGCCCACACCGATCTGGCTCCATGACGCATACATGCCGCGCTTTTCCGGCGGCGCCGACTCGCTGATCATCAACACGCCACCGCCCCATTCACCGCCTGACGCGACACCTTGCAGCACGCGCAGCACAAGAAGCAGCGCCGGCGCCCACAGCCCGGCCTGGCCATAGGTCGGCAACAGGCCGATCAGAAACGTCGCGCCGCCCATGATCGATAGCGTCCACACGAGCGCGCCCTTGCGTCCGTAGCGATCGCCGATGTGGCCGAACAGTACGCCGCCGAACGGCCGCGCAGCAAAACCGACGGCAAAGCCTGCGAACGCAGCAAGCGTCCCGATCAACGGGTCGGTGCCTTTCGGAAAAAACAGTTCGCCGAATACCAGTGCGGCCGCCGTACTGTAGAGAAAGAAGTCATACCATTCGAGCGCATTGCCTGCGACCGATGCCATGACTATGCGTCGCAACGACTTCTGATCGATCCCACCGCTGACGGCTTGTACGTCAGGCGCGGGAAAGGTTTGCGTGCTTGCCATACTGTCTCCGGTATGCCGCAATGCGGCACGAAAATGGGCTGGTGCGACGATCTATAGGCTGCGAGACGGCTGAGCGTGAGCGGCTCGCTTCGCGCGAGCGCGCCAGGGTGATGGCGTAGATGAGTAGCTCGCCAGGCTATGCCGCTAGGAACGCTTGAGCCGGTAGCCGGATTTTTCGAGGTCCCACGTGCTCTCTGTCACACCGGCCTCGCGCAGTTTGTACTTCTGGATCTTGCCGTTTTCCGTTCTGGGCAGCTCGCGCACAAAGTCGAGAAAGCGCGGCACAGCGAAGTACGGCAGACGCGGCTCGCAGTACTGGATCAGATCCAGTGGCTCCAGCGTCGCGTTATCGCACAGCACGAGTGCCGCCATCACCTCATCTTCGGCGAGTTCGGAGCGCACTGCGAATACTGCGGCGATTTCAACCGAAGGATGGCTCAGCAGAGCCTGTTCAACTTCGTAGGACGAGATGTTTTCTCCGCGCCGCCGGATCGCGTCCTTCTGCCGGTCGATGAAACGGTAGTAGCCGTCGGCTTCGCGTACCACGCGATCCCCAGTGTGAAACCACAGATTGCGCCACGCTTCGACCGTCTTCTCCGGCATGCCGAAGTAGCCGCTCGCGAGCGCGCATGGCTCGTCCGCCCGGATAATCAGCTCGCCAGCCTCGCCGTCCGGGACGGGATGGTCGTGCTCGTCGACGACGCGCGCATCGAAACCCTCCGTAAGCTTGCCCATGAAGCCGGGACGCTGTGCGTCGATGTGGGCGCCGATCACGAAGTTCGTTTCCGTCGAACCGTAACCGTCCAGCAATGCAATTCCGCAACGCTCGGTGAACTCATGCTGGAACTGACCCGGCACACCCGGCGCTAGCGCAATGCGTACCCTGTGTGCGCGTTCGTTCGGCGACACGGCGCGGCTGAGCAGAATCGGCACCATCGCGCCCAGCACGGACGTGACAGTCGCTTTGGTCTCAACGAGCGCTTCGAAGAAACCGCTCGCTGAAAAGCGACGATCGACGACAAGCTCGGCATCGTGCGTGAGCGCCTGAAAGAAGAAGTTCAGTGCATTCGTATGGAAGAGTGGCAGGCACGTATAGAGCACATCGCCGGCCGTGACGCCGAGATAATCTGCCGTGTGCCTGCCCCACCAATAAAACTGCGCGTGCGAACAGATCACGCCCTTTGACAATCCCGACGTCCCCGACGTGTACAGAATCGCGAGCGGATCGCTATCGGCAAGCTCTGCGGCTGCGACCGGTTCACCCCGCGGCGGCAGCGGCACAGACCGAACGCTGTATGCCGGCGCTGCGCTCGGCTCTTCCCCAATCAGCCACACAGATTCGACTGCCAGGTCGCGGGGATCGAGTGCGTAAACGGCGTCGACGAGATGGGTTTCGGCAACGACCAATCGTGCGCCAGAGTTGCGCAGAATGTGTTCGAGTTGCAAGCCGCGCGAAGCCGTATTGATCGGAACCGCGATCGCGCCGAGCCATGCGCACCCCAGAATGATTTCCATGAACTCGCTGCGATTTGTGCAAAGCAGCACCACCCGGTCACCGCGTCCCACGCCTTGAGCGGCCAGCGAACCCGCACGGCGCGCAGCGATATCGAGCGCCTCGGCGCCGGTCCATTGCGTCAAGCGATCAGAGAAAAGCGGTGCGTGCGGGTTTCGGGCCGCACGAGCGGCCAGCATTTCCGGCAGCGTGAGTCTCGTGGTGTTACTCCCGGGCGCCTGGCTGCAAATCGCAGCTGGCATGTGGATGTTGCCCATGTCGTCCCCGCCTGAAATGTATGCAGGCGAGTCTAGGATTCGCGACGGACATGTGTCAAATTCATCAATTTTGCTCTCGCTATCAATCTGGCGGATTTTGGGGTGGCACGCTCAGTTCGTCCAACCGACCAGGCTAAGGTGCGTTTTTACAGTTCGCCAATTCAATCTGCAATCCTTATAAACTATCGCCAAAAGCGACGCATTCGTGCCGAACCCTGTATTCCCACTACGGCGCTGGAACAGTGGAATTACCCTGAGTTGCGCGTTTCGCATCGAGACGCTTTTCTGCTGCAATGAGGTCGATTGGATAGTCATACCGTACTGCGTCGGGCTGATATCCAATCGCGACCAGTTCCCTGAGTTCCTGCGTCACCTTCATCCGGGTCACAGCGCTATCGCTCGATGTTTGCGCGAACGCGCCCCCGGGGAGAAGAACCAGCGCAGCGGCAACCGACACCACAATTCGAGGCATGTTCATGATCCACACTCCTGGCGAGGCGCTAAATGAGGTTGCGCCAGCCTCGCTCAGCCAAGTATAGGTGCGAATCCGCAGCGACAGAAATGCGTGAATTAACCGAAAGGTATTCGAAAGGATTATTCAAATATCACCCGAATCCCCGCCGGGCAAGGCCTCATTGATGGCAGACGCCAGGCCCGCGGGATTGTCCCGCATCATGAAGTGCCCCGCGTTTTGCACGATACTGACCGCGATACCCATCCTCGATAAACTGTCCGCGTCGGGATGCGGCAGCGAGCGCTCGCCGAAAATCGCTGAACGCGGCATTTCCAGCCGGAACAGCAATTCGCGCCACGCCACTGAATCGCCTTCTACCAACGATGTCGCCGCACGATGGACTGCTCTGGCACAGGAGATCGCGAGAGCGCCCGCCCAAACGGGATCGCCCTCTTTCGATGCGGTCGCGACCGTTTGCGCGTGGCCGTACAACAAGTAGTCAGATTCAGAGTAGGCCGCAATCTCGCGACTGAACAATCCTCCGCCCGCGTCGAGATTTGGCTCTGCGAGAACCAGATGGCGTACCCGGCGAGGCGCCAGCGTAGCCGCGACGATAGCGACCGCCCCGCCCATACTGTGACCGAAGAGATCGACTTCTGTTTCGAGACGCTGAATGAGTTCGACGACCGTTCGAGCATGGTCCTCGACGCGATATCCGAAACTCTCAGGCCGATCGCTATACCCGGATCCCAGCAGATCGACCAGAATGCTGCGCCGCCTCGTCAATGCCGGATCCGCAATCACTTGCGGGTAGTCACACGAGGACGCGCAGCCAAGTCCGTGGATAAACACTAGCGGCGTGCCTCCCCCCGGAATGTCATGGAATCGGAGCGTCGCGCTTTGCCCGGAAAGCTTGAGAGTGCGCACGAATGATCCTCTGTCGATGTGCCAGGCCTGTGGGTTCAGGCGGTCGCTTGAGTACGCGCCGGCGGCGGCAAGACTTCCGGCGGAATCGGGCAATCATAAGGCTTGCGCCCGCGCTTTTCGTCAAGTTCCACTTTTGCTGCGCGCAGCACATCAGGTTGGCCGACCAGATCGACGGCCGTGGCCGCCAGCGTCTGCGCCGCCAGCAACATACCGCGATGAGCCAGCGTCGCCTTTCCCTGCGAGACCATTTGCCACGAATGAAAACCTGTTCCCCATGCGAAGCAGGACGTCAGACATTGCGTGGTCGGAACGACCCAGGTGACATCGCCGACATCGGTCGAGCCTGTCACCGGGCGCACCATGTCGGCCCGATACGGCTGGATGTCCGTAACGATCGGACGCGGGTCGCGCAGCGCCGCCGCGAAGTGACGGGCGCTATTCTCGAAATCGTCAGACGAAATGGTCTGCTGAATCTGCCTCGCGAATTCGACGTCGCGATCGCTGACGTCGAAGCCGCCGAGCGCCCGCATGTTCCGGTCGAGAACCTGATCGAGCGTGTCGTTATGCAGCACGTTCGAGCACGCCTTATCAAAAACGATCTCGAGACGCGTGCCGGTCATCAATGCGGCACCGGCTGCGATCTGTTTGACACGCTCGAACAGGTCCCGCGCTTCTTCGCTGCGCGGTGCCCGCACTGTATAAAGCAGTTCGGCGAGTACCGGCACCACGTTGGTCGAAATGCCACCGGAATTGATGTAAGCGAAATGTACACGTGCCTGATCCGGCATGTGTTCGCGCAGGTAGTTGACGCCGATGTTCATGAGTTCTGCGGCGTCCAGCGCGCTGCGCCCAAGATGCGGCGCGAGAGCCGCGTGCGCAGCCTTGCCGTGAAAGCGGAAATACGCCTGAACGTTCGCGAGCGTGGCGTTCATGAACACCGAATTCGCTACCGACGGATGCCAGCTCAACGCGACGTCGAGGTCGTCGAACAATCCCGCGCGCGCCATAAAGGTCTTGCCGGCAGCAGCTTCCTCGGCGGGGCAACCGTAGAACCTGACCGTGGCGTCGATATTGTTGGCGGCAAAATAGTCTCTCGCGGCAACTGCGGCGAGATGTGCGCCCGCGCCGAGCAGGTGATGGCCGCAGCCGTGTCCATTAGTGTTGACGCCGTCAGCGGCCGGTACGCAGACCAGCGCGCCGCTTTCCTGGCTCAGCCCGGCCAAAGCATCGTACTCGCCCAGAAATCCGACGAGCGGGCCGCCGCTGCCCGCCTCCGCCACAAACGCCGTCGGCAGTCCGGCCACGCCACGCGTCACGCGAAACCCTTCTTCCTCGAGTAGCGCCGCGTGCAGTTCGGCAGAGCGATATTCGCTGTAGCGCATCTCGGCGTACGACCAGATTTCATTTGCCAGTTCAACGTATCGCTGCTGCTTTGCCTCGACGAGACGCTTCACCTGTGCTGCGTGCTCCACATAGCCTCCATTCGTTCAGGATCGGTAGTCGTTTCGAAAGATTCGCGCCGCCAACCGCGGCGCAAATTTTTCCACTTTCTGCTGGCGTAGAGTATGTCGACAGATAACCGGCCAACAACTCAATGAAAGTGTTGCCGTTGACTCCCGGTTGTCTCCTCCTGAAAAAATTTGGTGTCATACATTGACCATGAAGCTACATCAACTCCGCGCACTTGTTGCGATCGCCGACACCGGCAGCATCCGGAACGCAGCCCGCGCCACGGACCTCTCGCCGGCCGCCATTACGAAGGCGATACGCGAGCTTGAAGAAGATCTGAATGTCACGCTGATCGTACGCGAGGCTACGGGTGTGACGCTGACCGAGGCAGGTCAGACGCTGCTCGGGCATGCAAGGCTGACAGTCGGACAGTTGGCGCGAGCGCGGCAGGAAATGGAGCGGCTATCCGGTAAGAGGGACGGCACCCTGTCGATTGCAGCGGTGTCGTGGGTCGGTCTAACGTTGCTTGGAGAGGTTGTCGGCCTGTTCCAGACGCGTATGCCCGAGGTAAAGATGGAATTCTTCGAAGGATTGGCAACCGTGTCGATACCAAGATTGCGCGACGGAACGCTCGATATCTCGATTGGAAGGGCTAGCTCTGTTACGCAAACGGAGGAGTTCACACATGTCCCGTTGTTTCGCACCGGCTACGCGGTGGTCGGCCGGACAGAACATCGCCTGGCAGGATGTAGATCGCTGCATGAATTGAAGGACGCCGAGTGGATTCTGAATCGCGACTCCTCCGTCGACGAACTCGCCGCGACCAATGCGTTCACCGAATATTGCCGCGTCTACGAACCCCGCATTCATATTTCGCATTCCAGCGCCATCGCGCTTGGGCTGGTCGCAAGCACCGACATGTTGACGCTGATGCCCTGGCCGCTTGCTGAACTACTCGTGAGTAAGGAACGATTGACGGTCCTTCCGCTGGTCGACTCCATTGCCGAAGCCGAGATCAGTCTTATATACCGGCGCGCCGCACCGCTCAGCAATGCCGCCAAATACTTTGTGGAGTGTCTGACCAGCGTGATCCGCACCTCCATGGCATCCGAAGATCCTTTCAAGCGCCGGCTCTTTCACTCTGTTGAGTGCCTGCTGTAGGCAGCAACCACTCGCTCTGCGGCAAGTGGTTTCTCCTGGACGCAATCCATTCTCGCCATGCCGGACAGCATGGCGCCAGATTGCTTCGTGTGTACTTTCTGAATCATCAATCGTTCAGTAAAGCAAAACAAATTTTTGACACGTTGACGACACCAAAAAAGAACGTCATTATTTTTTCAATCGCACGGCAAGCGTGCCGGCGCTAACCCAATTCGGAGACGGGTGTGTCAAATCAAGCAAACGGGTGTGAGCACCCGACAGTCCGCACAGCATCGACCCTCGACTTCATTGCGGTGGTCGTGGGCAACGCCCTGGAATTCTTCGACTTCACGGTCTACGCCTTTTTTGCGGTATTCATCGGCAAGGCATTTTTCCCGGCGTTTTCTCCGGCGAGCCAGGTGATCGCATCGGTCGCGGTGTTCGGCGTCGGCTTCGTCGCACGCCCGATCGGCGGCCTGGTAATCGGTGCCTATGCGGACCGTTCGGGACGCAAGGCGGCGCTGTCTCTAACGATCGGTCTGATGGCACTTGGCACCGCGATCCTCGCGTTCACACCCTCGTATGCGACGATCGGCGTGGTGGCGCCCATACTCGTCGTCATCGGCCGTCTGCTGCAAGGATTTTCGGCCGGCGGTGAAATGGGACCCGCGACAACGTACATGCTCGAAATGGCGTCATCGAACCGGCGCGGCTTCTATACGAGCTGGCAGCTTGCAACCCAAGGCGTGGCTTCGCTGCTGGGCGGGCTGGTCGGTTACATCGTGTCGTCGATGCTGTCGTCAGCGGCGCTCGCGGAGTGGGGATGGCGCGTACCGTTTGTCGTCGGTCTGCTGATCGCACCGATCGGACTGTATATCCGGAAGCAGTTGAGCGAAACCCTCAATACCGAGTCTGCGGTCAAAGGTACGGGGGAACTCGTATCCATCATTGTCAGTAAGCACCTTTCCGATTTGCTGATCTCGTGTGCCGTGCTGATCGGACCGACGATCACGGTGTATGTCGTCGGGTACTACATGACGACCTACGGCCTGCGCGTGCTGCACCTGCCCACGTCGACCTCGATGCTGGTCGGGCTCATCACAGGCGGCGTGGGCATTTTTGCGTCGCTGGCCGCCGGCCTGATCTACGACCGGTTTCCCAATACGAAGTGGATGGTACTGCCGCAGGTTTTGACGGTGCTGGCGATCGTGCCGGCATTCGTGTGGGTCACTCAGAACGGCACGGCTGTCACCTTTCTTTCGATGATTGCACTGCTGACGTTGTTGCGCGTGCTGATGGCTCCGTTTCAACTGTGCTTCATTCCCGAGATATTTCCTAACGCGATTCGCAGCACGTGCGTGTCCGTCTGCTTCAGCGTGCCGACCACGATTTTCGGCGGCAGCGCGCAGGTCGTAGTCGCATGGCTCGCCGCGAGGACAGCCGACCCGATGTCGCCGGCCTGGTATCTGCTCGCCGCAAACTCTATTTCGCTGCTCGCCGTGCTGACGCTTTACATGCGACATCGCGCAACGCTGAGACGCAACAGCGTATTTCGCGCCAAAGCGGGGATCTAGCAGTCCGTCGATCCACCCGGATTAATTATTCATGTTCGTCATTCGACTGCGAGGCCCGGCATGTCATTTCGATTACGGGTCGAACGGCAACGGGTTTCGTGCGTCAATCGAACCGGAGAGCAAGTGAATTTCGATCAACTCGATCAAGAGATTGCCGCGCGGATCGAATCGTACCGTGATGTGTGCGTGCACCTGAGCGACCGGCTGTGGGATCTCGCTGAAACGGCCTATGCGGAGTACGAGTCGGCGGAACTGCAAATCCGCGAGCTCGAGCGGCATGGCTTCCGGATCACGCGGGACGTTGCGGGCATCCCTACTGCGTTTGTGGCCGAAGCCGGCGATGGCGGCCCGGTCATCGGCTTTCTCGGCGAGTACGACGCGCTGCCTCACCTCAGCCAGGTCGCCAACTCCGCCACCCGGCAACCGGCACCAGACGCCGGCAGCGGACACGGCTGCGGTCACAACCTGCTTGGCGGCGCGGCGCTGATGTCCGCGTTCGCCGTCAAGGATTGGCTCCATGCTTCCAGGCGCGCCGGCCGGGTCCGCTATTACGGCTGCCCCGCCGAGGAAGGCGGAGCCGGCAAGACGTTCATGACACGAGCTGGCGCATTTGCCGATCTCGACACCGCGCTCACCTGGCATCCTGCAAGCGTCCTCGCCATCGATGCGATGACAACCCTTGCGACGCTCCACGCGCGCTTCACGTTCAGCGGCGTCGCCGCACACGCGGCGGCCGCGCCTCACCTGGGACGCAGCGCACTGGACGCCGTCACGCTGATGAATGTCGCCGCCAACTATCTGCGCGAGCACATTCCAAGCGACGCTCGCCTTCACTACGCGCTGCACGACACGGGAGGAACAGCACCCAACGTCGTTCAAGCTCGTGCGGAGGTCGTCTATCAATTGCGCGCACCTGAACTCTCCACGATCCATTCGCTGCTCGATCGGCTACGCAAGATCGCGGACGGCGCCGCGATGATGACCGACACCACCGTCGTATGCCGGGTGGAAAAGGCCATGTCGAATATGAAGCCCAACAAGGTCCTGTCCGATCTGATGTACGAGCGCATGCTCGCAATCGGCCCAGCGCCGTTCGACACCGTCGATCACGATTTTGCCGCGCGCATGCACGCCGCCATTTCACCCGCCGAAGTAAAGGGCAGCTTGTCGATTTTCGGCGCCCATCGGCTCACGGGCATTCTGCATGACGGGGTCCTGCCCGCTGAATCGATGCCATCGTTGTTGCCGGCGTCGACCGACGTGGGGGATGTCAGTTGGGTCGTACCGACAGCCCGCTGTCTCGGCGCCTGCTTTGCGCTGGGCACGCCGTTCCATTCGTGGCAGTTGGTCGCCCAGGGCAAATCATCGATCGCGCACAAGGGCATGCTGCAGATCGCGAAGGTGATGGCCGCCACAGCCGCAGCGCTCTACGCGAGTCCTTCATTGCTTGAACAGGCCAAGGCGGAATTGCGTGAGCAATCGGCTGGAGAAACCTACATCTGCCCCATTCCGGACGACGTGCTTCCTCCCGTCGCTAAAGAAGGCCGAGCGCAAAGAGGTTCGGTTCGGGGGGCGTTTCCGCACCAATACGCCGGGGGTAACGCGTGATGAAGCGCGAAGATAACCAACGGATCGGACTCATCGAGCAGTTCGTCGAAGCAAAGCGTGACGACTTTATTGATCTTGCGGATCGGATCTGGGATCTTGCCGAGACTCGTTGGGAAGAATTTCGCTCAGTCGAAGCACAGATCGAGTTGCTTGAGCGCGAAGGATTTCGGATCACGAGAAACCTTGGCGGTCTGCCCACGGCGTTCGTCGCGGAAGCCGGGAATGAAGGACCCGTCGCCGGGTTCCTGGGCGAATACGACGCGTTGTCGAACATGAGCCAGCAAGCCTCGGCCGTGGAAGCGTGCCCGGTATGCGCCGGGGGGAGCGGACACGGATGTGGCCATCATCTGCTCGGTGTCGGCGCGATGCTGGCAGCAGTTGCCACGCGCGACTACCTCATTTCCCAGGATTTGCCTGGGATCGTCCGTTACTTCGGATGCCCCGCGGAGGAAGGTGGTGCCGGCAAAACTTACATGGCTCGCGACGGCGTCTTCGATGAAATCGACTTCGCGTTGACCTGGCACCCTGGCCCGTTCTCGGGGATTTTCAAGTACAAATCGCTGGCGGTGATGCAGGCATTTTTCCGCTTCTCCGGCGTGGCCTCGCACGCGGCGGCTTCACCCCATCTCGGACGCAGCGCGCTCGATGCGGTTGAACTGATGAACGTCGGGGTGAATTTCCTGCGCGAACATATGCCCACCGAGGCTCGCGTCCATTACGCAATCACCGATGCCGGCGGCCTCGCTGCAAACGTTGTTCAGGCTCGTGCCGAAGTGCTGTACGTCGTCCGTGCGCCGAACATCGAGCAGGCGTGGGCGCTATTCGAGCGCGTTCGGCGAATCGGCGCGGGCGCTGCGCTGATGACCGAAACAACCGTCGAAGTTGAAGTCGATCGCGCATGCTCGGACGTCCTGCGCAACGAAACGATTGAAGCCTTGATCATGGCGAACCTCGAGCGTTTCGGTCCTCCCCCCTTCGACCAGTCCGACCGCGATTTCGTCACGCGGCTCGCCGGAAACATCAGCGCGGGTGATTTGCAGGAATGTCTCGACGCCTATCGCGGACCCGCCGATGCTCGTGGACTCGCCGACACGCCGCTTCCACTGAACGAGGAACCAGGCTCGTTGACAGGATCGAGCGATGTCGGCGACGTGAGCTGGGTCGTGCCGACAACCCAATACCTCGGCGCGTGCTACGCAGTGGGTACCAACATGCACACGTGGCAACTGGTGTCGCAGGGGAAACTGCCCGCCGCGCACAAAGGAATGCTGCATGCGGCAAAGGTACTCGCGGCGACCGCGGTGGATCTGCTGGCGGAGCCATCGCGTATCGGCGCAGCTCAGGCAGAACATGCGCGCCTTACCGGCGGACGTCCCTATGTCTGCCCTATTCCCGAATCGGTACTCGCGCCGCCGCTGCGTAAAAGGACGGGAAAGGGAAACCCTACCTAGCGCCCAACCGCACTCCTTTTACGCACTTGACCTGACCTGATCCATGACATTTTCCTATTTCATCACGGCGACTAACGAGCACGATCCGCATGCTCGGGTAAGCGCGACACATTGTCGGCTCATTCGGGAAGCCATCCGTGCGACACCTGACATGATGAAGGCCGAGCTTTATACGCCTGCCCAAATCACGACTTATCACGACGACGGGCCTTCGCCCCTGCTCGCGCTGCGGCTCGAATTCGCCAGCATCGAGGCACTCGAGTCACAAGTCACCGCGGGCGGACATCTCTGGCGGCTTGCGCAGTCGGACGACTGGCTCGCGCCGGGCGCAAGCCTGGTCACGCATCAAGCCATGCTGACCCGAACGTTTCTGCCGCTCGCGAGGACGACCGCGGAACCGACGTTGTGCAGCTATCTCGTGCATTACCCGGGCGCTGCGGAAAATTTCAACGACTGGCTTTCCTACTACGTCGCACATCACCCCCAGATCATGCTCGACTACCCGCACGTACGGCAGGTCAACGTATTCACCCGGGTCGACTGGTGTGAGTCGATGCCATGGACGCGCGTGAACTACATGCAGCGAAACATGCTGACCTTCCCTTCGTCGCAACTGCTCGCCGACGCGCTGACGTCGCCCGTTCGTGCGCGAATGCGAGAAGACAACGGGCGGTTTCCGGCGTTTTCGGGACGAGCTTGCCACTACCCGATGCTCACCAACGTAATCGCTCCGGGCAACTAGAAGTCTTTCGAAACACCGGCATTCTTCGTCTGAACGTTACGTTTGACCCTGCAATCTGAATTGCTTGCCGGACGATCGCGCTTCCAGGGGCCGGCATTCCGAAGATGGACATAGTTGACAGGAGAAAGACAAACCAGATAAGTCTTCATTCGCCACCCCATATCACACGCTTTAATATTAGTAATACTTAGCAAATAAAAATAGTCAATTACGTTTTGAAATCAATTTCGTCAACGAATCGCCTCGAAAAATCGAACACCACTAACAACACTTCGAGCGATCTACGCAGCACTTTAAGAGGATGTTTAAAATGTGTAGGAAAGTTCTAATCACCGCTACTCTGCTCGGCTCCATCGCAGGCACCGCACACGCGCAAAGCAGCGTAACACTGTATGGGCTCGTCGATTCGGCAATTGGCTACACGAGCAACCAGGGTTCGACCAACGGCCATATCAATCACGGCATTCAAGCGCTGCCCGGCGCCATGTCAGCCAACCGGTGGGGCTTGCTCGGCTTTGAAGACATCGGCGGCGGTACGAAAGTCACCTTCAGACTGGAGAACGGCTTCAACATTCAGAACGGCGCGCTCGGACAAGGCGGCCGGATGTTCGGCCGCAGCGCATACGTGGGCCTCGTCAACGACCGTTGGGGGACCGTAACGGCCGGTCGCCAATACATGCCGTTTCAGGAAGATGTGGGCAACGAAATGGCCGCCTTATATATGTCCGGTTATACGTTCCACCCGTATGACAGCGACGACATGAACTGCACATTCCGGCCCAACAATGCGATCAAATACACGACACCTACCATCTACGGTTTCAAGGCGAAGGTCCTGTATGCGTTTTCGAACCTCCCTGGCGAGATCAATACCAACCGCCTGTGGAGCGGCAGCGCCGACTACGTGAACGGCCCGATCCACCTCGATGCTGGTTTCTTTACGGTCAATCAACCTGGCCACGGCACAGCCGGTGCGGAAGCGTCGGATAACACGTATGGCGCGCTTCCGACGATTGCTGCGGGCGGCATTGCGAAGCACACGGTATGGGGCGCCGGCGGCACGTATACGTTCGGCGCGCTCCTCGCGAGCGTCATCTATACACATGCGGCCTTCGACGCGACGATCGGCGGCACACTGAAGTTCAACAACTACGAAACGAGCCTACGCTATCAGCTCACGCCCGCTACGGTGTTAACTGCAGCCTATCTCTACACCACTCAGAGAAGTACCGTTGCCGCCGGTGGGAATACGCATTACAACCAGGGCGCATTAGGGGTCAACTACTTCCTGTCCAAGACAGTCGACCTGTACAGCAACCTTGTCTACCAAAGGGCCGCAGGTACGGCTCATGCGTGGATTCTCAACGGAACGGCGATGTCCAGCAATAACAGCCAGTTCATGGCCCTGGTCGGGATCCGGAAGAAGTTCTAGGGACCCTGGTTTCGAGACAACGGCAACGTGTGCTGACGGATGCGCGAACTGATCGAGGCGCATTCCGGCAGCACACATCGCGGCACAACCTGAAATGATGAGCCGCACGCGTTTTTAACGCCGCTCACGGTGTCGCCTTAACGGGCCTCACCGAAGAAGGTTCTTGCCGACATGGGATGATGGATATTGCTCCCTTCGAACGGCGGGAATTTCTCGAAATCTGCCCGCATCTGATGTCTTACCGGCGAATTCATGGCATGGGTAATCGCCTCGGCGCTATCGAACATCAGCTTGTTACGCTGCATGTAGTGAACCTTGCGCCACGGCATTGCATCAACCCAATCGACCCGTGTGAAAATCTCGATCTCACGCACACCGTCGAAGAACTTCATGATTTGTGGGTGGTGTGCCAGATAGTAAGTGAGCCACTCGTCGAAGTTTTCAGCGTGCCCCGGATAGTGAACCAGGAACTGGCAGGGAAGCGCGCCGTCCGGCACCTTGGCTTCTGGTTCAAGCACCGGATAGGGCCGGCGCGCCATGACCTGCTGTTCGACTGCAGACGGCTTCAGACTTTCGAATTCCGTGCGAGCGATCTGCTGCAGGTGACCGTCGGCGGATATTGCAGCTTCGAGCGCCGCGAGCTTTTCGAAGTCGAGCTGGAACGCGAAAATCGGCGACGGGCCGTCGTTCGTGTAGAAGTCTTTCGCGCTTTGCGGCGTGTACAAGCGTGCGCGGCTCATGGCAGGCGTGGTCCGAATGCAATCGGTGATGGATTGCAAATCCGCGTCGCTAATACGCGCATTCGCGTCGGGGTGCGTAAACGTTACGAGGTAGGAGAATTGCATGATTGTCTGAACGTAGGTGTTGTACGCAGGAAAAGGAACGCCTCGTCATAGGTCGAGCAGACAGGTCTGCAAGCGCTCGAAATCGACGCTCGCAGCCCGGTCAGGCGCAGCCCTGCCCGAATGATCCGCGGCCAGCGCAAGCATCAGCGCAATGCGCAGCTTCGCGGGCGCCAGATCGCCACCGACCAGTATTCCGTCAACCGTAAGAAAACGCTGCACCGGCACCACGCCGCGCGGCGCGCGCGTCGCCTGAACGACCATCACGCCCGCCTGCACAGCGTCCCGCAGAGCGCGCATTTCGCCGGAGGCCGGCCGCCCAGGCGCAAGCCCCGCGCAGACGATGCCACAAGCTCCCGCCGAAACAAAGGCGTCGATCGCCGTGCCGTCGGCGCCCGCATAGGATGTCACGATATCGACCCGCGGCAGCGTGAACGCGCGTGTGGAGGCGTGATCAAGCACCGCAGCAAATGCCGCGCCCCGCTGCCCGTCACGAAACACGCGACGGCGCCACACCACGCTGGCGTCGGCGTCGATCCGACCAAGCGGTCCGTATGGTGGCGCTTCGAATGCAGCAAGCTCGAAACTGGCCGCCTTCGTCACGTCCCGTGCAGCGAAAAACAATCCGCCCATCGTCACCAGCACGCCGGCGCCGCGCGAGGCCGAGGCAGCCGCGAGCGCGACCGCGCCGCGCAGATTCGCCGCGGCGTCGCTGCCTTCTGTGTTGGCGGGCCGCTGCGCGCCGGTCAGCACAACGGGTTGCTCGACGGCCAATACGAGGTCGAGAAACCAGGCGGTCTCCTCAAGCGTCGCCGTACCGTGCGTGACGACAAAGCCCGTCAGCAACGGATCGGCTGCGGCTGTATCGCGAATCAGCGCGGCGAGCTCCAGCCAGTCCTTCGGCGTAATCGCTACACTGCCCAGACTGCGGAACGGAATCGGCACGACGTCGACGTCCGGCGCGAGTTCGCCGAGCCGCGCCAACAGATCGTCGATCGGGTGAATCACGCCGCTGTCGGCATATTCAATCCAGTCGAAGCGGTGGCGGCCATGCATGGCAAAGGTGCCGCCCGTGCCGATCACTGCGATTCGCGGACGCACGGCATCGCGCGACGCAATCCGCGCTTCCATGTCGTCGTGCTTCATGCTTGCAGACGAACGAACAGTTCGTCCCCGACGATTTTCGCCTCGTGGCAGCGCGTATCCCGCGTGATCGGTGCCGACAACGCCTTGCCCGAGCGAACGTCGACGAGACCTGCATGCAGCGGGCATTCGATTTCATGCCCATCGAATTCGCCATCGCTCAGCAGCGCCGCGCCGTGCGTACAGATATCGTCGAGCGCGTGCACATCGCCATCGATCAGGAACAGCCCGACCTTGACGCCCTCCAGTTCGATCCCGCGACACGCGCGCGAGCCGAACACCTGTTCCATCGCCCCCAACCGATACCAGCCGTCGTCTTCACGAACGTAGTCGCCTGCGGACGCCACCTTGATTTCGTGAATCGCGTTCATAGGGCCGCCTTCTGTTGAAGTTTGATGGGTTCATGCATCCGCACAGCGCCGATCAGGTCGGACAGTTTCGATACGCCGTGCCGCTCGCAATACACAGTGAGATCGTGGATCAGGCGCGGCATCGCCGTGGGCGACACGAAGTTAGCCGTGCCGACCTGCACGGCGCGGCAACCGGCCAGCAGGAATTCCAGCGCATCGGCTGCCGTGCCGATGCCGCCGCATCCGATCACCGGAATCTTCACGGCCTGTACGCACTGGTACGCGATACGCAGCATGATCGGGCGGGTTGCCGCGCCGGTCAGTCCGCCCATCACGTTCGCGACACGCGGCCGGAACGTTTCGACGTCGATCGCCATCGCCAGAATCGCGTTGCTGACGACGAGCGCATCCGCGCCCGCCTCTTCCGCGGCCAGCGCGACTTCGACCACATTGCCCGCATTCGGCGTCATCTTCGCCCAGACCGGCAGGCCGCATGCTTCCTTCATCGCCTTGACGACCTGATACGTTGCCTCCGGATCCATGCCGAACGCACGGCCATCCTTTTTCAGATTCGGGCACGATACATTCGCCTCGATCGCGGCCACGCCCGGCACCGCGATTTTCGCGGCCAGCGTGCCGAACTCCTCGATCGTGTTCGCCGAGATGCTTGCGACCAGCGGTGGGGTGTAGCGGCGATAGAACGGAACAGTCTGCTCGATGTAGTAATCACTGCCCTTGCTCGGAATGCCGATCGAAAACAGCGTGGCATCGCGAAACTCGGCGACGCGCGGCGGCGGCACGCCTTCGCGGACATCCTGCGTGATCGTCTTCGTGACAATCGCGCCGAGCCAGTCGAGGTCGAACACCCGCGACGTGCCTTCCGCGAAAGTGCCGGACGCGGGCATGACCGGATTGGCAAGCGTGAGCGAGCCGATCTTGACGCTGAGGTCTACCATGATGTCGTTTCCTGAAGATCGAAGACAGGACCGTCCCAGCACACGCGGCGATAGGTCAGTTCGTCGGAACCGGCGGACTTGCGAAACGGGCGCACGCACGCATAGCACGCGCCGATCGCGCAGCCCATGTGCTGCTCAAGCGCGATCTGTCCAAGAATCCGCAATTCCGCTGCAACGCGTTGAAGCATCGACAGCAAGCGGTTCGACCCGCACGTCGTCGCAAAGGTGATAGGCCGGGACGCGTGGAGGCGACGGATCAGGTGCTCGACCTGAACCACGTCGCTGGTCTGGTCGTCGTCAGTGACGATGACGATGTCGGCCCCTGCGTCGCGCAAATAGTCCGCCGACATCACCAGCGACGGACTGCGCGCACTCAGCAAGGCGGTCACGTGGGCGCCTGCCGCAATCGCTTCTTGCGCAAGCGGCGCCATCGTCGCGAGGCCGACACCGCGCGCCAGCAGCAGCACGTGAGCCGCTCCGGTTGTCGCAGGAAGATCGAAGCCCTTGCCGAGCGGACCGAGCGCGTCGAGCGTGTCGCCCCTGTTCAGTTGCGCGAGGCCGCGCGTGCCGACGCCCTGCACCTTGTAAAGAAACTCGATGCGCTGATTGTCCGGCGCTACGCGATAGATACTCATAGGCCGCCGCAAATACGGCACTTCATCATTCGAAGGCGGACACGCCAGATGGAAAAACTGCCCGGCGCGCGCGGTCAGCGCGAGATCAGGCGCGCTCAACACGAGATGCTTGTATTCCGGATTCACCCACTCGTTCGAACGCACGACACACTGGTTCTCCGCAATCGACGGCATCCGGCTGCACGTCGGATCTGCAGCGGATGCTGCGTCGTCGCGATGCGCGCACAGCGGAACCACCTTGCCTGTTGCACGCGTTTCGTTGGTGCAATGGCCGCCCGTTGTTCGCGCGTCGTTGTCCGATGCCGGGTTCCCCGCCGCGCAGGCGTCTGTCTGTAAGCTTGTCATGTTTCTTCCGTTGTATCCTGTCGAATCAATGTCCTTTGTTCGCTCACTCGTTTCGCATTCAGCGATGCGAAGTCGCTCGCGAGCGGGAACGGCTGCGCGCCGGGCTCTAGCATGTGAAGCTGCGTAAATCGCATTTCCCGCACCAGCCACTCGCCCGACGCTTCGCGCACGTACTTCTCTTCGGTGACGGCGCCGAGCATCACGGCGCGTGCGTCATCGTCGCGCAGGGCCAGTTGCCACAAGCGCCAGGTGCCGACCGCGTTGCGGGTGTCGATGAATGTGAGCGTTTCGCTGACGTAGTAGTGCATCGCGAACAGCCATGGCGATCGTTGAAACCAGTCGGCCAATTTCTCGCGGCCCACCAGGTTGTCACCGAATCCGGAGCCACCGACCCACACCGCCGTTTCGGTGAAGCATTCCGCCTGTTGACGCGCGATCTCGCGCATCACTTCGTCGGGTTGGCGCTGATAGTCGGCGGTGTATTTGGCGTCGGCTAACGCTGCGTAACGCGCTTTCAGCGCGCGTATTGCATCGATCGCTTCGAGCCGCGCCACGCGCGCTTCGAGCGATGCGGTATCTCCCACCACGGTTTTCTCGATTGGGCTGTTCATTGTCAAACCAGCTCCTTCAGCGAAATCAGCGCGTTGCCAAGCTGTTGTGGATCGATCCGCTTGCGTGATTTGACAAGCGCTTCCAGATGGCGCCGGTCGCGGCTCTGGTTGATCGTGACGCCGGCGCTCACGCAGCCGTCACGCAGCGATATGACGGTCGCGCTCGCCGCATTCAGATCGCCGCGTACAACGGTCGCATCGTTAGCCTCGGGCAAACCGGTCACCTGAATCGCGTGACCGAGCTGATCGGTCCACATCCACGGCGTTTCCCGATACGGCTGCGTGCGCCCCATGATGATTTCCGCGACGGCGCGTGCCTGGTTCTCCGCGTTGCGCCAGGTTTCCTGGCGCAGATGAAGACCGGCGTCACTGTCGAGCGTGCAGGCGACGTCGCCGGCCGCGTATAGCCATGGCAATTGCGGGCTTCGGCAGAACGCGTCCACGGTGATACCGCGCGCATCAGACAGGCCTGTGTGCTTCAGAAAGCGCGGATTACAATCGACGCCGATCGCGATCAGCACGCAATCCGCGTCGACGCCAATCGGCACGCCGTTGCGTGTGGCATCGACTCGCAGCCGGTGCACATTCGTCTGTTGCCGTTCCGCCGCCACGATCCGCTCGACGCTGACGCCCGTATGCAACTCGACGCCTCGCGCGATGTGCTGCTGCGCGAGCCAACCGGCCACGAGCGGCGGCAGGCAGCGATTCATGATGCCGTTGCCCGCTTCGAGTACGGTAACGGGCACGCCGAGCGCGATCGCAGTCGACGCGACTTCCATCCCGATCACGCCCGCACCGATAATCGCAAGCCGTCGGCCACCGGCGAGCGACTCCTTCAGCGCAAGGCAGTCGTCAAGTGTTCTGAGCACGTGTACGCCCGGCATTGCTGCGGTCATGAAAGCGGGACGTCGCGCCTCGCCGCCCGTGGCAACGACCATCAGATCGAAATCGACGCTGCGTCCGTTGTCCAGTTGCACGCGTCGTGCGTCGATATCGAGCGAATCGGCGCACGCGTGAATCCGTTCGATACTCGCAGCCGACAACGCGTCTACCGACCAGAATTCTGCAGGCGCCAGCGCGAGGCTTTCCTGCGGGCTCGTGCCGAGTAGCAAATCCTTGGACAGCGCCGGACGCTCATAAGGCGCATGCGCTTCCGCGCCAATCAGCGTGACGCGGCCGGTGTGCCCGAGCGCGCGCAGGTGCTGCGCGACACGCCCGCCCGCGTGGCCCGCGCCGACAATCGCGATATGCGACGCAGTCATGGCTGATGCTCCTGATCCACAGCGGTACGCACCGTCACGCGGTACAGCATGCAGCGGTCCGACACACACGTATAGTGGCGTGGCTCGTTGGGCGGAATGAGGATCGCCTCGCCTTCAGACAGGATGTAATGCTCGTGTGCCGCAACGACGTCGACGCGTCCTTCGAGCACCGCACCGACCTCTTCGCCCAGCACGTCTTCGCCGAAGTCGACGGTTTCGTCGCGTGACAGCAGTTGTATTGCGGCGGCCAGCGCGTTTCCGTCCGCGGTCTGCATGGCCGACGACGCAACTGGCTCGGGAACCAGCAGGCACTGCTCGATGCGGGTCACGATGCGTTCTCCCGATCGGCGAGCGGATAATACGGCGTTTCGTCGCCGCTGCCGTATTCAGCGCGCGGCGGTGTCACGACATTGAGCCTCATGCTGACGCCCGCGCCTTCGAAGCGATTCACACCGTAATGGCTCAACCCGGCGGGGATGATCATCGCCTCGCCCGCATTCAGCGGTCGCTCGATCTCTGGGCCGCCCGCGTGCACCTCGAATATCGAACATGCACCGCGCACCTGCAACGACGCTTCCTCACCGTGATCGTGCGCCTTCGCGGGCAGCTCGCGCCCAGCGGCTTCCACAAACTTGATGACGGCAACGCTCATCGTTTGACCGATCATCGTCTTCATATAGAGTCCGTCGGCGACGACCTGCTTGAGACCATCGTCGATTCCAAATATCCGGCACTTCGGCATAGCGCTCTCCTGATCCGAATTAGCACGTCGCGGCGGTTTCAGATGGCCGGACGCATCGTGAACGTTTCATCGGCGACGAACCGGCGCGGATCGTATCCGTCGATCACCGCCGGCTGCTGGTAAAACTCGACGGCCGGCGCGATCTCCGCAAACGAGAGCAACAGGTACATCAACGTTTTCGCTTCCTCCGGCAGGCTGGCGAGTTCGTACTGGTTCAACCATGCGACGACTTCATCGACTTTCGGCAGCATCGCGTCCTTGAACTCGACGATCGCCTCCATGCCGACGGTATGGCGCTGCGTGTTGCGCTGGGTCTCCGTGGGTAGCGCCCAGGTCCCGATAAAACAGGTCAGATCGCTGAACGCTTCGGGCAGCGCGACCGGCACGGTTCGCGCCTCACGCTTTGCCATGACGATGACTTTTTGTTCCATGATCTTCACTCCGTAACCGCTTCGGCTTTGCTGACGGCCGTGTTAACTTCCGCTTCCGCTTCGGCCAGCAGGCGTTCAATGACGTGATAGCTGTGACGAACCAGCAGTTCGTTGTCCTGCAGCACCATGAATTTCTTCACACCCGTTTCCGCAGCACGCTGCGTGCGTTCGAGCGTGCTCAGGTCTTCGAGGAGCACGTCGCGCAGCGCCACCTTCATGTACTCGAGGAAGAAGCGGCCACCTGGCGTCGTCATTTCCGGGTAGTACACGCGCGCTTCGAGCAGCGTCCTGTTGTGCGCGATCGGCCGGAAGTTGTATGCCTGGCAATAGTTGGGCCGCAGCGACAGATAGAAGTCCGGAAACACGACGTTGATGTCGAACAGCCAGCTCGGGCTTTGGGTCCAGTTCACACCTTTGGGCAGTGCGTCGAGCGGAAACGCGTGGCGTGCGCTGCCGATGCCCGCGCGCAACGCCGACGCGGCAATCGGCCGTTTGGAACCGGCATCGGACAGCGCTTCGCTGGCGGCCGCGCCGCCCGACGTAACAGCTTTCGGATTGCCGTAGACCGACTTCTGGTTGCCCGCGAGAGACAGCCGTCGATGCAGATCGCCGCACAGCGCGTCGAGCGGCGGCATGCTTCCCCCCTCGCTCCTGTCAATTGCATCGGCGATCGAATTGCCGTGCACATAGGCGACGTGATACGCCTCCTGGAACGCGTCGAGCGCCAGCTTCCAGTTGCAATCGACCACCGTTTCCCATGCAAAACCGACCGTCATCTTGTCGAACGGATAGCCTTCGATGTCGCCGTACATCGGCTTCATGAAGTCGTCCAGCGACATCTTCGGTTCCGGATCCATGTTGACGAAGATGAAGCCCTGCCACACGTCGCAAGCGACGCGGGTCAGCGCGTAATCCTTGAAATCGATCCCGAAGAAACACTTTTCGTCCGGCACACCCGTCAGGTTGCCGTCGAGGTCGTACGCCCAGCCGTGAAACTTGCAGAAGAACTTGCGCGTGTGGCCGGTCCTGTCATACGCAATCTGGTTGAGCCGGTGCGAACACACGTTGTGCATCGCGCGAATCTGGCCCTGCTTGTTGCGCACCACGATGATTTCAGTGTCGCAAGCGTCCAGTTTTTTAACGAAGTAGTCACCGGCGGCGGGAATCTCCTCCACCCGGCCGACCTGCAGCCAGGTCTTCTTGAAGATATGGGCCTTTTCCCGCTCGTAGTACTCGGCCGAAATGTAAGGCTCGACCGGGATCAACCCCGAGCCGAGATGCGCATACCGCGCAGTGAGCGTGCCTTCCGGGGCGGGTGTCTCGTTCATCAGCAGAAATCCTCAACAGGAAGATGCAAATCGTCTAATAACGAATGTCATTCTGTTTTTGAAAAATTGTGCTGTCAAGTCTTTCCGGCCAAAGGTGTTGAGCGTCGATGTGCGACTCGATCGCTCACGCCGCGAGGACGGTTGCTAGAATGACGAGCGTGCAGGCGGGGATATCGCTCCGGCCCTCTCCGCCAGAATGCGAAAACCAACCGATTCAGGGGATCCAGTGCCGCAGGTAAAAAAAGCAGAAGTACGGGAAGCGATTCTGGCAGCCGCATTTTCGGCGTTCAGCGAGAAGGGCTATTCCGCGACCACGATGACCGAAATCGCGCGCCAGGCCGGCACGACAGTGGCCAATCTCTACGTCTATTTCGATTCGAAACTCATCATCCTGTACGAGCTCTACCAGCCATGGCTGATGAAGCAGCTCGACGCGCTTCGAGCGGAAGTGGTGCTGTTGTCCAATCCGAAGAAAAAGATACGACGAATCCTGACGGGCCTCTGGGCTGACATTCCAGCCTCCGACCAGGCATTCGCGAATGCGCTGATCGACGCGTTGGCAAGCGCGCCGCCGAACATGGGAAAGCCCGTGAAACTGCTCGATTCGGTCGAGGGATTTCTGACCAGGCTGCTGCGCGAATCGCTGCCGCCCGAGCGCGCGGAAGTCGCACGCGACGATCTGATCGCGCATGTGATCTGGATGGCGTTCGACGGCTTCGTCATCAACCATCGGATTGGCGACGTGCGGGATATCGAACGAATCGCCGCTTTGATGACTGATCTGTTGCTGGGCGACACGGATATGAAGGCCCGCTGAACACGGCGTCGCCGGTTCCCGCCGGTGCCGCTCGGAAGCTGTCAGAGGAAAAATAAAAAGACAATTTTGAAATTCTTTGACACGCTCGAATAAAGAATGTCATTCTGTATTTAGGCCGCAACGTCGGCTGCTTTCCGCGCGTGTCCGATTCGAAGCGACGCAACGGCCGCCTGGTGCATCGGTCCTGGCGTCGCATCCGGCCGCCCTGTGTGGACGGATGGCTTTGCACGCAAGCCTGGTCACGAGCTGGAAGCCATAACGTTCTTACCTATGAGCTGTGTCGCTAACCACCTGAGGTGTCTTCAATGGCCGCACTATCCGATAGTTCAGCAAGCCACCCGTTCGATCCACCTGCGCGAACCACCTATCTCGTTCTGATCCTCTGTTTCCTGACGATTGTCGCTGAAGGCTACGACATCGGCGTGATGGGAACGATCGTGCCGTCTCTGCTCGCCGATCGGGCCTGGAAGCTGACGCCGATCGAAATTGGCGCAATGGGCAGCGCCGCGCTGTTCGGCACGCTGTTCGGGTCATATTTCATCAGCGTCGTCAGCGATCTGGTTGGTCGCAAGCGGCTGTTGGTTGGATGCGTCGCGCTGTTTTCGGTGTCGATGCTCGGCGCCGCCTGGTCGCCAACGCCTTTTGCATTTTCAGTCGCGCGGTTTGCCGGCGGACTGGGTCTAGGTGGCGTTATTTCCGCCGCTGCCGCGCTAACGATCGAGTATTCGCCATCCGGGAAACGCAATCTGAACTTTGCGCTGATGTACTCGGGCTATTCGATTGGTGCGCTGCTGTCGGCATTAATCGGGATCGCCTTTCTGGGTTCACATGGATGGCGTTTCGTCGTCGCGCTCGGCGCAAGTCCACTCATTGCGATTCCGTTTCTGCTGTACCTGTTGCCTGAATCGCTCGATTTCCTGATCGCTCGTGGAAAACAGACACAGGCACAAGTTCTCGCCACCAAACTCGGCATCAAGATGTCCGGTCTGGAACGCCTCCCGAAAGACACGCTGCCCAAGCCTTCGATCAGCGCCGTATTTGGCGAAGTGTTCTCGAAACAGAATCGATGGGCGACGGTCAGTCTCTGGATCGCGCAGATCGCTGCCGTCCTCGTGATCTATGGATTGGGGACATGGCTGCCACAGTTGATGCGCAAACTGGGCTACGACCTCGGCCCGAGCCTGTCTTTTCTCGCTGTCTTCATGTTGTCGTCCGCAATTGGCGGAATCCTGATCGGCCGAATCAGCGACCGCCTGGGCGTGCGCAAAACCATCTGTGGCGGATACGTGATCGGCGCCCTGGCAATCTCGGGGCTCGCAATCAAGAGCAGTCTCGCCGTCAACTACATCCTGGTCGCGCTGGCTGGTTTCGGAAGCATCGGCGTCGCGATGGTTCAGCTCGGCTTCATCGCCAACTACTACCGCGCTCATGCAAGGGCGAGCGCAACGGGGTGGGCCGTGGGCATCGGCCGCTTCGGCGCAATGAGCGGTCCGATGGTGGGCGCCTATCTGGCGGCACAAGGCGTCGACGTCAAGTGGAATTTCTTCGCCTTCGCGGGATCGGCGCTCGTCGCGGCCATCGCCATCGCACTGACACGCAGTCCTGAGCGCAGCCACTCGTTTCTGAACTCGATGCGAGTTCCTGTCGAAAACTAATTTTTAAAAACAACAATATATTTAGGTATACAAATCAATAATATTGACAACGGGAATTTACGATGCATTCTACGAATAAAGTAGTCGATATCTGCTTGCGATACGCGAAGCTGGCGTTGGCCGCAGGCATCCTGGCAATGCCCTGCTTTGCGTCTGCCCAGTCGAGCGTCACGCTTTACGGCAGCCTCGACGCCGGGATTGGCTACAACAGCAATATCGGGGGCAAGCAACAGTGGGAAGCGACCTCCGGCAACAGTCAGCCGGACCAATGGGGCCTGCTCGGCAAGGAAGATCTGGGCGGCGGGCTGAAAACAGGCTTCCAACTGGAAAAGGCTCTGGTGCAAATAGCGCGGGGGCAAATCGGTTAAGGTGTCGGTCTGAACGAATTGAGAACCGCCGATGAGCAAGTTGAAGAGTCTGGACGAACTGTTCGCGGGCCGTCATTTTGACCGCGATGTGATCATTCTGTGTGTTCGCTGGTACCTGCGCTACAAGCTTAGCCTGCGCGATTTGGTCGAAATGATGGCGGAGCTGGGTCTGTCGCTGGCGCACACGACGATTCTGCGCTGGGTGCGGCGCTTTGCGCCGGAATTCGTCAAACGGTGGAACCGCTTTGGCAGGCCCACCGGCCAGTCGTGGCGTGTCGACGAGACTTACCGTACGCCCAGCCAACGTAGCCCGCCCACACGGGGGTGAAGTTGCTTGAGCATGTTTGGAATGCAGGACCCGGTGGATTTGAAGTTGCGGTACCGGGGCATGCCCTTTCTCTGCTGCGAGAGAAAGTGAGCCGAAGCGGCGGTGACTTGCTGGACACTGGCAAGGTGACGAAGTCCGTGGGAAACGGAGCTTGCGGCGAAGCGGTTACGCCAAGATGAGCTTCCAGGCTGAGCATGGGACGGTTGAGGGACACGAACCTATTGAAACGCATCTGAGGGTTGAATCGTCACCCCTGCCTACACCGCTTAAGAGGCAGGACGCGGATCGGCGTCGGTCACAGGTATGGACTGGTGCCGCGAATGCTGGCTGGAGATGTATGCCGGCCAGTTGGAATCACGGAGAGCGCGCAGCTAGGCCGTGGTGTCTGCGACGACTTGCGGCAAGCAAGGATAAAGACTGCGATAGGCAACCTCGCCCGTGCGTTGAGTCCGGCATGTGAACTGGGGAAGGCTTGCATAGATGTCAAGGGAGTGTGCCCCCGATGATATGCAGGCTGGCGGAGCCTCCGTAGTAGTCCGAGGTCGGGAAAACCGGCTACATGGCGAAGGGAGGCAGTTGAAGTGGTTTGCTGGGTTGATTAACTGACCACAGTGAGGTGAAGACCTTTGATAATCAGTGAAATGCAAAGCAAACTGGCGACGTGGTCGACGGAGGACAAAGAACGCAAGTTTGACCGCCTTCTGAGACTGATTGCCGACAGGGTTTGGCTGAGCGAAGCGGCTCGCATTACGCTGGCCTCCAGCGGGGCTCGCACGCCAGGCGTGGACGGTGTTAGCAAGCGCATGATGGAGGAGAATCTCCAGCATGAATTGACGACGATACGCGACGAACTGTTGGCGGGCTCGTACAGTCCGCTACCGGCGCGCCGCGTGTACATCCCGAAAGCGAACGGCAAGCTCAGGCCACTCGGCATCCCGACGGTGATCTCATAATGCACCTCTCACAGTTGAGTGTTGGAATGTTGCCGCTGTAGATGCCCTGAAGTTCGCACCCAATCCTTTAGTTGCCGTTCCTTGGCGGTATCCAGCGCGACCCACCACGGGCCCCGCCCATCAAGCTTGCGGGCCTGGACTACCTGGCGCTCGATCCAGTAATACACGACGTGTGGACTGACATGCAGCCGATGAGCGAGCTGCTGTACCGTGAGCTCGTCCGGCCGCTTGAAGCAGGTTACTTCAATTCGATACCGGTAGCGGATCCATTTGACCATTTCAAGCGTGAACGATTTGCCAGTAGAACTGCGTAAACCTTCCTGATTGAGGTGTGCCACGATTTGCCGGTCAGGCAGATGCTGCGATAGTTCGCGCACCCGCTCGACGAACGCGGCGGGGTAACGCATCGCATCGGCAGCCGGCTTGGGCAAGTCCACGGTGATATCAGTACACGCGCTGCCCTGCCAGCGGATATGCAGCACCGCTTGTCTCGTGGCGGACCGTCTCTCGACCGTGATGTCCCGGATGAGCAGTCGCAACATGCGCTTGCGATCCTTCGCTGATGTGGTCGGCGCCCGCCAGAGGTGCGGCAGATTGCGCGCTAGCGCGAGGACCTGAGCTTTCTGTTCGGACGTGGCGACGAGTGCCTTCTGGCTCCGGAACCGGGCGGCTTCCGTCCTGATCGCCTCAAGGTGAAGCATCGCGTCATTCCAGCGCCGCTCGAGGGTACCCGCGACCAGACGGTTGGCCGGGTCGCATTCCTGGTAGCGACGTTCAGCGAGTGCGACCTCATACTCGGCGCGTTCGATGCGCATGTGCCACTGGCGCATGATGGCATGATCGCGTTGCTCGAGTTCGCTCAGGGCGGTCACGGCGAGCTCGAGTTCGGCTGGCTGCAGGGCGGTGAATACCGCCTCGCCAATTGCGTTGTCAAGTAGTTCGCTGCGCATGCTCATGCAATCGGTGGTCGCCAGCCCCTCGCGGCGGCGAGCACTGCATAAGTACAATGGATAAAGGCCGCCGTTACCTTGGTAGCGAACGGTCAACGCCCGACCACAGCAGCCGCATATCAGCAGTCCCTGAAGCAGCGCCAATCCTTCACGCGCCGCACCACTGAGCACGGTACCTTCGCCGTTGGTCCTGTTGTGCGCCAGGCGGTCCTGGTTGCGCTCAAATTCCTCCGGGGTGATATATCCATCATGATGGTCTGGCAGATGAACACGCCACTCTGCCTTCGGAACCGGCTGCACGCGCTTATGGACCTCTCCCTGTGGTGTGATGCGCTGCCGATACTGGTATCGTCCAAAAACATAGATGCCGGCATAGGAAGGATTCCGTATCAAACCGAGAACACGTTCGTGACTCAGGCGCCCCCAGATGAGTCGACCCGCCCATGCACCTCCATAAGCGCGCTTGGGAAAGCGCAGGCCCTCTTCGGCAAAGCGCTTGACAACCGCGTATGCGCTGCCGGTCTCCTGAAACAGACGAAATGCCAGTTGCACGGCACCGCGTACCTCGTCATCGGGATCCAGGACGATGCGTCCTTGATCGTCGTAGCACAGGCCAACCGGGAGCGGAAACCGCAATTCACCCTTCTGCGCCTTGTTGAGCTTACCGCCCTGGAGGCGCCCGCGCAAAAAATGGAGTTCGGCCTGCGCCATCGTTCCTTTGAGACCGAGAAGCAGGCCGTCGTTGAAGTCGCCCGGGTCGTAGCAACCATCGGCGTCGATCACGAGAGTATGAGTAAGCGCACACAGTTCGAGCAGGCGATGCCAGTCCAGGTTCGAGCGCGCCAGGCGCGACACTTCCAGTGCAAACACTGCACCCACTTGCCCCATCGAGACATCCGCCACCAGCGTCTTGAAGTCCTCGCGGCCCGTCATCTGCGCCCCCGACTGACCGAGATCCCGGTCCAGCGTACGGATCGCCGTTTCCGTCCAACCCAATGCCAGCGCCTTGTCCTTCAACGCATATTGGCGCTCGGTGCTCTCCTGATGGTGTCGCACCTGGGCCAGTGTCGACTGCCGGATATAAATGTACGCCGGCTTGCTTTGATGTTGGGGGGTGATCTTGGTGTTCATCGAAGGCCTCCTCGGTCAGCTCCAGCGCGGGCTCGGCGGTGAGCCAGGCCTCGAGCATGTTGGCGATGAGTACGCCGGCCGATTGCGGATCGATGAAATTGGCGAGCGACAGCGACGGCTGGCTCACCGGCGCCCCTCAGAGCGCCTCGCGGCGGCGCAATAGTTCGCGGTTGATCTCGCAGATCTCCTCGATGATCTCGCGAACGCGGTGATAGTTCGCCAGGTGCTCGGCGACGTTGGTGTAATCGGCTTGCGGCACGTAGTCCATTTGCGGCCGGCGGCCGGGAAAGCTCACGGATAGGTAGTACTTGGGGCCATGGCCGGGGCCGTCTGCACACTTGCAACCCGGTTTGCCGCAGCGCTTGTAGCGCTCGATGAGAGAGCCGCGCAAGAGCGTCTCTAACGCCGGCATTTGCTTCAGCAATTGCGCGCGGCGTCTGCGCAAAGTGGACGAAGGAATATCTTCCATTGGCGGACCACGTTGAAAACTGGTCTGATAATAGGACAAGGAGATGCATTGATCAAGCTCCTTTGTTCGACGACTTCCTGGATGGGGCAAGCTGGTCGATCAACGTGACCAGCTCCAACAACATGCCCAGATCGAAGCAGCACACGGGCGCGATGGCGTCGTCGTGGACAGTCGGTGTGCCCCAGTCGGTCCATTCGCGCGCAATGCTAAAGCTGCCGCGTTCTGTATCGCGCAGAAGCAATGTCTCGGTGCCTGCGACGCGGCGCTCCTTCAGAACGGGAAAGCGTTGGCCCCTGAGGGGATGGAACGGGTGACGAATCTCAGCCCATCCCAAATGCTCGTTGAGCACTTGTGCAGTTCGCGCTGACCGTCCCGAGTCTGCGGGATAGAATTGTTCAACGGGCCATGCTGATGGCGATGGAGCCGATCTGGGAGAGTGATTTCCACCCGGCTTCACATGGCTTTAGACCGGCCCGCAGCGTACATCACGCTGTGCGCATGGTGAGACTTCAGTTAACGGCTGCAGATGAGCAGAGTGCTGCGGGACGCTGGGTCATCGAGGGCGACCTCGCCAGCTACTTCGACACCGTTCATCATCGCCTGCTACTGAAGGGGATCCGCAAGCGCATCGCCGACCAGCGCTTCCTTGCCCTGCTCTGGAAGTTCATCAAGGCGGGATGCGTTGATCATGGTCTATTCCGTGCCGCGAGTGAAGGTGTTCCTCAAGGCGGAGTTATCTCGCCTCTGCTGTCCAACATCATGTTGCATGAGTTTGATGCGTGGATGGAAACGAACTTCCTGAACAAGAAGGTACGCAAGGACCGGTGGGCGTGGAACTTCGCTATCCTCAAACAGCGGCCCATCGCTGTGCGAGAAAATCGGCAGTGGAAACCGGCAGTATCCTACTGTCGTTATGCGGATGACTTTGTGGTGGTCGTCAAAGGAACCCGAGCGCATGCCGAAGTAGTACGCGAAGCATGTCGGGAATTCCTCGAAGGCAAGCTGAAGCTCACGCTGAATATGGAGAAGACCCATATCACGCATGTGAATGACGGTTTCGTCTTCCTCGGCCACCGCATCATTCGCAAGCGCGGACCACGCGGCAGCATGCGACCTGTGACGACAATTCCGTGGGAGAAGTATCGGGGCTTTGCCGAGCGGCTGGTCAGACAACTGTCAGGAAATTACAGCATGAACCGGATGGATATGGTGGAAAGCCTGAATCGGCAACTGACGGGATGGGCAACCTTCTACCAGTACACCGACTACACGGCGACCCTGTTTAGCAGGCTGGACCGAACCGTCTTCTGGAAGCTGGGATATTGGCTTGCGCACAAGTACCGGCGTGGCTTCCGGTCGCTAATGCGCGATCATATCCGGGCCCCTGAACCAGGGAGGGCCACGACATGGGTGCTGCAAGGCCGGGATAGTCGGGGTCGGTACGGTGAAGTGGCGCTTCGGCGCCTCGTCACCAGCCGCAAGGGTCGATTCACCTGGCGAACCCCCATGGAAAATCCGTACATATTGCGCGATGAGACACGCCGCACCATCGAGTCGCGCTACGCTGATGTTGCCTTTGCTATGAGCGACACCTCAATGGAGAGCCGGATGCGCTGAGAGGTGCACGTCCGGTTCGGGGAGGAGAAACAGGGAAATAGTTCGACTACGCCCTGTTTCTTACTCCACTCAAGCTGCGCGGCAGGTGGGTCTATCTTTATCGGGCGGTGGATCGGTCGGGTCAGACGGTAGACTTCATGCTCAGCGCCAGGCGCGACGTGAAGGCGGCAAAAGCGTTCTTCAGGAAGGCAATCAAACATCAAGGCCAGCCACCGAAGACCATCACGCTTGATGGCTACGCCGCCTCGCACCGCGCCGTGCGCGAGATGAAGGCGGATGGCTTGCTGGCTGAGGACACGAAGGTCCGATCCTCGAAATATCTCAATAATCTGGTAGAGCAGGACCACCGCAACATCAAGTCCCGGACGAAAGTCATGCTCGGCTTCAAACGCTCCAGGAACGCAGCGATCACTCTCTCAGGTATTGAGTTGGTACATCGTATTCGCAAGGGCCAATTCAGCCTCGCGAAGCTCGGCCTCAAAGATATCGCTGCGCCCGCAATCTGGGAGGCCGTCCTGTTTGCCTGATCAGGTATCCTTTCTATAATAAAGATCTCGTCCATATCGCCAATTTCCACCAGAGCCTATAGGGTCAGACGTCGCCCCAGTTTCGGACTGAAGACGTCATAACGGTGCGCGCCGCGAGGACGCGGCAGCGTGAGTGGCTCGAAGCTTCGCGAAACGTCGACCAGTTGTACCACCTGCCTGAGGATTTCATGGTGTAGGACGAACGTGGGTTGACGAATTTCATGCGCACTGATGCGAAGTGACAACTTTACTTCGCTGCGCAACGAAGTAAATGCGTCAACTCAGAGGCTCACGCGCTGTCCCAGCGGGCAGTGGCCAGTGACAAAATTACTCCGCTCTACGAAAGGCGACTTTGAATACTTCTGAACATGCCTCACGCGACAGCTCCGATGACGTGGCAAAATCGTTTTTACTGACAGCAATCGCGAAAAAATCCGCTGCGAATCACGACTGCACTGATGGCTGGCGCTGACAAAATGGAGATTGCGACTGTGTGATACGCGACAGAGTCGGAGCTTCGACGATGCGAAGTAAAATCTGCGGCGTAGTATTTTTTCGTCACACCCAAACGCAAGTCTGTTTAAAACAGAATCGGTCAGAAGCTGCCATTGGCTAATTGCTTTCGACTCCCAAACACGGCATCCTTTGCCTAGTAGGCGCGGACCTTTTAGGGGGTACCATTTATGAAGAACGATTGATTACGTGGCAAGCTTTTCCATCGAGAACATATTGACCCACAGTGCACATTCGGAGTGGCGGCGTCGAGTCGGCGCAACATTCGGTCTGAGCGCAAGACGAACTAGATGATCCTCTCCACTCGTTACCTACTGGCGTTTATCGTCAACGTGATATTGCCAGCTGCCGCGTACCGGGTCGCATTCCCGTACTACGGAGCCATCGGGGCACTGACCGCTTCCGCGGTGCCGCTGCTGACATGGATGATCGTCGACCTTGCTCAATTTCGGCACTTCGATGCGCTCAGCGCGCTCGAACTCGCAGGAATTGGCATGTCTCTCCTTCTACTTACAGCAAGCCCGATGCAATGGGGTCGTGCTGCGCGTGAGCCGTTGGTGAGTGGCATTATTGGGTTGCTCTTCCTCGGGTCGATTCTTTTGCGCCGACCGCTTGTCTTCTATCTCGCGCGGTCGACGATGGCACGCGAACGGAAGGGCGGAGAGCTCGAATTTGACGCAATGTGGCACTCTCGCCCGGCGCTCGTAAAGTCGATCCGGATAATGACCGCCACATGGGGTATCGGCCTTGTTGCAGAAAATATGGCGCGGCTTTGGTTCACCTATAACTTAAGTGACGACGAAGCGCACCGCGTCTCTTCGTACATCAGCTACGCTGCGTACGTTGGCCTGACAGGCTGGACCATCTTGTACCGACGTAATTACATCGGAAAGCAGAGCGCGGCATCAATCGTAGGCTGATGACCGCCCCCTCTGGACGCATCTGGGTTACGGTAGGGATTGATGCGTACGAGACGGATGAGTGCTCCGAGCTTGCCACCGACAGCGAGAACGAGCACGGCGTCGTCACACTAAATCTATGGCCCCCCCCATTTTTTCGACCCTGATTTTGATCACTAGGACACGTTCGGCTTTCCAAAGGCGAATACAGAAATGCGGCTGGATCGCGCGCGATTCATTTCATCGAAGGAATGCGCGCGTTCCACGCCGAAATCGCCTCGTCTCGCCCAGATAGATCGGGCGGACAAACAGCAGTTCCGAAGCCCGCGTCCCAAACAGCGTGTCACACCGTAGTGACGATCCCCTACCGCAGCTTCACAGCCACGGTTGTTGTGAACCCCTCATAGTTGTCTCGCGCCACTTGCTCGCATTTCTCACGGTATGCACCAACGCCGCCGACGTACGGCATAAACACACGTGGCTTGCCTGGCACATTGGCACCCAGGTACCACGACTTTGCGTGGGAAAATAGAGTCTGCTCCGCTAGGTCATTGACATGCGAAACCCATCTGTCTTCAAAGTCTGAGTTCGCATCTATAAAATCCATTTGATTCTTGCGGAGATAGGTAAGGCAGTCAGCGATCCATTCGACGTGCTGCTCAATTGAGACAAACATATTGCTGAGCACTGACGGACTTCCCGGTCCGGTCACCATAAAAAGATTCGGAAAACCAGCCGTTGCAAGGCCAAGGTAGGTTCGAGGACCGCCCGCCCACTTTTCCCTGAGAGAATTTCCTCCACGTCCGCGGATATCGATTGCCTGAAGCGCGCCAGTTATCGCATCGAAACCCGTTGCAAATACCAAGCAATCGAGCTTGTAGCTGGCTGCACTTGTCTCAATGCCGCCAGGGGTGATCTGCTCCACCGGCTCGCTCTTCAGGTCAATCAGCGTGACGTTTTGCCGGTTATAAGTCTCGAAGTATTCGATATCAACGCAAATTCGCTTCGTGCCAATTGGGTGATCCTTCGGCGCAAGGGCTTCTGCAGTTACCGGATCGCTCACGGCTTGACAGATTTTTGTTCGCACGAACTTCGCAAGTGTTTCGTTAGCCTTAAGATCGCGCCCAAGGTCCGGGAACACCTGCACCAAACCAGGACCACCTCGGTTCCAGTTTGCTTCGAATATTTCTTCGCGCTCCCCATCCAAAATATCAAGCGCGGACTTATTCTCCTGAGTCCAGAGCGTTCCGGAACCAGACGTGCGCATGCGCTGACGATGCTCACGATAGCGGCTCTTGAACTCAGCGACCTCGTTTTCATCCAGTGGACGATTCTTGGCTGGGACGCTGTAGTTCGCCGTTCTTTGGAACACATAAAGATGCTTCGCCTGCTTGGCGATTTGCGGAATCGCCTGAATGCCCGTCGACCCCGTGCCGATGACGCCGACGCGCATCCCAGTGAAATCAACGCCTTCCCGCGGCCATCGGGCGGTGTGATACTGCGCGCCTTCGAAGAAGGACAGCCCGCGTATATTCGGTTCACGAGGTAACGAAAGACAGCCCGTCGCCATGATGCAATAGCGACTCAAGATCTGCTCGCCAGTGTCTGTTGTAACCGTCCAGAGATTACACTCTTCGTCAAACGATGCAGAACGCACACGGACGTTGAAATGAATGTTACGCTTCAAATCAAAACGATGTGCTACATGATTCGCATACCGAAGAATTTCAGGTTGCGTTGCGTAACGCTCATTCCATTTCCAATCTTGTTCTAATTCAGGAGAAAAAGAGTATGAATATTGCATGCTTTCCACGTCGCAACGCGCGCCGGGATACCGATTCCAATACCAGGTTCCACCGACGTCAGAGCCAGCCTCGACAACGGCCACGGTGAATCCGCGCCGTCGCAGTTCGTATAGGGCATACATACCGGAAAAACCTGCTCCTACAACCAGGACATCGAATGGACCCTTCCCCTCGGCCGATTCGTTGCCTCCATATCCTTCGTCGTTCATAGCTTTGTGTCTCCTGATTTTTTAAAAACTAAACGCGTGAACGCCCGTTGTTCCACGACGTTAAATTCTTTCAAGCATCAACTGCAAACCGACGCCACTGCGATCAACTGACTGATGGTTCAATTTCCCTGCTACAAAGCGTCTATGATCAGAAAGGATATTGAACTGGTTTATCAATCGCACTAATCCACTGTGTTTGCGTAAACTCTTCAACATTGGCTGGCCCGCCAAAACGCCCGCCGTTCCCCGAGGCACCCATTCCGCCAAACGGAACATGGAATTCGTTGTTTACGGTTTGATCATTGATGTGAATCATTCCGCTACGCAGACGATCGGCAATGGTCATCGCTGCTGGAATCGAACGGGAATGTACGGAAGCAGCAAGCCCATATTCGCTCGCGTGGACGATCTCAATCGCTTCATCAACGGAATCGAATACTGTTATCGGAGCAACCGGACCAAATATCTCTTTCTGAAATGCTGACATCTGAGGTGTCACGTTCATCAGCACCGTGGGTTCGAAAAAGTTGCCTCGATGCGAACCACCCACCACAAGCTCTGCGCCGGCGTCGATCGACTCGATAACAATTCGATGAACGCGTTCTGCCTGCCGCGCATCTATAAGCGGGCCAATATGAACATCACTCGTGCCAGGATTACCAACCACCAGACGACGGGCACGCTCAGCGAGCTTGGTAGCGTACTCGTGCGCAACGCTTCGATGTACGATATGCCGTCCGGTCTGCATACAGATCTGCCCTTGATGCAGAAATGCACCCCAGGCAGCACAAGATACTGCGCCGTCAATGTCTGAGTCGGCCAGCACAATCATCGGGTTGTTGCCACCGAGTTCGAGCGAGCATTTTTTTAACAGGCGACCGCAGATCTCCCCGATCTGGCGCCCTACATCAGTTGATCCTGTGAACGAGATCATATTTATGGCCGGATGCCTCACAACCGCATCGCCCACTGACGCGTCACCGGGAAGTACTTGCAAAACCCCTTCTGGCAGCCCCGCATCTGCGAATAGGCTGGCCAACAAGGCGCCCCCGGTAACTGTACTTTGGGGAGCGGGCTTTAGTATTACCGCATTGCCCAATGCCAACGCGGGAGCGATCGAACGAATCGCCAGCAGCAACGGAAAGTTCCATGGAGCGATAACACCCACAACACCGATCGGAATCCGCCGCCACGTATTGGTCCGTCCCGGCATGGCCGATGGGAACAGCATTCCTGTAGCCTGCATTGGTAACGCGGCCGCCGCCAAGATCTGGTCGTACGCCGCATCTAGCTCCCATTGAGCTTTTGTGCTGATTGATCCACATTCCCTGATATTCCAGAAATTGACCAACTCAGTGCGCGCTTTGAGCAAACTAGCTGCCTCATAAAGCACTGCAGCGCGTTTGTCGAACGACATTGAACTCCAGATACGCTGAGCAGAAGCAGCGCGCTCCGCCGCATCATTAACGTCTCCGACCGTCGCGATCCCCGTTACGCCGATTTCAGCGCCGGTAGCTGGCTCAATGACCGGGGCGCGACCACCGCTTCCTTCTGTCCAATTGCCCACGAAAATTTTTCCGGACCAAGCTTCTTGGCTCGACATACTAGACATTGTCGCCTCCATGGTTCTATATCGTTCGCAACCTGTAATTCACGCTTTTTTATTGAATCAATGTCATTGATATGCTGTTGATGCTGCCCAACCACACAAAAACATGGCTTTGGATAACATTCATATTTCTCAAGCATGCTTCACCCTCTAAGCCTTACCCCAAATCGGGTTCTAAACTCGCTACATCGGGTTGGGTTCGATAGCCTCTCAAGTTGGTCGGACACAAGCATTCGAAATTCGCCGGAAACGCTTATATGTAAGCGGTAATTTTCACTTCAATAGCCGCCCCCGGAATCGCGAGGGCACTGACTCCAAGCGAAGTCCACGCCGGACCCGGTCGCTGAACATACCGATCTCTGACAGACATGAACGCCTCCATCTGGTCGAAGATCGCTACTTCGCCAGTGTGATATGTATCGAAGGACGCAATATTCGAAAAGTCACCACCAGCTTCTTCGAGAACATCTTTCGCCTGTTCAAAAATCAGTTCTATCTGCTCTTCGAGGGAATCAGCAACAGATCCATCTGGGCGAAATCCAACCAGACCAGACATCAGCAAAATATTTCCACTTAGTGTTGCAGGCGATATATTATATTTATCATATAAATCGCTTCTATTTTTATGGTGTATATAGACGATTCCGGACATAAGCACTCCCTCGCTTAACTTGCAGGCATTACTTTGAATTACGCTAGATGACGATGACTCACCGCCGTGGCAAAGATGCGGCGCATGCACCATTCAGATGTGCGCCGCACAGTTCTTTGAGTGATATTCGAACGTCAGCCGGAGCCCAATTTTCTGTTCTGATTGAATTTTCCGAAAGCTAGGCGGATGCATTCGATGAGAGATTCTTCTCCAAGGGAAACCCCAACTCCTTCTGGCGGTCGATCATAATCCTGCACTCTGCTGTCGCGTTGAGCACGCGCTGCGCGTTTTCAACCGTTGCGCGCCCCGCTTTGTCGGGCGTTCCAACGTCGAACGGAGGCTCAGGATCATATTCCATCATGAGCTGTACCGTCCTGGCAGCCTCCTCTCCACGCAAAATCGCAAGCAGTCCAAGACCAAAGTCCAATCCTGCGGTTACTCCGCCACCCGACACTCGATTCCGGTCATGCACCACGCGCTTCTTCACAGGTATCGCGCCGAGAGATGACAGCACTTCGTGCCAGCCCCAATGTGTCGTTGCTTCGTAGCCTTTGAGAAGTCCCGCAGCGCCTTGTATAAGAGACCCCGTGCAGACGGACGTCACGTATCCTGCTCGCTCGCCTCTGTCACGCACAAAGTGCAATAGTTCCAGGTCCATCATCGCGTCGAGGACTCCGACCCCGCCAGGCACAAACAGGACGTCCAGGTCTTTCGGACATTCGTCAAATGTGCACGTCGGCAAAATCTTGACGCCCTGATCGCTTGCAACAGGATCCATTGTTTTCGCTACCAAATGAACGTCAGCGTGAAACCCCAAAGCGGTCGCGGGCCCGATTAAATCCAGAAGCGTCACCCTATGAAACAGTACCATTGCTACGGATAGCTTCTTTTGGCTATCAATATTATTCAGTATATCTAACATAATGACATCCTCGGATCGGTTTCGAATATGATGCATTGCTACTCAATGTGAAGCATTGGTGTGATGCTGGACACGATTGTAGTCTCTCACTACAATGGCACAAAGGACGAAAACTCGTCATTTTAGGACGCTCAATGATCCGCATCAGTTGCTTGCTTTTCGAAGGTTTCGTCCTTCTCGACATGGCCGGACCAATCACGGCATTCGAAACCGCGAGCCAATGCGGCGTCCCTGGCTATTCGATTGAGGTTCTGGGTTCAACCACTGGCAACGTGACCAGCAGTAGCGGAGCTACCGTTGGCTCGATTGATTTCCGTCGGACCCAAGGCTGCGATATCCTCCTCATCCCCGGAGGCTTGGGCGTCCAGAATCGGGAAAACTACGCACATCTTCTTCCCTTTATTCGAAGCGTGGCGGAGAACGGGTGCAAACTGGCGAGCGTCTGTTCCGGGGCCTTTCTTTTGGCGGAAGCCGGACTTCTCGAAGGCAGGACCGCCGCAACACATTGGCGGGAAGCCGCAGAACTTGCCAGGCGATTTCCCTCTATCAACGTGGATGCCGAAAGTCTCTTTGTGCGAGATGGAAACATCTGGACTTCGGCGGGAATATCCTCTGGGATAGATCTTGCGCTTGCCATGATTCAGGATGATTATGGCTTCGAGACCGCGCGACGCGTCGCTCAGATTTTGGTCGTTTCCGTTAATCGCCCTGGTGGTCAGTCACAGCATTCGGCGTTGCTGGAATTGGTAGGGGGTGACAACAGGTTCAACGAGATATTGATCTGGGCTCGTTCACATCTCAATGAACCTCTCGATGTCGAGCATCTAGCAGAGCGTGCCGCATTGAGCGTAAGACAGTTTACGCGGGCCTTCACCGCAACCATCGGTATCGCGCCGGCAAAAGCTATTGAGCGGCTTCGACTCGAAAACGCCCGGACCTCAATCGAGGCTGGGGCGCGGTCTCTTGAGCAAGTGGCTCGTGATAGCGGTTTCGGCAATATCGATCGGATGCGTCGCGCTTTCGTTCGAAGCTTCGGAGTAACGCCACAGACGATGCGTCGCCACCTATCGCCTGATGATTCAGCTGAGGCTGCCACTGATCACATTCGGTGAAACAATAGACAATCTGAACATCCTCGATGCTAAGTTACAACCCGACCATCATTGACCGGGCCAATGCGCCGAAACGCGCCGCGCAATCTCCATCCGCTCATCCGTCAGTTGCTGTGTCCGTCGCCGCACTTCGGTGACAAGGGCAGCCGGCGCGGATCGCGGAGAGCCACCCGCGAATGGCGGAGACGGGTCGTACTCCATCCCGAGTTGGATCGCATGCGCGATCTGTTCGCCGTGCAACAACCCAGCAATCACAAGGCCGAAATCCAAACCTGCCGTGACGCCGCCCGCAGTGATTCTGTTGCGATCCATCACCACTCGCTCATACACGGGCGTAACTTCGAAGGCGGGAAGTACGTCCATTGCCGTCCAGTGAGTCGCCGCTTTATAGCCTCTCAGTAAACCTGCGGCACCCAACAATAGCGCCCCCGTGCACACCGAAGTCACCCAGCTTACCTGTGCACCGGCCTGTGCCAGAAATGCAAGAACAGGCGGATTCTCCATCAACGGGTTGATACCCGGTCCTCCACCGACGAAGATCATGTCAAGCCTCGGACATCGGTCTATCGTAGTCGTTGGTAGCAGCCGCGCGCCGGTATCGCAGGTCACAACTCCATCGTCAACGCCAATCACATGCACCTCTGCCCCCGGCATTCGGGAGAAAACCTCAAACGGAGCAGCAAAATCGAGGTTGGTCATGCCTTGAAAAACGAGCATTCCGACACTAAAACTCACAACGGGACTATCCATTCCTAGTCTCCATGAAAGGGGACGCCTTAAAAACAGAGCGCATTGACATCTCAGATCGAATTGCGCGTGCGATCGCGCATGCCGATGAGGCCCAACGACGAAGCGACAAGAATAGCGCTTAAATACCAAGCAGGTGCCATGCGGTTTCCGGTAACGGCGACGAGCCAAGTATTGACGAATTGTGCGAAACCGCCGAACACGGAAACACCAATCCCATACACCACCGACATGCTGGTAACGCGGTTCGTGCGTGGAAACATTTCCGCAACCATCGTAATGATAGGTGTCATCTGTAATGCCAACAGCATGCCCAGTAACACAAGCACAGCAAACAGACGCAAACTTCCGGGCGCCGCGTTGATCCACTGCAGGCATGGGAAAACGGCCGTAATCGTGAGTATCCGCGCTGCCACGACTAGCGGCTTTCGCCCGTAGATATCCGAAAGGATGCCCACAACCGGCGCGGTAACGAATCCCGTGAATCCGCATACGACGGCGGCCGTCAGCGCTACACTGGAAGGCATGCCGAGCTGCTTGATCGCATAGGTTGGGATGAAGAAAGTCACGGTGTACGAGGTGGTGATTCCTCCGCCGACAAGCAGGATACCGCTGGTCGCGTTCCACCATTTTCCGTTGCCCAGCAGGCGGCTCGGAGCTCGATCGCCATCCATCATTCTCACATTTGAAGCGGCTGGGCGTAACGTTTCCTCGGTCGATCGGCGAATATACCAACCCACCGGGGCAATCAGTGCACCGAGAAGGAACGGTACACGCCAACCCCAGCGCTCGAAGCTGTTCGACGACATGGCCGTCGTCAATGCGACTGTCACCAACGCTCCCAGCATTACGCCGAGACAAGCGCTGGCGAACTGCCAGCTTGAGTAGTAACCACGCCGCGACGAGGGGGCACTCTCAAGCATCAACGTCGTAGACGCACCGACTTCACCACCCGATGAAAAACCTTGCAACAGTCGCGCAATAACAATCAGAATCGGCGACACTATGCCGGCCTGTTGATAGGTCGGCGCGATACCGAGAAGAAGGGATCCGACCGCCATCAACGCAATAGTCAACATCAGACCCGCCTTGCGTCCTGAGCGGTCCGAGTAGATCCCGATAACCAGCCCGCCGATTGGCCGCATCAAAAAGCCAACGCCGAACGTAGCCGTAACCAACAACAATTGTCCGGTTGCCGAAGCGGAAGGGAAAAACAACCGGCTGATCAGTACGCCCACAAAGCTGTAGACCGTGAAGTCGAAGAATTCGAGTGCGTTACCAATAGTTGTCGCGAATATGACGTGGCGGGTCTTGTGGGTTGGGAAAACACCATCGATGGCGCTCATTGCTGGTTCTCGTTAGATACACGCCTCTCAGTGCGCCGTCATTGTTGCCCGACGGCCCGAGCAGTTAGGAGGAGTGGAACATGTGTAGGGAAGCAGGCCCAGCGGGGACACACTCGCCATTCGTAGAATGCCGTGTCCGCAAGCCTGGCGTGACTAGCTGCTGCGGATTACGGCCACGCATTCGAGCTCAACGAGCATCGCCGGATCCGGCAGGGCTGCCACGATCACCGTTGTTCGTGCTGGATAGGGAGCAGGACCGAATGCGAGGCCGTACAGACGGTTCATCTCGGGGATGTCCTCTGCCCTGGTAAGATAAATCCCCACCTTGACGACGTTCTCGAGGCAGCTCCCGGTTCTTGCGAGGATCGCAGCAAGACTTTGCAAAGCTGTCTCAAACTGAACGGTGAACGACGGATCGAGTTCCATGTCATCGTCGTAACCGGGCGTGCCGGAGACGAAAACCCAGTCATCAACACGGCATGCGGACGACAGCGGGGGGATTTTTGCGTGCGAAATTGTCGGCGGGAAGTGGTAAATCATCGGCACCTCTTTGATCGAATGAGTCAATCATAGAGGTGCCGAAAGGGCACACGTTACCCGCGAATCTGATTCCTGCCGAAATGCACATGCAATTGCCGAAATCCGCTCATCGGGAACAGCGATGACCAACGAATCGCAATGTCTCGACAGGCGATTCCCCGAAGCGCTTACGATAATGTGAGGCGAAATTGCCAAGATGCCCGAAGCCCCATTTCTTCGAGATCACCGAGACCGTATGGGTCCCAGCCAGCAAATCGTCTCGGGCACGGTCGAGGCGAACGCCACGAATGAACTCAGCTGGGGTCATGTTGCGGAATGTCCGGAACCCGTTGAACAGCGCACGTACGCTCACGTTTGCGTGAGCTGCCAGCAACTTCGTCGACAGCATTTCTCCGGCATGTTCGAGCACGTACGCTTCTGCCCGCTTGACATGTCTTGGAGCTGGGAGTGCGCATGGCCGCCGGACTTCGTCCCAGAAATTGTGGCGCTGGCCAAAGACGAGCGCCGACACAACGGTGTTCTCGATCGACGCAAGTAACTTCGGTGAAAATTCGGTGGACGATTCATTGATCAAACCGCCGAGCATACCGGCAAATGGCGCCCAGCTATGCCATGCGCTTGAGTCCAGAGCCATGTCGTCTGCAAAGCGCAGCTCATGCCCCAGAGGCGTGCCGAGCACTTCCTCCAGATACTCTCGAATACTATCGACGCGAACACGCAAAATCAGTGCGTCGAAGTCCGCATCACACGTAAAACGCTCGACCCGACGTACATCAATAACACCATAGCGTGCTGCATCAATAGACACTTCGCCACCCGCATATACCGCACTTGCACGGCCCTTGATTGGCATCTGGACTAGCAGAACCTCGTCCCGATCCCAGGGTGCAATGCTCACGTTTGCGCCGTACGATAGCCGGTTGACGGTTAGATTCTTGCTGATTCTGAGTTGGCTAAACCGCAAATCCATCTGCGCACGACCCACAGTCGAAATCTTATGGCGGGACCATTCCCGGCAGAGGATTTCGGTGGATTCGATCAGCGAACTGGCACGGAATTCGGACACGCTCATGCGAATACTCCGACGGAAGGTGGACGCCGTCTGGGGGCGGGATGCGGCACTCAATTGAGTGAGCAGACGAGTCACGGTAACGCACCAGAATTTCCCGGACAACACTCGAAAACTCCAGGTTCCCGACCGACGCTGGAAGATTACCTGGCGTATCAACAGCAAGTTTCGGCAAGAAGGTTCGGCAATCGGCACCTAACTTCGACATCATTTTTGTAAATCTTCACCCATGCGTACGATTCGCTCGTCAAACGAGACTGTGCCGATAGTCCCGAAGCCAAACGCTTATCTCTTCCTGCGAGAACGTGTCCATGTCATCTAAAAAAGCTCCGTTTGGAGCGATGTTGTTCGCCTCACTTCTTGCCGGATCCGCTCCGGCGATTGCGCAGTCATCAGTGACGCTTTACGGCGTCCTTGATATGGGCATGACGTACTTCAGCAATATCGCAGGCAGTTCCGCATTGCGGGAAACCAGCGGGGTGGCCAATCCAAGCCGCTGGGGACTCACTGGCAAGGAGGATCTCGGCAGCGGCACGAACGCCGTCTTTCGTCTCGAAGGCGGCATTAACCTAGCCAATGGAGCCTTCGCCACAAGTGGGCAGGAATTCAACCGCATCGCGACAGTTGGATTGCAAAACGTCAACTACGGCACAGTCACATTCGGGCGCCAACCGGACTTCATGATCCGGTTATTGCCGGTCATCGTCGGGCCGATCTACGCCTATCATCCAGGAGACTACGATCGCATTGCAGGTGAGTTCCTCAGCAATACCGTGTCCTACGAAAGTCCCAGATGGGCAGGAATTCATTTGGGGGCACTATATAGCTTCGGTTCATCGACCGCGCCCGCGTCCAACACCGGCCGCGGCCTAAGTTTCCTGATCGACTATCTCGGTGGGCCGCTGACTGTGATCGCCGCGATGACGGATCTGAACGGCGTCAATATCAATCCCGCCTCCATTGGCCTTACAAGGGCCTTCGGCGAAGAGCTCGCGCCAACGCTGGCAACGGGCATCAATCTCGACAATCTTTCGACATATGCGGCCAGTGTCTCGTACAGGATCGGACCGTGGCTCGCCTCGGCCGCCTATAGCCGGACTTATCTGCGGGCGCTATCGGTGACGGAGATGCTGCAGACCGGCAATTTCTCCCTCTTCTACTATGTATCTCCCGCACTTATCGTCTCGGCAAACTATGCACGCTCAGTCGGACTCAACGGACGATGGAATGTCGGATCAGCCACGGTGGATTACTTTCTCAGCAAACGCACGGACGTTTATCTGTCGACGGCGTATCAACGTGTGGGAAGCGAAGGGCAGCACGCGGCCCTGCTGTTCCAGACGCCTTCCTCCAGCGCATCACAGTTAGCTGTCCGCGTTGGTATGACTCATCGATTTTAAGTATTGGTTCACGATAAGAGGATGAGAGATATGAGCATTGACCGCCACCACTGGGATACGCTGCGCGCACCGGAGTTTCTGGAAGGGAAGACGGCAAGCGACATCGCGATTGTACCGATTGGTTCGACGGAACAGCACGGACCACATCTACCCGTCATGGTCGACTCGCGACTAGTTGCTGAAGTTGCTGCACGCGCCGCGAGCATCACTACCGGCAATGCTCGCGTCCTGGTGACACCAGTGTTGTGGGTTTCCATGGCCGAACATCACATGGTGTTCCCAGGCACGCTGACACTCGATTTCGACACTTTCCGGAGCGTATTGCGATGCCTCGTTAAATCCCTTCAGGTGCAGGGTTTTCGGCGCATCTTGCTGCTCAACGGGCACGGCGGGAACATCGCTGCCTTGTCGATCATCGTCGACCAGCTAACGAAAGAACTGGGTGTACCTCTGATGACCGCAACGTATTGGAACGTATCAGCCTCGGAGTTCGGCAATATTCTTGAGGGACAGCGAAATCTTCTGCATGCCTGCGAGGCGGAAACATCAATGATCATGGCGTTGCACCCGGAGTTCGTAGACGTTGAAGCGGCGCTAACGGTCCATGCTCCCGTTGGCGGATTTGGCGAGGTAAGGGGAGCACACCGGAGCCGCACCATGGTCGAAATATCACCTTCTGGCGTGGTAGGCAGCCCGTCTCTTGCGAGCCCAGAAAAAGGCCAAGCGCTACTCGACGCCGCCGCAAGGGCGTTGGCGGAACGACTCAGTGACGATACCTGGTGGGGCAATTCTGAACCGGTAACGCGATGACTATCTGGGCGTTAGCGCGAGTAGTGACCTATACGGTCATTCACCGACCGCCCCAAGCAAGTCTCTAAGCTGCGCAACCAAGTTGTCAATCAGATTGGGACTGGCGCGCGTCGGATGGCTCGGCCCGGCGCCGTCAGTTTTCCGGCAGCCGCCTGTGCACCGTGTGTCGGGACAAACCCACGGGTCGTGTAATCCAGCCTGCGAACGGAGAGACGAGCATGGGATCCTCGCCAGAGACGGTGACCCATTTTCCGGAAGCAGAGGATTGCGCTGACAGACGAACCGTCAACTCGTCAAAATTTCAGCCATACGTTCACCGATAATCACGCAAGGCGCCATCGTATTTCCCGTCGTGACACGCGGCATGATCGACCCGTCCGCAACGTACAGGCTCTTCAACCCATGTACCGCAAGGTTGGAATCGACCACCGACATTTTGTCTGTTCCCATTCGGCAGGTACCCGTTGAATGGCCGTAAGATTCTGCCGCATTACGAAGAAGCGTGGCAACTTTAGCTTTGCTGACTGCTCCCGGAGAAACCTCTCGTTTAACGAGATCTCGCATCTCCGCCGAGTTTCCTATTTCACGGCATAGCTCCACGCCGCGTGTCAACGCCTCAACGTCGTCCGGATGCTGCAAAAAGTTCGGTTGAACCAGAGGCGATGCATTTGGATCTGACGAACGGAGTTGCACGGTGCCTCGGCTCTTCGGTCTGACGAGTCCTGGAGCAATCACGAAACCATTCTCCGGCATCCTGTAGAGTTTGTGCATTCTTTCACCGGCGACAGGGATTTCAAGGAGAAACGGCTGAAGATCCGGCTCAGCCAGTTCTCGCCGGCTCTTCCAGAAGAATGTCCACTCGGCTGCGTTGTTGCGTGGCGCGAGCGGCGTCTTATATTCCCAAATGCAACCCTCCACGATCGGATGATCCTGGTAGTTTTCACCAACGCCGGGCAAATGGTGATGCGAGCTGATTTCAAATTTCTTCAGGGCGTTCTGATCACCAATACCAGATAGCATCAGAACCTTCGCCGTATTGATGGCCCCCATAGAAAGCACTACCTTCCCGGCTTGAATTCTGTGCAATTGATCGCGCCATTTGAATTCAACACCGTCGGCATCATCACCCCGAAGAAGAACCTTACTTACAAACGCCCCACTCAAAACCGTCAGATTTGGTCGTGTCAGCATTGGCCTCAGGTATGCACTGAACATGTTGTGACGACGCCCTTCCTTGATGATCACGTTGGGCATTGCACTTCCGCCCTCGCCTTCCATCATCTCGCCGTTCATGTCGTCAAATGCAGGAATGCCAATGCGAGCCGCCGCCTTCTGAGCCATCGTCGCGACAGGACTAGGGTCCTTCAATTGCTGGATCCACACAGCCCCCCCCGCGCCTCTCCGCGCCGGATCTGGCGTACCTTGCCAGTTCTCGATTCTCTTATAGATCGACAGAACATGATCATATCCCCAGTTACGATCCCCACTCTCCTTGGCCCAAAACTCGAAGTCGTTCTTGTGACCACGGGCCCACACCATTGCGTTGATGCTACTACCGCCTCCCAGGGCGCGCCCCATAGGCACAACAACCGAACGCTGATTCAGCGCTTCCGTTGGCTCCGATCTATAATCCCAATCAGTAGGACTACCAATATTTTTGAACCAAATTCCAGGATCAACGAGCCCTGGAGCCTCGTCGCTCCCACCGGCTTCCAGGAGCAACACTTTTACTCTCGGATCCGCAGCGAGCCTGGATGCGACAACGCAGCCACTCGATCCAGCCCCGCAGACGATGTAGTCATAGCGACTCTCCAGCGACCTGGCCCGCTCCAGTTGATTTGAGAATGCTGCGCTCGATTCGGCAGCTATGACTGTGGCGCTTGCAGCTGACATGCCGGCGGATACGCAGAGTCGAATGAACGTCCGCCTGTCAATTCGCCCCAGAAGCAGCGCCATGTCTAGCGCGGCCAGACGATTTGGCTTATCGGAAGAGGCGTCTTTTTCTTTAATCATGCTGCACCATATTAATTTTTAGAATTGAGAAATGACATCGAATATCGCCATCGTGACGGGCGCCGTCCTACCGTTTTGGTACGAACCAAGCCGCATCAGTAGACGTTTGTACGGTGATCGATTTGAGTTGGCTGTATGCGTTGAGAGTGTCCCGGCAAAACTCGCGCCCCAGCCCGCTGTCGTTATATCCACCGTACGGTGATCCTTCAACGAGATTGAAGAACCGATTAATCCAGATTGACCCTGCGTTCAGCCGATCAGCCGCATTCAGCGCATTGCGCAACCCTGATGAGTAAATGCCCGCAGCGAGTCCGTAGCGGCTGTCATTTGCTTCCGCCAGCATCGATTCGTAGTTATTCCATTTGATAACCGAAAGCACTGGGCCGAAGATTTCCTCCTGGGCTACGCGCATATCGTTCTTCACCTCAAGAATAGTCGGCTCTATGAAATATCCATACTCGTTACCGGAAACGGTAACCCGACGTCCGCCACAGACGAGTCTTGCACCTTCATCGCGCCCGATTTCCAGATAGTTCAGTACACGTTTCCCTTGCTCCGGCGTCACAAGACAGCTAACAATCGTACTCTCCGCCAGCGGGTCACCGACCTTCGCACGGCCAAACGACGCAACGAGTTTTTCAAGAAAAACGTCGTAGATATCCGAATGTAGGAAAAGTCTGGTACCTGCGAAGCACGCCTGCCCGTTCGCAAATATCGAACCAAAAGTAACGTTGTCGACGACCTCGTCAATGCTTTCGATATCCGGAAAAACGATATTTGGGCTCTTGCCACCCAATTCCAATGTGGCCGGAATGAGCCTCTCAGCAGCCGCTCCGCCAACAATCCTTCCCGTCTCAGTGCTGCCTGTGAACGCGAGCTTCCTGACTTTCGGATGCGCGGTTAGTGCGGCACCGGCTTCAGCGCCAAGACCTGGCACAATGTTCACGACACCGGGCGGGAATACCGCCGCGATGTGGCGAGCCAATTCCAATGTTGACAGCGATGCGTTCTCGTCTGGTTTGAGTACAACCGTATTTCCGGCCGCCAAGGCGGGTGCCAGCTTCATCGCGACCATGATCGCCGGGGCATTCCACGGAATGATTTGCCCGCACACGCCAAGTGGCTCGCGCTTTGCTACGAGATGCCCCCCTTGAATGGGGCGACCAAAATCCTCGTGAGCCAAGATAACCGAGGCAAAGTAACGGAAGTGTCGTACGGCGATTACCTGATCGATGCGTGTCTCGAAGAGCCGGCGACCGATATCCCGTGCATCGATCTGTGCAAGTCGCTCCGCGTCGGCCTCAATCAGATCAGCAAACCGGTGAAGCATTCTTGCCCTGTCTTCGAATCCGAGAGCCTTCCATGCGGGGAAGGCCGCCTCAGCGGCACAGACGGCCGCATCAATCTCCTTTTGCCCGCAACGAGCAATCTCGGCAAGATGCTGGCCAGTGGCCGCATTGATCGCCGGAAAGCTCGGACCCGAGAGCAGTTGCAGCTCGTTATTAATGAACGCGCCGTAGCTCTTCTGCAATTGAAGATCCATAATCATTCCAGTTTAGGTTTGAGCACTAATTTTTTTAACGACAACTACGATTCAAACGACCCTATCCGGTCAGATGCCGAATCGAGCAAGTGGCCGCTCTTCTTCTTTGCTCTTCCGGCGCGTCTCCGTTGACAGCACTGCAGCTTCAGGGCCGATCAGCGACCGAAGACGCAACTGCTCGAAGCGCTCGAAGTCTGCCTGCCTTTTCGAGAGCAGGGTCCCAACCACCGATGCCACAAATCCAGACGGCACTGCAAAAATAGCCGGGTCCATCAACGAAATGGGCGAAGGATTTGAGCCGTGCCACAGCAAAGGCCCAAACGCGACCCCGACAACGGACGCAACCAGACCGACGAGAATTCCGGACACTGCGCCTGTCGGAGTGAACCGTCGCCAGAAGAGCGCCAGGGTCAGGGCGGGAAAATTGGCGCTGGCAGCGACTCCGATTGCCAATGTTGACAGCGCGAGAATCGGTGGTGTCTTGCCGGCTGCTGAGATGGCGATAGTTACTACAGCCATAATTGCGGCAATCATGAACGACACATAGCGTCCTCTCTTGATGCCAGAGGAACCCTCCGCAGCATTGTCAACTCGCCCGTGCGAAGGCCAAAGATCGCAAACCACGGCACTCGAAGCATTTACCAGGAGGCCCGACATCACAGCGAGAATGGTCGCGAAGGCTACCGCAGCAACTAGCCCCAACATTAGTTGTCCGCCTATCGTCTCCTTGCCTCCGCCCAGAACGCTGGCAAGCATCGGCGTTACAACGTTGAGATTCCCCCCTTTTGCAATCGACGCGAGTTCTGGGCCAAGATATGAGCGTGCCGACAAACCAACAATGATGACCCCCAGAACCGAAAGTCCAAGCACGATTACCGTCACGGAGGTCGACTTTCTCGCAGAGATCGCGTCAGGCACGGTGAATATCCTCATCATCACGTGCGGCAGACCAATTAAGCCGAACATTAGAGCCATACCAATTGAAGCGAAATTCCAGCCGTTCTTGAAGAAGTTTCCTGGTACTGCTGGATCGAGGTGTCCCAAAGGAGCCGTTACTTGATCTATCCAGACATCGATGCCACCCATGGCAGGTATACGCACTAGCGCTAGCAATACGAGCGAAGCGAGCACGGCAAGGAGCAACGACGCCTTTACCACCTGAACCCAAGTTGCGGCCAACATGCCCCCAAGTACTACATAGGTGACGACGATCGCGCATGTCAGCACTACAGCTGCTGGAAAGCTGATGCCAGCAAGGAGTTGAAAGAGTGACCCCGCAGCAATGAGCTGAGCCAGGAGATACAAACCTGTAATCACCAAGGTCGACAACGCCAAAACGACCCGGATCGATGGCGAGTTGAAACGACTGGTCAAGATGTCTGTCAGCGTAAAGTGCCCAAGGTTACGCATACGCTCTGCATAGAAGAGAAGGACCGGCACAAAGGCAATCGTCGGAATTATCAAAAATACTATGCAGTCGAACCCAAAAAAACATATCAAACCCGTGCCGCCAAGAAACGTAGAGGCAGAAAGAAAATCACCACTGATCGCGAGCGCATTACGCACTGGACCGACTGATCGACCTGCCGCCCAGAAGTCTTCTGCGGTGTGGGTACGTCTGCTGGCAAGATAAGTTAGCAAAAAAGTGGCGCCGAGCAACACGGCGAATATTCCAAGCGACCAGGTTTGCCCGTTCATTTCTGCACCCCATGATGGCCGCGAGAGATCAGTTCAATAGCATCCTTTCGCAAGGGATCCAGTACTGTTCGAGAATAGTGATTGAAAATTCCAGTAATGACCACACCTGCCATTAACATAACAGCCGCCAGTATCCAGCCCAAAGGGATCTTCCCGAAAATTTTGATAACCATTAGTTCTGGACTGAGCTCCGATGCGGCAAAAAATGTGAGTATCATCAAAGCAAATGAAAGACCAAGCGAGCCAGCGATCCAAGCTTGTCTTAAGGCCAACAGTTCAAGCACGACAAACGCATCACCAGATGATCTGGCAATTTTCAAATTATCACTCATTACACTGCACTCCTAATAAACAAAATATCAAATCAATCTATCGAAAGCCAACCACGGTCTCGAATCAATAAATCTGGAGTGGTCCCCGCGCGTCAATTCTCCAAATATCGACCAGTGTGTCATGATCGATCAGATGAAAGTAGTCGTGCAGACCCACCGTAGGGTCGCAGTGTGGAACTACAATATCGACATGGTCTCCGAGCTTTATATTTTCTATTTTTGGCCCGCTAATGCGGCCGTATTCGTCGCCAAAAAATTCGTATCGCGTCGATGAGTCATCTCTTATTTGAGGCAACGGACCGTCCGTCGATAGGCTCTTGAATCCGGCGTTTATTGTCAGATGCTCCCGAGCATTGGCACTAATAACAGCAGATCGAACGAAAAGAGCCGGGCTGAATGGGTTCTCGTTCTTCTGCAAAAGTTTTACGTTTGAGTATTCAACATCCATGAAAACGTAGGAACCGAACTGGACCTCAGTCATCAATCCCATCGACAAGTCCAAGTCCATAGTGCCTGTCCCACCACCCGAGACGATTCTCGGCGCAGCCCGTTCAACTCGCAATATCTCGATTATTTCTCTCAGATTCTCTAGTTGAGCACGATACGCAGTTTCTCGACTGTCAAATTCCTCGATGTGTTGAACCATGCCTGAGTACGCCTGGATGCCGACGTACGTCATCCCGCGCGACTGCTGAGTTCTCTTTGCAAGAGTAACTACATCGCCGCCACGAGCGCCCGTTCGCCTCATGCCAATATCGACGTCGATTAGGACGTTCAGGTTAGCGCCGGAGTCATCGATAGCTCGCTCCCAGAGTTCCAGTTGAGATGCATGATCAACTACGATTCCTAACGTGATTTCACTTGCCAACGCCACCAATGCAGAGATCTTCTGCCGTTCCGTAACCGGCGTTGTCAGCAGAATGTTGTCAATTCCGAGACGACCGAGAGTAATTGCTTCGTTCGCCGTGGCACAACATATTCCTACTGCTCCAGCTGAGATCTGCTCGCGAGCTACTTGAGCCGATTTATGTGTCTTTGCGTGCGGCCTTAGCGCCACGCCGGCGGCGGCACATCGCTCGGCCATTGCATGCAGGTTTCGGAAGAACGTATCTTTCTCAAGTACTAAGGCCGGACCCCACAGGTCCCCGGCGCGTCCGAATTTCCCGATAAGGGCATCGTTTGGCATCTTAGGCATTTTGAGCGGGTCTCCGATACCACGTTTAAAAGATGGGCCTCGTGAACTCTCGGGCCGGAAATGCGTTAATGAATATCATGACCAGTGGCCCGACTTACCCGTCCGGTCAGAACAGTTCCTGGTAAGACATCCAAGTTTTCCCCGTTTCGATGCACGGAATTTCCTGCGACAATGACCTCGTGTATGCCCGATGCAAGGCGGTACGGTTCTTCAAACGTGCTTTCGTCGACAATGACCGCAGGATCGAACAGCACCAGGTCTGCGATGAAGCCATCTTTAATTTCTCCTCGCTCCTGCAGCCCGAATCGTCGAGCCGGCAAACTCGTCATCTTGGCGATCGCCTCTTCAATGGACAGGATTCCGCTTCGAACGAAAGGTCCCAAAACGCGTGGGAACGTCCCGAACGTACGGGGATGCGTACCGTCAAGCGAAGGCATTCCATCCGACCCAACCATACAGAGGCAATGCTTAATCACCCGCCTCTGAGTTGCCATCGTCGACAGCGTCAGGACGATGCCTGCGAGACCCTCAGAGTCGCGCATGACTCTTGCGGCCGCCGCGGCCGGAACTATGCCCATTATTTCTGAGATATCCAGAATCGACTTGCCAATTAGCTCTGGTTCACAGTTTCTGTTTATAACAATCTGGTCGTATCCAATAGGCCGCACGAAACTGTCAATCTCCGGAGTCATCCGCGCTATCTCGGTATCGCTTGACAGTCTCCGTAGCATTTCCTCGGAACCACCAGAGACGACCCACTTCGGAAAGATCAAACCGAGTCTTGACATACCCTGTTCATATGGATACCTATCTAATGCAACATCAATTCCTCGGGAAATTGCCCGGTCGATCGCATCAAGCATGATTTCAGCGAGACCCTGGGCATCTCTTCCAGTTGGCGATAGATGCGATAATTGCAACCTCACGCCGGTAGTCTCCGCGATCGAAATCAGTTCATCCATGCTCGATATCAGCGTCGAAACATCGTAGCCTCGGAGGTGAACTGAGACTACGGCATCATGTTCCGCTGCAACTTGGCATAGGGATTTAATCTCAGCTTCTTCCGCGTAACTACTCGGGTGGTACATTAGTCCGAATGACAATCCGGATGCCCCCTGTTTCAGGCACCTCGCGAGTAGTACCTCCATCTCAGTGAGTTCTTCGGCAGTAGGCAAGCGCAAGGCCATTCCCATAACCGCTGAGCGCAGCATCATGTGCCCCACCTGACCGACGACGTTGGCTTGGCATCCAGCATCCAGCACCGCTGCTCGAAATGAGGCCCAATCCGGCCATCCGACGCCCTGCTCCACGTCAAGCTTCCTGGGGGCGATAAGACTCGTGAGGTCCGGCGTCAGATGAGCATTCCGGCTTGTAACCGGAAAGGCCGAAAACCCACAATTGCCAAAGATCTCCGTAGCTACCCCTTGAGATACTTTGTCGTTAAGTCTTGCACCCATGACCGCCACCAGGTCGTTATGGGAATGTATGTCTATAAAACCTGGCGCAACGGCAAGACCTTCGGCGGGAACGATTCGCTTCGCCTGAGGCATCGCAGCGTCGCGGAGGATTTGGATGCGGTCCCCGTCTATCGCCAAGTCGGATCGGTAGGGCGGACGACCCGTTCCATCGACGATCGTGCCTCCCAAGATGAGGCAATCTACCATGTCCGCACTCGGGACGTAGTAAGACGCTCGGCTCCGTTTTCCGTCACAAGAATCGGATCCTCGAAACAGCTGCAACCCATGTGCGTGGGAACAATCATAGGTTCAATGAAGAACGTCTGTCCTGCCTCAAGGGGCTTCGGATTGTTGGGTATGATCAACGGGTCCTCAACCAACGTCAGTCCAAAGCCGTGACCGGTACACCAGTCCCATTCGGAGAAGCCCCATTTGCTCACAACAGCTGACATCGCCTTGATAATTTCGCCGGGCATTACACCAGGACCAGTCGCCCGAATGCCAGCTTCTTCGGCCTCAGCGCAAGCCTCAAGAAGCCTGATCTGTTCAGACGTCGCTTTCCCAGCGACTGTACTGCGATTGTGATCCGAGATATAGCCACACATTTGACCATGAAGGTCGATCGAAACGAGGTCCCCGTCCTTGATAACCTTGCCCGGAAGCGCGAACACATTCTTCATGGCACTTCGGACGCCAGCGACACATTTCGGACCCAGCGGGTTCAGTTCACATCCATACGCCGCCATCTCTTTCTGAGCAGCGGCCGAGAGGTCGCACTCCGTAAACCCGGGCTTGGCGATGTCAAGCGCCGCCTCCATCCCGGCTGAGGTCGCCACGGCAAGCTTGCGAATGATCTGGATCTCGAGCGGAGACTTGATTCTGCGTAGTGAGAACAGGAGATCCGATACGTCAACCAGGTCAGCTTTTGGAAGTTTTTCGCGTAACGCTTTGTCGAACATCGCCGGGATACGGCGTCCGCCGACATAACCGATTCTTCCTTCGGCGCGATTTGCCTCCTGCAGACCATCGACGACGTAATCGATGATGCTCTTTTGTTTGAGAACGGTTCCAAATGCTTTTAGCGGTCTGAAATCGGGTACCCAGCAAGTCTGGATATTCGAGTGCATCGGTTCGCCGTGAAAAATGCTATTCGTGATAACGACCGGATCGTTCTTTGTGGAGACGATCGCGAAGCTGTCACCAAATGCACTCGACCACCCTGTCAGGTACCGCACGTTTGCGTCGTTGTTGGGACCACCGTAAATGATGGCGATATCGATGCCGGCTGAGTCCATGAGCGAACGAAGCTTTTCCAGTCTCGTTCGATACTCATAGACCGGAAATTCGAGCTCAAGGACCTTCTCACGCTCATCCCATGTGTAGGGCCAGCGCCCTTCAACGTCGGTTTCGAATGTTGACAACATCTGCCTTCTCCATTTGCTCAAGTATTAGTCCGATGGCAGTCCCGACTCTTGATGACGCTTTCTATCTGAATCGGTTTTGCCGTTGGAACGGTATGCACTGCTCTCACGCGCGTTGGCCCCGGGCTCATGGGCATTAGCGAGGTAGTTCGTTCAGAAGCTGCCCGCCATCGGTAGCACCAGATACGGAAGCAGATCGGCATATGTCATAACCGGCATGACGACGGTCTGAACCGGACCGCAGCATTCGGCGGTAGCACTTCCACTGTGGGAGGTGATCTCTTGCCGGCTTACGGAGCCCGCCCCCGTTTGGTCCCACTCAGTTCCAGCCACCCCATACCCGGGCGGACACGTACCTGCCTCGCGTTGCGAGCAGTTACCGCATCGACAGACACCTTTACCCATTGTTCGCCCCCTCTTGCATGTCGCGCTATCAGTCACGCCCGACTCTTAAAAGATCTCTGAAAAGATATTATAAATACTCTGTACTGCCCCTTTCGTGCATTTGTAGGGGTATTACAATCTAGTTTTAGCCTCCAAATTCGTCTTGTCAAGTGCCTTTTGGAGTTGTTCACTTTGCAGGGGTGAGCCGTCACCACCGATCTGGAGGGAACTCAACAGGCGGGGGCACCTGCGCAAAGCACGTAGAGGCGTACGACACCCTCACGTATGGATCAGCCTGCCGTGGGCCGCCATGCGAAGGAAATCACCGCCATCGCAACGGCGAACATGCCGGTGAATACGGGGTGTTGGATTGCTTGCGGGAAACTGGCTCGGCGGCGTCGGAGGTAGAGTCGCCCAAGAAATAGTTGATATCTATCGACTCCCAATCGGTGCCGATGAACCATGCGGCGAGGGGAAAGGTTCGATCGGCAGGGATGTCACTTTTGATACCATTGAGCTCTACTGTGCCGATAGGCTGGAGGCGGTCAGCGCCGAGACAGGTCGCTGCGATTTTTGCTGTCTTCTCGCAAGCGCAGGTAGTTCTACAACTTGGCAGTGGACAAAAACATCGGCGCCCCCGTCTCACGCGCCAGGAAGATCCGAATAAATTTTACGATCAGTAGTCCATAGTATATGAGGCGAAAAACACCATTCGTGCGTGGACTTCAGTCACTAAAGACTAGCCAGATACATTGGAGAAGTCGCGTTGCAGCGGAACTCCACTCACGAACTAGATATCCAAAACGCCCGATTTCGCAGGGACACGAGCCCGTTTGACGGCTGGCGCAGACAAACCATCGAGAGCCTGGACAGTCGTACGACTGAGGTTCGAACTATTGATAATCGTATCCATAACAATGGAATAACCGTTCTCAATGTGCTTGCGTGCAAGGCGTTCCGCCTTCACTCCATCACCCGACTCAAGTGCATCGATCATAAGACCGTGATCGTCTTGCATGATTTTCACGTCGGCGTTCCGCACCAGCCCGAAATAGTAGACTCGGTCGATGTCGCTCAGAATTTGTCCAACCAACGTAGCGACCTTCTCGTTGCCACACGCATTCATGATCAACATGTGAAGACGCCGGTTGGCCTCAATAACAAGTGCCTCCGCAGCCTTGTCACCTGCCTTTACTTCGCGTCCCGCATCGTCTGCAGCGCGCCGCAAGGCAGCGATATCCACTCGCCCAGCGGCGAGCCTGACCGCAGGGGGCTCGACCATCAAACGCAACTGAAAGCTGTTTTTGACATCGGACAGGGTGATCGGCGCGATCTCGAAACCTTTCCGGTGTATCGGTTTCACGAGCTTCAGTTGGATCAGCCTGTCCATAGCCAGCCGGATAGGGACACGCCCGAAGCCATAGTCCTGCTCCAACTGTGGCTCAGAGACGATATCGCCAGGCGCCAGTTCACATTGCTTGATTGCCCGTGAGAATACATCGAACGCCTGGTCGCTCTGTCTTTCCTGGGGAGCGCGCCCTGCATCCTTCGCCTGCACCATAATAACTAACCTTTTCGGGGAAACTTTCAATGCTTTCGAGCCGTGTCGCCACCGTTTCGATGCGCTCCCGCCAGTTCGCGGTATTACCGCGCCGGCGGAACCAAAGCAAATTGCACGGCTTCACTAGGGATATTACTGACAAACCATAATACCCCTAAAGTGAGAGGTAGTGCTGGCCTTCAAAAACAACGGGACAGCGTGCCAAAGTCGGGAGGTCGATTTCCTCAAGCCGGCCTGGCGATGCTGACCCGATGCATTTGCCTCGACGTGAGGCGACTATCTCGAACGCCGAGATGCGGCAGGGCGAAAATTCCCGGCTCCGAACCGGCCCCTGACCTGCACCACGCAGTGCCCCCCTTCGTCAGTCCCCCCCGCTCAAATCTCTATATACGGTCACAGAGATCGACGTTTGGTCATGATTCGGCAACTCACTGCACAGTCCGGCAACTAACGGCGCCACCTCATTTGGCGTAGCGCCAACAGCCTCTAAGATTGCGCCAATTAACAGATCAAGTTCTCAAGGCTTGCTTAATCGTCAGCAGTTCCAGCTCAGACTACTCCCGAGCCAAGTAGACGTTATGCCCCTTGTCGAACTGAGTCGAGCAGCACCGGCACTGCGTGCATTCCGAAAACCGCTAATGGCACCTGTGAGCGGAAGGAGAAAGTATTCGTCGCAACGATCGTTCAAGATCGGCGTGGTCCGAATTATTGCAAGGCAATTCCGATGAGTTCGCATCACATCTCTTTGACCAGGAAGTAGACATTGTCATGACCGAGAATAACTGGGATTACATCATCGTCGGTGGAGGCTCTGCCGGTTGCGTCTTGGCAAACAGACTCAGTGCTGATTTACGAAATTCAGTTCTGCTTCTCGAAGCTGGGGGCCCTGACTCGTCACCGGTTGTCCGTGTCCCGGCTGGCGAAATGAAGGCAATCATGAGCCGGAAATATAACTGGACCTACATTGCTGAACCGGATCCGTCTCGAAACAACCGGGCCGATATGTGGCCTGCCGGTAAGGTCTTGGGAGGTGGCAGCTCGATCAACGGCATGATGTATGTACGGGGGAACAGGCGGGACTACGATCACTGGGCGGAACTTGGGAATAACGGGTGGGACTATGAGTCGGTGTTGCCCTACTTCCGCCGCGCAGAGACGAATGAAAACGGAGAAAACAAATTTCGAGGAGGGAGCGGGCCGCTTTCCGTGTCCAACAGCAGGGCACCCCATCTTCTCACCGATGTCTTCGTAAAGGCCGGCGTTGAAATCGGATTGCCCTACAACCCGGACCCCAACGGGGAAAGACAGGAAGGCATAGGTCGTATTCAAGCAACCCAAAAGGACGGCTGGCGGCACAGCACCTCTCAGGCCTACATCCGCCCAGTCCGCAGTCGGAAGAACCTTACGATTGTCACGGATGCGTACTGCGAGCGCGTCATCGTTGAAGCAGCGAGGGCGACCGGCGTCACATACACGCACCAGGCATACTCCAGAACGGCCTTTGCCCGCAAAGAGGTCATTGTGAGTGCCGGTGCAATTGCAAGCCCCAAGCTGTTGATGCTGTCCGGCATCGGTCCGGCCGCGGAGTTGCGGGACCACGACATTCAAGTCATGCATGATCTGCCGGGTGTTGGAAAAAATCTTCAGGAACATCCCGGGATCATGATGAGCCAGCATGTGAATGTCCGTACGCTCAATATGGAGGCGACCCCACTACGGACGATCTGGCACGGCTTGAACTTCGTGCTGCGTGGCCGAGGGCCAGGTACGGCTTCCATCGGCCACGCAGCGGCTTTCGTGCGAATTGATCCCGACTCTGACGGGCCAGAGGTGCAGATATCCTACGCACCTATCGTCTATGACTTCAACGACGGCGGGCTGACCTTGTACAACCGGCCGGCCATCTGCGCTGCGGTAAACGTTTGTCGGCCCGAGAGCCGTGGCAGCATCACACTCGCGTCGAAAGATCCCTACGCTCCACCGCGCATCCGACACGAACTGGTCGGCTCAGAGCGCGACATGCGCCTGCTGATAGAAGGTTGCCGGATCCTTCGCCGCGTGTTCAATGCAGACGCTTTCACGCCCTACCGGATTAACGAGAGGCTACCCGGCCCCGAGGTCCAAACCGAGGATGAGTGGCGTTCATTCATCAAGCGTGATGCATTCCTGATGTATCACCCGGCCGGTACGTGTCGGATGGGAGCCGATCCTTTAGCGGTGGTTGATTCCCGCCTACGTGTTCATGGCATTCACGGGTTGCGCGTTGTTGATGCATCCGTCATGCCGATGCTGCCAAGCGCAAACACCAACGCCCCCACGATCATGATCGCTGAGAAAGCGTCGGACTTGATTCTCGAAGATGGAGCCAACAAATGAATTCCGTTGTGACCAAAGCAGACTGGCAAGCAAGGGCTCAGACGCTTTGCATCCCCGACAAGCCGTTCATAAACGGAAGGTTCGTATCATCACGATCCGACTCGACTTTCTCTCCAATCAACCCTGCAACGGGAGAGGAGATATGCAAGATTGGAATCGGCTCATCGCTCGACGTTGACGAAGCGGTTACGTCCGCCAGGGACGCATATGAAGATGGCCGCTGGCGCAGCGCTCCGCCGCTTCGGAAGAAGCAGGTTCTGCTGCGCATCGCCGATCTAATCGAGCAACATGGCGACGAGCTTGCCCTGCTAGATGTGCTAGAGATGGGAAAGACGATCTCCAATGCAAGAGCCGAACTGGCGTTCTCCTCGGGTTTCTTCCGGTACTACGCCGAAGCAGTTGACAAGCTCTATGGCGACGTAGTGCCATCTGACCTGTCAACGCTCGGATATCACCTCTATGAGCCACGCGGCGTAGTCGGCGCTATCACCCCTTGGAACTTCCCGCTGATCATGGCGAGTCTCAAAGCAGCGCCAATCCTGGCAGCAGGAAATTCACTCGTACTAAAGCCGTCGGAAATCGCATCCACGTCCACGTTGAGGCTTGCCGAGATCGCTGTGGAGGCAGGACTCCCCCCCGGCGTATTCAACGTTGTGCCGGGTCTTGGCCGCACCGTGGGCGAGGCAATAGGTCGGCACATGGACGTAGACATGTTGAGCTTTACGGGCTCCACGCGCACAGGGCGGCAACTACTGCGTTATTCAGGAGAATCAAATGGGAAGGCACTCCTGCTCGAACTTGGAGGCAAATCGCCGCAGGTAGTCGGCGCCGACATGCGGCCCGACCTGGAGGCAATGGTCGCCCAGATTATTCACGAAGCTTTCTGGAATCAGGGACAGTGGTGTGTAGCGCGATCAAGATTGATCGTTGAGGAACCGTTCCACGATGAGCTGGTTGAAGCGATCGTGCGAGCCTCTGCGCGCCTAGTCCCCGGTGACACCCTCGATCCCGACACCACCTTTGGCGCCATCGCCACCTTAGGCCAAATGGCACGCGTAAGGTCATACATCGATGCCGCCTACGACGAAGGAGCACGACTCCTCTCTCCTGAAGGGAAGATTGATGGATGTTTCATGGCACCTATGGTCTTTGGTGACGTCTCTCCAACCATGAAGATCGCAAAGGAAGAGATATTTGGACCGGTTCTTTCTGTGCTCACGTTCAAGACTTTCGACGAAGCTCTTCGAATCGCAAATGACACGTCCTACGGCTTGGCTGCGACCGTCTGGACGAAGGATATGACTCGCGCACACGCGGCAGTCCGCGATCTAAGGGCCGGCAAACTTGCAGTTCGCAGCAGGCCTGGAGGCGGCGAACAAACTGGATTTGCGCTTTCGACCGAGCCGTGGGGATCGTCCGGGTTCGGTGTCGAAGGCGGCATGAACGGTCTCAGGAGCTACTGTCGCCTAAAGGGCGTCGAGTTTGTGTGCGGCTGAGTTCTCCCCGCGGAGGGCACAGACGCGTGAATACCGCAAGCATGCCGCATGAGCAACGCAGTCTAAACTATCGTGTCGCGTAATGATCGATGCGTGTGCTTTCGGTGTTCATGAGTTGGGGACGTGCCGAATAACTTTCGATAAGCGGCGGAGAAATTGCCAATATCGGCATAACCTGCGAGGTCCGCCACGCGGGTACTGTCACGTTGTTAAAGGTCGCGTGAGCGAAGACTATAACGTTAGTATACCTTATTGATTAAGCAAAACGATTCAGCATTGGAGTGCCGGTCACTGGTTCCCATGCTTCGAAGGCCTTCGTGCGCACCTGCCGCTTCTCGTGTGCGTTCGCGTCGTAGCGACAGTGCATAAACAGATTTTCCACCTGATCGTGGACCGACGTGAATCGCTGCAGATGTCTTGCAGATTTGAAGCGGCGCATCACCTTCTCGCGCACTCGCGTTGGCTGATGCGAGTTTTCGGCCCGGTTGTTCAATCCTTTGTGCTGCCGGTGTTCCGAGTTCAGCCCAAATCCCTGTTCGCTGCGGCGTAGCTCTTGAGCTTGTCGCTGATTAGCACACACGGTGCGCGGCCGTGCTTTTTGAGTAATTTTCGCATGAGGCGCCTGGCCGCATGCCGATCGCGCCTGCTCTGCACCAGTACGTCAAGCACCGCACCGTGTTGGTCCACCGCTCGCCACAGCCAGTGCTTCTTGCCGTTGATGGTGACCACCACTTCGTCGAGGTGCCACTTGTCGCCTCGGGTCAGCGCGGTAGAGCGAATGCGCCGGGCGATACTCAGGCCGAACTTCAGCGACCAGCGTCGCACCGTCTCGTAAGTAAGATCAATGCCGCGAGCAGTCAGCAACTCCTCGACCATGCGCAGGCTCAGCTGAAAACGATAATACAGCCACACTGAGTAGCTGATTCCGTCGGGCGGGAAACGGTAGCCCGAATAGGAGATGGCATCGTTGGCAGGTGCGTTGTGTTGCAGATCGGTTCGCTCCATACCCGCAATTGTCGCTGCATTTCCGGCAACATTCCAACAACGTGACAATACCCGACAGCGTTCGACTGCTCTCCGACGGCGATTGCACCCGTTCTACCCGGTAGCCCGTCCAGCAGCCCAGTGCCTGTAGTACTTTGCGATCCACCGATTTGGCCTCCAACAACCGTTTCTGGCGGCGTCAGATTACCAACTGCCTCGAAAACCTCCACGGTTTTCCACGATGAACCTTTTCAATGCCACTAGACCGTCTTGCCTTATGGGCGTCATTCTGCGCGGGGCTTGATCTCGCCGAAGCTAGCAGCTCAATGATTGCGCGGGTGCACACGCCTTGGACCAGCGTGTCCCAGTTCGGGGCACACCCCTCGAGAGCAATGGTTGCGGAGACTTACCGTCTCCGAATCACTATTGTTTATGAGCTTGCCAGACTCCGCGTCCATTTGGTTGACACGGTTGGGATCTAACCAAATTTTGGAAATAGGACTGCATCACGGAATACCTGAGAACCGCGTGGTATGCGGCCGCTTGGGCGCACGACTTGCCGGCAGACGCGCTGGTGCAACGAACGATTATCGAGACCGACCTAGTCCTGTTCCGAGATTCAATGGATGCACCGATCGCCACAAAGTGCATGCTGGGGCGAGAAGCAACCTCGCAAATTGCTTCGGCATCGGCGAAGTCCGTCTTGTTGCCCTTCACAAAGGGTCGGACAAATTGCGGCGCGATCAGGCGCACCTGGTGCGCTAATGCCCGCACGCACCCGCGCAGGCCTCCATGGCGATCGTGCTGGCCGGACAACCAGCCAGCAACACCAACAACTGAGCGCGCGTCACCTTCTTGCACCATGCCTCGTGACCGTGACGGTCCTGCGCATGCCGAAAGAAGCCGTGCTTGCCTAGGTCGATTCCGATCAACGTTGCGATGCCCGTGATGATCTCCCAGAAAGGAAACAGCCCGATCAGCGTGCGCTGATCGGGCTGCCTCGGTCAGGCTGACCATCTGATTAAAGCTGACACAAGTACAGGCGTTGCAAAGTAGAGGCGCACCATGCTTGAAGTGAAACTGGTCGACAGCTAGATCGTTGCCGATGACATTCGGGCTTTCGAATTTGCTCACCCGTCAGGTCTGCCCTTGCCGGACTTTTCGGCGGGCGGGCAAGACTACGCTCGACTGGCAGACTCAGCGACGGTGGGATGCACGATGCGGCCACGCTGTGTCGGCACATCCTCGCCTAGATTTTTTAGGAAAACTGTCAAAAGTTTCGTTATGTTGTCTACATTTTCGACTGAAGCCGATCTTCCACTATGTAAACCAATATAGTTCTCCCAGCGCCTGAGTATGAGCGCACTCATCAAGCTAGGAGACGTAATGAACGACACCCTCACCAAAGATCACACTGACATCCGAGCGGACAAGCGCGTCGTGCGCAAGGCAGGTTCGTACTTCGTCAGTCCGGATTCTATTCCATGGACATCCTTCCCGTTTCCAGATACACAATTCAAACTCCTCAGTGTGAACTTCGAACGCGGTTCGATAACCTTGATCCTGCGTGCAGGACCTAAAGCTCTCACGCCATTGCACAAGCACATCGGGGCCGCCGAGTTGTTTGTACTGAATGGCTGGTTCTCCTACGAGGAGGGCAAGGGCACCAAGGGCGATTTTGTCTACGAAGCGGGAGGAGTGATCCACATCGCCGAAGCGGGCAATGGGGTGGAAGCGCTCATTGTTTTCCAGGGACCCATTGTCGGGCTGGACGACAATCACGGCGTGACCGGAATCATTGACGCAGAGCTGGTATACGCCTTGGCAAAGGCAAACAATGCGACAGCCCACATCGACAATTCGCTAGCTGCAATGGCGGACTCGATCTAAGCACTGCCTTCTGCTCATGCTGCGCCGACCGAGTATTGTCACCACCCTCCCCGTGCCGGACAGCGTAACGGCGCGACGTCATTCAATGACGAGTCGCACACAAATCGCCTAACCCACGAAGCTAGGCGAACAATCCGATTTGACCAGTCGGATTGTGAGCGACAAGGGCAGCGTGCAATGCGCTGCGGGAGTGTCGCCGCGCATGACAGATAGTTCATGCCGGCGACGTGACTCAGTACTGTCGAAATTTGAACGGGCGTTTTACGTTCTGAGTGGTCCAACTTGCTATTCCAGCAGCACGACGCCCGTCCGAGCATCGGTCAACACGATGTTGTCGCTTCTGCCTCGAAACGAAGGGTCGTGCATTTAAGCATGGCCGAGACTGGCTGCCTCGGCCTTTACTAGTGCAGTTATTTACAGATCAAGTCAAATGGAAATCATTTCTGATAGTCTTAGTCAAACGCGTGATATCAATGTCGCAATGGTAATGTTCCCTGGATTCACGCTATTGGATCTGGTTGGCCCGCAAACGACGCTTAGTTTCCATACCAAAGTACATTTAGTCGCCGAAACGATGGACCCAGTAGCGAGTGACAGTGGCGCGCAGTTGCTGCCAACCTGCACTTTCGCAACGTGCCCTACTGATGTCGATGTTCTGTTCGTCCCTGGCGGCTTCGGTACGGCGGACGCTATGGAACACGACGCGACCATCTCGTTCTTGCGAGATAGGGGTGCGACGGCACGATTTGTGGCGTCGGTCTGCACCGGTTCGTTAATTCAGGCAGCAGCAGGGTTGCTTGACGGATATGAAGCCACGACTTACTGGGCGCACCTCGACATCCTGGGGATTCTTGGCGCAAAGCCCGTACATCAACGAGTGGTGATCGACCGTAACCGGATATCGGGTGGCGGAGTCACCGCTGGCATCGACTTCGGCCTCTCTCTGCTTGCCGCGCTGCGAGGCGAGGAAACAGCGCAAATGATGCAGCTTTTAATGGAATACGATCCTGCCCCCCCGTTCAATTGCGGAACACCCGCGAGCGCCGGATCGGCGCTGACAGTCTTGGCAACGGCAGCTTTGGGCGATGGCATTGAGAAACCGCGGGCGGCGGCACGCAGAATCCGCGAGAAGGAATCTATCCGTTAGAAACCTCAGAACGCGCCGACGCCGTTGCAGCAATGAAAGAGCGGCCGTTCGGTCCCTGGAAGACTCGGGTTGGCGTCACCAGACGCCTTGTGAAGATATGGGGACGATGAAGATTAATCGGATCGTTCCGTCGGGGCTCACTGTCCGCTGCTCATCTCTCGCCCCCTGAACGGACATGCCATGAGCGTCAGCGAATACACCTCCCGCTCGCTTGAAGAATCCACTGAGATCCTCTCGCGAGAGTGGTCGCGTCATAGTATCTCGATACCGAGAAATGAACAGATCGACCTGCAATTCTGTCACCGGTCAATCGGCTCGAGTATGTCTCTAAGCTGCCTTTCCTATGGGGCAAACGTCGCGATCACGCCTTGTGATCGCGCCGATGTACTGCTCGTCGAAATGCCACTGAGTGGGCAAGCTCGAGTCCGCTACAAGAGTGGCGAAGTCGAGGTGAATCCTGGCAGGATCGGTATAATCGACGTGAAGCGGGTCATTGCCTTTGAGGCGGAGAAGGATTTTGAAGCGGTCGTGCTCAGGGTCGGCAAGGCCCATGTACGCTGTTGCATCGAAAAATTGCTCGGCACCGCATTGCACGGCGAATTGACATTTGCACTCGAAATCGTAGAGGGCACGCAAACGTGGGAATCGTGGACCCCAATGTCAGGCTTGCTGAGAGGTATGGCCGCAGCTCGCCGAGCGAATTGGCCACCGCTGATGCTGAAGTTCTACGAAGATGCAATCATGGCCGCTCTAATCTTCGGCCAACCACACAGTTTTTCCGAGAGAATCCGTCAACCGGCCTCGCTGCTTGCTCCGCGTCACGTCAGAAAGGTCGAGGAGTATGTATACGCGCACGCGAGCGAGCCATTGTCGACGCCATTGCTTGCCGCTTATGCCAATGTGAGCGTCCGTGCGCTGTTCGACGGTTTCCGCACGTTCCGGAACGTCACTCCGGCGGAATTCGTTAGAAACGTCCGCCTTGATAAGGCAAGGGTAGATCTACAGGACGGGTCTCTGCCCATTCTAGCGATTGCAAAAAAATGGGGGTTCAGCCACGGGGGAAATTTCGCGGCACACTACCGCCGCCGCTTTGGCGAGGCACCAGCGGATAGTCGACGCCTCCAACGAGATTTTCCTTCCGAGAGTCAGAATCCACAGGTTTAACGCCCTCGCGGCAACCAGAATTCCGCTTCGACACGGTTAAAACGATGGAGTATCGATGTGGCGAATTCATACTACTATTCTATCAGCGCCCCTAGATTGACCGTTTCCGTTTCAGGCGCCAGATCTGCTATCGCACGACGTTTCTTCAATAAGCCCCCGTTCTAACAGCAGGCGAGTGGAAATATTTTCAGTTATCCTCGTAGACTTCGAGTCTGAGCGAGTTTTATCTACAACAGTCACGTATCGAACAACGAATACGTTGAGACTATTATTAGCATATTCACAATCAATTCGGATATGTCTTTTTTACGGTGATAAATTGGCAGTTGGCAATGTAGCAAGCACGTTCCTTGCGGCAACTGGAATCGTAGAGACCGTCTTGCGCTAACAGATCCGGTTTTCTTATGGAGAGAGTTCGATTTCATCTGACAATTCAAAAACCTCTCTGCGCGGCTCAGCCTTGTGTGAGCGCCAAACAATGGTTCGTGACACATTGCTCGACCCTCTGTCGTTCTGACGCTTTTAATTTGACGTTGCCGATCATCTACCGAATAAATAGCCTTCGTGATGAGCGAAAATGACGTGTGATATCGTTTACGTGGGTAACCGGATTTGTCTGGCCCTAGTGCACAAATGATTAGGTGTAAAACCTTGGCTTCGACCTGATCAGCTTGCGTTTTCGCCTGCATCAGTTCACCCCCTCCCCTTTTCCAAGGCCACCTCAGACTTGCAAATCACGCCACTCGCATACCCACGAACGCGAGTAACATGCTCATAGGCATGCAATCGGGAGCAGATTTTGGAAGCAACGACATCGCCAGCTGAAGATCCACCATCCATGTCGATAGTGGACTCTATAGCCAGTCAAGTAGGGTGTCCTCCCGAGTATGTGGTCCGCACCGGTGATCACGATGCTATCGCAGCTCGTTGGCGACACCCGGCCTCGTTCGCGGAGATACCTAACCTGGATGTCGCGACATTGATTTTCCATCTCGGCGGATCGACCGACGTGGAACGATGGAAGCCGTCTATACGCACGCGAACTCGTGGTTCCCGCGTGGGGACCGTCACATTGCTGAGGCCACATGAGGAGACCTCCTGGCACGTGCGCGGAGAGGTCGATGTGCTGCACGTTTATATGCCAGAACGCGTGCTGTGCGAATCCGAAGGAATTCGAAAACCTCTAACTTTCCGTGATGTGTTCTCAGAAAAAGATGTTTGGCTTGCGAACTTTGGCAATCTGATTCTTCAGTACATAGAATCACAGCCACTAGCGGGATATCCCGTGGACTCGTTGCTACTTGAACAAATGCGCGATTCGCTTGCTCGCTACATTCGACTCAACTACCACGAAGGTGGGCATACTTCCGCAGATCCCCTGACCGAATCGCAGAAACCCCTCCGTCTCTCGCCGGCCACTGTCAAGAGAGTTCTCGATTGGATGAATGAGAATTTTTCGCAGGATATTCGAGTCAGCGATATGGCTGAAATAGCGTGCCTATCAGAAACTTATTTCCTTAAGGCGTTTCGAGATACCGTAGGAAAAACACCGTATCGATATTTGCAAAAAATAAGACTTGATGCAGCGCGCAATTATTTGCGCACAACGCTGATGTCCGTTGCGAGCGTTGCACTAGCATGCGGATTCAGAAGCACAAGTCACTTCTGCGTGGAATTCTCGCGCGATGCTGGTGTCTCGCCTGGCCGATTTCGAAAGAACTCGATTGATCGCCATCATCAGTAGGTCTTGGATGTGCGCCTACAACATACCATTTGTTCGTGCGAACTCCGATACGTCAGCATGGAATGAGTCAGCTCTGCTGAGTTAGCCAACATCGACCTAGGCGATCAGTCACTATCTCGCTAGTCCGCGAAGACTTGCACCTTACCGCTGTAAATAGAGCGCCTCCTAACAGTTTGATGACCTGCGATCGGCCGCAATAGTTCTGACAACCGTCGTTGACCAACTGAACTGTCACGCGCTCGTGCATGAGGCGCGCGACTAGGCTCGAGACCGATCGCGCCGTGGCCACTCCGGAAGAAGCGCGCATAACGTAATGCGGGCAACCCAAGATCACTGAAACCGATCAGCGGAATCAGTCTACTTGCGATGCATCCACCGAGAGGCTGCGCGCCATCACTCTCTAAGCTGAAGGGGTAGACTCTCATTTTTTCATGAGAGTCCGCCTGACGCTTCCCGTCCAGTGCTCGTGTAGCTGACGTGCCTGAGGCAGCCTCTCGACCGTCCATTCGTCCGGAACAAGCTGGACGGCATTTCCATCGCGGCTAACGGAATGATTGTTCGCGTTAACACCGAATCGTCCCTGCGACGCCAGATCACGTTTCGGCGAATTTGGTCCCATACCGGCACCTAAGAATTCGCACTCGGTTTTGCAATTTTGACATCGATAGTATCGGCTGCGTCGACTCTGCACGCCGATCAACACATGCGAACAAGTCTACGTTCTGTAGTGGATAGCCGCGCAGGGAGAACAGGCGTCTTCTAATGACTGATCGTTAAATGTTGCGAATTAATAAATTTCCGCATCCTAAAAATGGAAATCAAAATGCAAAATCAACAACGTAAAAACACCGAGTCGGACGAGAAAACGATTCGACATCTCAACCACACCGTGATTGCCGGTCTAAGCAGTGGTGACATCGCTGCGATCACCGCAGTCTACGACACAAACGCTGCGCTTCTCATGCCTGGTGCACCGGCGTTCGTAGGCATCGAGGCAATCTCGGCCACCTGGCAAGGACTCGTGGACACGCCGGGAATTTCCCTCGAAGCCGAACCGATCGAAATCGAGTTTTCCGAGTCTGGCGAGATGGCAATGGATCGCGGATGGTATCGATTGACCACGGCGACTGCAGGCGGATCAACCGTGGAAGAAGGGAAATATCTCGTCGTTTGGCGTAAAACTGACGGCCAATGGAAAATGATCGCTGACATGATCAACAACAATGCGTAGAAAAATCAAGGAATAACGTCCTCGACATCAATTTTCTCACCGGGAGTCATGCCTGCGCAATTCTACATTCGCGAAAGCCCTTTCTCCCAGTACTACCTTGGCCATGCACCGGAATTCGTTGCTCGGAGGTAAACAGCACCACAAAACTAGACGGCATAAAAATCGTATGCGCGAATCTTTGCCCAATATCCAATTCCTCATAAATATCCGCCTTATCGATTCGATATCAGTTCACATATTTCATTAAAAACCAATAATCAAGGAGAAAAAATGAGAAAGCAAACCCCACCGACTGTCGGAAGATTGATTCTATACGCTGGACCAGCACTTCCAATGTCAATGCTATTGATGCCGCCAATTTTCTATATTCCTCCGTTCTACGCCACGGAAATGAATATCAGCATGACTGCCATCGGATTTATTTTCTTTTTGGCACGATTTTGGGATGCATTGATAGATCCACTGATAGGGTCGATGTCCGACCAAACGAGATCTCGTTGGGGGCGACGAAAGCCCTGGATCGCACTAGGCTCATTGCCCTTGCTTGTGGCGACATATTTTCTTCTTCAGCCACCGCCGAAGGTCACGTCTACCTATTTGATGATCACAATCTTCATATTCTATCTGGCGTGGACGATGGTTCAAATCCCATACCTATCGTGGGGAGCAGAACTCTCAACGGACTATCGGACGAGAAATCGCGTAGTCGGTTATCGAGAAGCCGGGACGCTAATCGGAATCCTAGTCGCGACAGGCGTTCCCACGCTCGTCTTTTTCGGACGCGAGCCTTCGATAAGGGAAATACTTCTCGTCTTTGTGATTACTGTTTCAATTCTTCTTCCGACAACCGTTTTCATGGCACTCAAGTCGGTTCCAGATCAGGCTGCAGATATTCCTCAAAAAATATCTTTGAAGAATGCATTTAAATCACTTTCTTCAAACAAACCTTTAATGCAATTTATTGCTTCCACGTTCCTAATGTGGCTCGGCGTGTATATCCTCAATGCCTCAATTATTTTTATCCTAGAAAAATTACTCAATTTTTCAGGCCTCGATTTTCTGAAAATGGTGTTTCTGCAATTCCTGATCGGCACGCTGGTCACCCCCGTCATCGTCAAACTGGCCAATCGGTTTGGTAAACACCAGGTTCTTGCCGGAGCAGCCATATTGACTGCCGCGTCTTGCTGCGCGCTCTCATTCGCGCGCCCTTCCCAACCAACGGACGTCGTGCTCTTCTTCGCTGCAATTGGTTTCTTCATTACACCCATCTGGGTCCTTCCGACCGCACTCGTTGCCGATCTCGTCGATCTTGGAGCACTTCTCGGTGGCGGGAAGAAAGAAGGCCTTTACATGGCCTTATACAATTTGGCACTCAAACTCGCGGTCGCAGCCAGCGTAGGTATCGCACTGCCCCTGATGTCCAGGTTGGGCTTTGATCCGTCTCAAGCTCTGACGGTGAACGGACAGCACGCGCTAACTCTCGTTGGTCTCTATCTGCCTGCCACTCTCCTCGCGATCGGTTCCGTATTAATGTTTCTTTATCCGCTCGACGCAAAGACGCATGCTGAGATAGTTAGCAATCTGGCAACAATTCGCGTTCCCGCATCGAATGCTAGCATGGTGAGTAGTGAATAAAATTCACCCAGTTCCCATCGAACACTATCTAATTCAATTCGAAAATCATCGGACAAATCCCGGAATCAGATCATTTTCAATGACGATTCCACGGATTTCCTCGCCCTCTGCATCGGGCACCTTGAATTCGAGGCACCACCAAAAATGAGGTTCGCATGAATGACTCTCTCTACACACGCAGGGTGTTGGCCTGGAAGGAAAAAAATCGAAATTGTAGCAACGACACAATTCGATCGGTCCATCACCTGCAGATCAAATGGAAGCACTTCCTCGTCTTCGGGATACTTCTCATCGCAAGTACAGTCCAGGCTCAATCCTCGGTCACACTATACGGTGTCATTTCGGATGGACTCTTGTTCGCAAATAATGTCAACGGAGCCCATCTTACTCGCTTAGTAAACGGCGGATCGTGGTCGACAAACTTCGGAATGACAGGTACTGAGGATCTCGGCGGCGGTACAAAGGCCATTTTCAACCTGAACTCGACATACGATCTGAACACCGGGCGTACTGCCGGAACTGACACACTTTTTGGTGGCAGCTCATTCGTTGGTATAACTAATGATTCGTATGGAACAGTCAAACTTGGACGACAATACGATTACTCAGTCGATTTTATTGCGTATTCTGTTACGAGCTCCAATACGCTATTTGCGTTCCATCCTGGCGGCTATGATCGAATTCTGGGAGTCAGTCTCGCAAATGCAGTTTCATATGAGTCCCCGCGCGTCGCGGGCTTTCATGTGAAAGCAATGTACAGCTTCGGCTCAGCGGGAAGCCCGACCAATTCTAGGCGCGCATATAGCGCGGCAGGCGACTATGCGAACGGCCCCCTCAATCTCGAGGTTTTCACTACAAGCGTTGGAGGCAATTCAATAACTCCAGGACTAGACGCTGGACTGGCGAATTTCCTTGGTCGTTCGCTTGTTGTGGATCGATCACTAGTCATCGCGTTGCGGAAGACAGATATATATGGCGTAGGTGGGTCGTTTGACATCGGAAACTTCACGATCAGAAGTAATGCGACCAAGGTCTTCTTCACCGATTCAGAGGGAAAAAACAAATCGTCCATAAGCAACATCGAAGCGTCGGTCTTATTCAAAGTTCATCCTGATTTGTTCATCAATACTGGCTTTGTCCATAGCTACACTACCGGCGCCAACTGGAACACCTATGATCTCTCGGTAGATTACCTATTGTCGAAGAGAACAGATCTTATGATCGCGGTGAACTACCAGCGGGCATCAGGATCCGGACAGTTGGCAAATTTAGTCGCGGTTGGCAACTCCTCCAATAGCAATCAATTAGCCATTTTTTCCGGGATAAGATATTTCTTTTAAATTAATCACACAATCATCGCAGCAATCAATATAAATAACATGAGAAAATTAGGTGGCCCGATAGATTGAATAGAAATCAGCCAGATCGATGATGCTTATCAGGCAAATTATTCCTCTTCCGAGTGCGCCAACCGTCGAGATGATGGCAGACGTTATCTATTTTCAGCTTCACATATAGAGACTCTGTTTCGGCATCGAAACACAAATTTCGGCAAAAAACCTACGGCCGGCCGGCTATTTTTTTGATGTCGAATTATGATGAAAGAAATAGGTTTCGCGACGTTAGTTCATGCTGCTCCGCCCAACGAACGCGCATTCGATTAGCAGCACGAAGCCGAACTGGCAAAATTCGATCACAAAGGCAAGTGAAAAATGAATATTACGGGCTATGTCGATAGATGGAGCGCCCACCCAGGCGACACTTTGAAGTTTTACGTTAGCTGCACCCGACCTAGTTATAAGGTTGAGTTACGCCGCTTAATCCATGGCGACGCCAATCCCAGCGGACCAGGAATCAAGGAAATTTTGATCGACAGTCTTCCAGGAAAACAGGCCTTCGACGGAAAATTGCAGGAGGTGCGCAAAGGGTCGTGTGTTGTGGTGCCGGATGTCGCAGCAGAGGATGTCGTGTTGCTCACTGGCTGCTTCCTCGTCACGCGAACTGAATCTGATGCCGATCAAAGCATCGTGACATTCCAGTGGAATCAGGTTCGCCTGAGTCTTAAATTGCGCGCTGGTATCTTGATACTGGACTCGTTGTCCGATAACGAGGAACGAGTACTTGGCGCTGGAAAGAAACCGATTGCGGACAACATTTGGTATCGATTCGCGCTGAAGGTAGATCTCGAAGCCGGGATATTCGACGTGCATTTTTGCAGAGTCGACCCATATCCATTCGATGCGGTTACACAACACCTGTTCGGCGACATTGGACATGAAGCGATAACAGGGCAAGGAAGCTTGTTGTTTGGGGCAGAGAGTGCCAACCAAATCAGTCGGCAATGGCATGTCCGCAATTCTTTTAACGGAAAAATTTCCGATTTGCAATTTTTTTCAAATAGAACAAATTGCAAAGAGGCACTCGGTGCATGGCACTATTCGCACCCCCAAGTCAATCCTTCCGCTGCATGGGATTTTGTCGAAAAATGCGACACCTCTACTCTACCGGATTCCTGCGGGAAGCTCGACGGTCTGGTTATAAATCGCCCTACACGGCTAGTTACCGGGCCGAAATTTTCAGGTCAAACGGTCGACCCGTTCGTTGCACCTGAGCTTTTTAATGCCGCTCATTTTCATGACGATGACCTGGAGGATGTCGGCTGGGACGAAAGCTTCTCGTATTTGATTCCGGACGATTTATCATCTGGCGTGTATGCCTTTAGGCTAATTTGCGAAGAAGGGGAAGACTATATTCCATTTTTTGTCTCTCCAGTAGCTGGCAAGGAAAAAACCAAAGTTGCGGTTTTGTTGCCGACTTTCAGTTATCAAGTGTACGCGAACATGCACATGGACGTGTCTGTTCTTCCTGAAGAAATTCTTCCGCTGGCCGATCGATTGAGTGCCATTTCGCCGGAGGAGAACTACGTAATTCAGAATGGGCTCTACAGCTGTTATGACCGACACAGTGACGGGTCTGGCGTATGCATGGCGACCAACCAGAGACCAATGCCAATTTTTGTTCGACCTCGATCTTCGAATAGGTTCAATGGCGGACAACATCTACTCGGTGCAGACCTTTTCCTCATCGATTGGCTTGAGGAGAAAGACATCCCGTATGAGATCGTAACGGATCACGATCTTCATTTTCGTGGCGTGAATGCCCTCAGTTCGTACGCCACTGTACTTTCTGGCAGCCACGCGGAGTACTGGTCGTCTGCGATGTTAGATGCACTGAAGTCCTATCAGGATGAAGGAGGTCGTTTCGTCTATCTTTCTGGTAACGGCTTGTATTGGGTCGCTGAGCCAAACGCGGACGGAAGCCTGATTGAAATCCGACGAGATCAGGGTCTTAGGACGTGGGATTCTGCTCCAGGCGAGGCGTACATCAGCCTGTCGAAAACCCGTGGCGGTACCTGGCGCCACCACGGTAGAGCGCCGCAGAAGTTCGTTGGAGTAGGACAATCGGCAATGGGACTAGACAATGGCCGACCATATAACAGAACGGATGCAAGTTATCACTCCCGGGCTGCCTTTCTTTTCGATGGAATCGACGATGATTTGATCGGGGATTTTCGTGGTCTGGTCTCGGGCTACGGTGCTGCTGGCGTGGAAATCGATCGGGTGGCCTCGGATCTAGGAACTCCAACCCACGCCTTGGTCCTCGCGACGGCCAGCGGGTTCTCGGATGCGTATCAACTTGATATCCAGGACATCGGAGCTTCAACGCCGTATTTTGGCGGGACGAAGAACGAGAATGTACGGGCTGACATCGTGTTCTTTGAAACTCCGAATAATGGTGCCGTGTTCTCCGTCGGTTCGATAGCATGGTGTTCAACGTTGTCGTACAACCAATACGACAACACCGTCTCTCGTCTTACCGAGAATGTAATTCGAAGTTTCATACGTTCAAAAGATGAGGCCCTGACGTCTTTCGACGAATCCTCCGAAATTTATGCCTGACCGGCTCTACTTAAGCCGACTGTACCTCAGCGGCTGGAGCAGTCTCAACGGAAGTGCCTACGCGCTCTGGCACCGCAATCTGAATTTTAGGAATAGTGCTTTGGATTTCGATTTACCGCTGAAATTTTAAATCCCCGCAGTCTTTCTAGCGTCGTCTCCAATACGGTTCCCCGAGCGTTTGAGGTTCGGCGCATCCCAAGAAGCCAAGAGACAAATGAACGATATTACGGGTCACACCTTAGAATAATTCACGACAATGGATGGAAATCGTTATGACAAGATTTGTAGGTAAAGTCGTTATCGTCACCGGAGCGGGATCCGGTATTGGCGCGGCAACCGCAAGGCGGTTCCTTAGCGAAGGGGCTTCCGTCGTACTTAACGGTAGGCGCCGGGAAATGCTTGTGGCAACCGCGGACGGATACGCTTCGGCCAATGTCTTAGTTCATAACGGTGACGTGTCCGATAACCGCTATGTGCAGACCCTCGTTGATGCCACCGCCTCGCGTTATGGCCGCATCGACGTCCTCGTGAACAACGCCGGAATTTCCTCGTTTGGCCCGATTCTCTCTCGTCCAGTCGAGGACTGGCATCAAGTCCTGCGCGTCAATCTCGACGGGGTCTATCTCGCTACCCGAGCTGCTCTGCCCTACCTACTTGAGACAAGAGGATCGATCGTTAACGTGTCGTCAGTTTCAGGTCTGGGGGGAGACTGGTACACCAGTTCCTATAGTGCGGCGAAGGGCGCCGTCTCGAATTTGACGCGCGCGTTAGCGTTAGAACTTGGAATGCAGGGAGTCCGGGTGAACGCTGTGGCCCCTAGCCTGACGCTAACAGAAATGACGGCGACTCTAGCGCAAAGTCAGCCCTTGATCGACATGTTCATGGAGCGCATTCCGTTAGGGCGTGTCGCTAAACCCGAAGAAATCGCAAGTGTCATTGCCTTCCTGGCCAGCGAGGATGCGGCTTTCGTTAACGGTGTTAATTTGCCAGTAGACGGTGGCGTGACAGCCTCAAACGGTCAACCCAATGCCACAGCGGTGCTCAGTTTGCTCGGGATGGCCTGAAGTTTGTAGCACCTCGACAGTTCCGTGTCCCGTCTTTGGCCGTGGGACCAAGTGAGCGACCAAAGAGATGCGAGTCTGTATAAAGGACTTCAACCTGTCGACTGGTCTTGACCATCTCCAATTCACGCTGGACGTTCGAGGTTCCGCGGAAGCGAAGATAAATGTGAACTTTGTGCCACTAGACATCGTCGGCCACCATGACGTGCGTGATGGATTGGTCGAAGGAACAGACCTTCCATGCTGCGCTGCGAGATGCGCGGATCGGAATCGACTCAGACGTTTCGTTGGCGACCGATGCTGACGGCTTCTATGCACATGCCGCGATAAAAGGCATCACCGTCAAGGCCAAACTGTCGCCGGGCCCGACTGAATTTTTGTTGAAAAGCCCAGAGTTGTTGGTCAAGTGCCCGGTGCTCGCCGCTGTAGCGCCGATAGCCCTTACGTTGACACCCTTCGTGCCGATGTTGAAGGGTGACATCGACTACGACTTTCCAGACCAGAAGCTGAGTATGAAGCTGGTCGTCTCCGAGCAGAAAATCGCCGATCAGACACTCAAGATAATGCTAGCGTCGAATCCGGTGGCATTGGTAGCTCATGGAGAATACAAAGCGCGCTAGCCGCTCGAAAGACGAGCAGCAACGGCTGTCTATGGCGCATATCTGACCAGCCAAGTGTCGTTTCTACTTGATGGGCGCTGTTGTGGGAACGGTCACGCAGCGTGTCACCCTTCAGGTAGCGCCACCGAAGGCTGCGACCAACGACGCTCTGCGCGGAGATTGAATCTCATCATGCGTGTGCGCGTCGCCCGACAACGGCTCGTGCAACGCGTGCTCCCATGCTTCGCAAACCGTCATGGTTTTGCAATCCATTCGTTCGCCTCGCGAAGGTCCGTTGATTGGCGACGAGCCGCCGTTCGAACGTCGTTGCAAGCACTGCGACAGATGTCGCTTCATGGCCGAACTGAGACCAGGTCGCTTCGCGCTCGCGTGCACGCACGGCTGCGCAGTCTGTCGATCTGAAGGGGTTGCCCAGGGCAGTCGTGTCAGACAGGGCGACCCAGTCGCCTCGATAGGAAGATCCACGCCAGTTCGCGGTCCGGCAGGGGTTCTTCAGGCCCTCTGTAGAATGTCCATCGCCTTTTCGGCATCGTCCAACGAGTCGACCGCGAAATAAGCAATGAACTGTGTGCCAAGTACAGCAGCGGAAACGCCGCGGAGGTTGATCCCCCCGTCGGCCAGCGTCTGGGTCAATTGCGCGATGATCCCCAACTGGTCCAAGCCCATTACACGGACGGAGTGAAGGCTCGGAGTGACTGCGAACCCGACCTGTGTCGCGGCATGGATCTCCCTCTCCCCCTGCAGCGGTGCGACAAACATGACCCCTTTGCCCGATGCTTCCGGCGTGCGACGTGCGATGACGAACTGCAGGTCTACGCCAGCATCCCGCAAAGCGCTTAATACTTGCGCAAGCCCTCCCGGTTTGTCATCGATGGTAGCTGCCCAAACATCGACGCGTTCTACGCTCAGTTCCATGGCAGCCCCTCCCGCCTGATCCATCTCCCAATTAAAATCTACTTCACCAACGGCACGCGAGCAAGGCCAGCGCCGTAAGCGAGACACGGAAATGCCCGGAATTCCCGGGCCGGCACTGCCGGGGTTCATGTTCTGCAACGCCGGCACTGTGCGCCTAGGAAACTACTCGTTTCGTTTTGTCGTCATGCGACGCTTGCCTACCTCGAGAGCATCCGAACAAAGAGCTTTGTGTGTCGCTTGTCGGACCTATTCCGAGAAGACCTTTCCCAGCGATTCACCGCATATTTAGCGCGGATTGGTCTGCCACCTGCATAAGTCCGTACCGGAGCATGCGTAGCTTAAGAGCCCCGCGCCCACGGCTGCAAACAGGTCCGATAGGTACCGCCTGCGGCTCGGACTTGCTCCCACTCAGAACCTCGGGACCGCCCGGTGTTTCTGAGGCTCCCGGTCCAGCTCCGTCCGCCGTTGCGCCTGCTCGGGCGCAGCGACATCTATCGCAGCTTCGTCCTTGGTGCGGAACTCCGCGACGCCCACGCCCCGTAGGACCAATCCGTGTAAAGGAGCGTATCGATGCCCTCAACGAGAATACAGAAGTCATACAAAGGGGTGTCCGTTGGGACGGTCTGCCGTTGCCGGTACTGGTATCCGACGGACCCTTGTCGACCCACAAGCGCCGTTAGCGTCGAATCAGCGGATGACCGCTTCCACCGCAGGATGAGACCATGACAGTCGACGCCGGATTGTTCGCCTTCGCCGGAACCGCGCCGACATAGGCAGTACAGCTATCCCCTTTTTCTATAGTTCGACGCTCAGATCTGTTTCGGCCCAATCAATCTCGCCGCGGCAGGAAATCATCGGTCGACTCGCCTAACTCCAGACCTTGAAGGCCTTTGAGCACGGTGGTGCAACGCACTTATCCACGCTCTCGCTGCGGAATTCACGCCTTATCTCTTTTTGGTCTTAACAGACGATTTTTTATTATTAACAGTTATGACACATTACTGTCATATTTACTTGGGACCAACCTAACGACAGAGAAAAAATGGCTAAAACAACTATTGTGGCAACAATCGGCCCAGCATCTGACAACCCTTCAACTCTTTTGGCTTTACACCGCGCTGGCATGACTGTCGCGCGGTTAAACGGGTCACATAGCAGTCTGGACTGGCACAAGGCCACCATTGCTCTTATTCGGGAAACGCTTCCCGAACTGCCGATTCTTTTAGATATACCCGGACGCAAAATCCGAACGATTCAACTACGCGTGGAACCCTCATTTAACGTCGGTGATCGTGTGATTCTCACGACCGACTTGTCTCATGACGGCAGCGAGAAGGTACCCGTTAACTATGCTGAGTTTCATTCGAAGCTCCGGGTAGGCGTACGCATCTATGCGGACGATGGCACGCTGTCGTTCCGAGTCGAGAAAGTTAGTGGAAGGGATGTACAAGTTGTCGCCGAGACGGCAGGAACGCTCAAAAGCCGGAAGGGGATTAACGTTCCAGAAATTGACCTGGGCCAAGAATTGGTAACGCAACGCGATCGCGAAATGATCACGTTCGCCAAGAGGACAGGAGTCGATTTTGTTGGCATTAGTTTTGTCGAGTCTTCCCGGCACGTAGAAGCGATTCGTAGCCTAATCGACGCTGCCACGCCTCAAATCGTTGCCAAAGTCGAAAACCAGGGTGGACTCGATCATCTTGATGAGATCGCCCAGGCAACGGACATTATCATGATCGACCGCGGTGATCTTTCGGTTGAAACCAGCATCGACCACGTATCGATTTATCAAAAAAAGATCATCTCTGCTGCCCAACAATATGGAAAACCTGTAATCGTCGCGACGGAACTGCTTCACAGCATGATCGAAAGTCCACTGCCGACCAAGGCAGAGATCAGTGACGTGACGAATTCAGTTATCGACGGTGCATCCGCGGTGATGCTTTCCGGGGAGACGGCCGTCGGCAAATTTCCTGTGGAAGCCGTTGCGCGTCTGCGCAGCATCGTTACCTTGGCCGAAGCCCACAGGCACGCGTCAGCTCCGGCACTCGCGAACACAGCCGCCAGTCATAACGACTTGCGAGCCGCAACGCAAGCACTGGCCCGCACCCTTCCCATCTCGAAGATTGTGGTGCTATCGCGAACAGGCTATGCCGCACGGCTCGTCTCTATGGCGCAGATTCAGCAGCCAATCATTGCTGTTGGCAACGACACCGCTCTTGTGCGCGCCTGGAACTTATTGCCCGGCACGGTTGGCGTCCATTTGCCGAATGTGAACATAGCTGCCGACAGCGCGGGCACCATCACACTCGAAGCACTGTGGTCGTCTGGTCACATCACACAGAGCGACGTTGTTCTCGTGGTCCTGGCGACGACTAACGACGCCGACGCATCGCTGAGTTTCCTCCAGACCGTGCGGGTGGGTCAACTTGCAGAACAACAGGCTTGGCCACTCGCTGAGAGCCTGGAGGCGGCATAGCATGAACGACGTCTATCTGCTTTCGGCAATCATTGCCTTGCTAGCCATGATTCAATCCATTTTTGGAATGGGCATCCTCGTCTTTGGTACTCCTACGCTTTTGCTGATCGGATTCGACTTTACGACGGTGCTCGGCCTCTTGCTTCCTTCGTCGATGGCGATCTCCTCGATTCAGGTGTGGTCAGGACGCAATCTACCATTGCCGGCCCGAGAACGGGTCAATATGAAGATCTGCGCGCTTGTCGTAGTGGCGTCGCTGGCGATACTGATGTACACAAATCTTAAGGCGCGGGCCGATATCCTTATAGGCCTCACGATGCTGAGCGCCGCAGCAATCCGATACTCCCGACGCCTGCAGACACAGTTGCAAGCGTTCGTGCTGCGCCAAGGTCGCGCGTACGTCGGCGTGATGGGACTCGTCCATGGGCTAACCAACATGGGCGGCGCTTTGCTCGCCGTCTACGCCGTGAGCGGCTATAGCGAAAAGGACCAGGTGCGTTTGGCCATCGCCCGCTACTACCTGGTGTTTGGTGCGATCCAACTGTGCACGCTCGCGGTCTTGCGACGATCTGCATTGAGTTGGGAAGGCCTTGCAGTCGCACCGATTGCGGTCATTGTTTACTTCTCTGTCGGCAACCTCCTATTCAAACGCGCCGGTGCTCCACTGTATGAACGCGCTATGACCGCGTTTATCGGTGCCTATGGTGCGGTGGTGTTGGCTAAGACGTTTATTTAACGGAGAGCGCCATGCAAAGCGTTTTTACAGCGCTCGCCCCGATCTTTGCCCTCATTCTTATGGGTTTTATCCTTCGCCAGCGCCGAATGCTGGCCGATGAATTTTGGCTACCATGCGAAACGCTCAACTACTACTATATGTTCCCAGCGTTGATGTTCAGCCAGGTGGCAAAAGCAAACTTGACGCAGTTTCCGATTCGCCCCATAGCCATTGCGATTCTCGGAGCGGTCGGAACCGGCGCACTGGTGCTGTACGCCTGGCGCATCTGGAGCCAGCAATCAGGCGCAGTTTTTTCCTCTGTGATTCAAGGCGCACTGCGACCCAACACCTACGTGGGCGTCGCAGCCGCGGCAGCGATGTATGGAAGTGTTGGTCTGACGTTGACGTCCATCAGCATTGCGGTCGCAATCCCTTTGCTTAATGTGGCATCGATCATCATCCTGATGCATTACGGGAGCGGCGGCGCCCCAACGAGCCGGCAAATCATGAGCGCGTTGTTGAAGAATCCCGTGATCATGGCCGTGTTACTTGGCGCGCTCTTTAATGTGAGCGGTCTTTCACTGCCGAGTACGCTTTCGAACATTCTTTCAATTCTTGGAGCGGCGTCATTGCCATTAGGTCTTCTCGCCGTAGGTGCTGGGCTTGATATGAAAGCAGCAAAGGAGGCGCGGGGGCCCGTTCTGCAGTCGTCGTTTATCAAACTATTGCTCGTCCCGCTACTTACACTCTGGATAGGCGTGAGTCTCGGAATTCATGGGCCAGCGTTGACGACGATCGTTTTGTTCAACTCGCTGCCATGCACCCCATCGGCATACATTATGGCGAAGCTCTTAGGCGGAGATCATCGGTTGTCGGCCGGAATTATTACGATTCAGACGGCGCTGGCAGCAATCACTATGCCGCTCGTTCTATTCATTTCGCATCGATAAAACAGTGTGCTGATCGGACCCGGCATGGGACAAGCCGGCATGTCGCTTCGCTGAAGCCGCTGCGTTTGCAACCAGTACGAGACTGCCCTCGACGTGGCTAACTCGTACGCAACCAGGCGGGTCGTTCTGTTGCAAACCCACCATCTAACTGCGTGCTTTTGTCGTAAATGATATGAATAGGAACTTGGACGGAGCAGGACACAAGTCGCGCGTAAATGTTGAAGGCTTAACTGACTTGGCAGCCTATTTAACCGATCTCGTGGCGCGCGGAGCGTTAGATGCGGGCTTTGCCCACAGGCTTGCACGAGAAGTGAGGACAGAGGCTGGCCCCGGTAATGTCGACAACGAGATGGCCTGGATTGAACTGCAACGTGCCTTAAGCTGCTTTGATGCCGAGGTAAACAGGGCAAAAGCCGATGGTTTTGTTCGAGCACTGGCTCGGCTGCGCGAAGCCGACCAAATGCCAAAAGGTGGTTGATCAATGTCGCCCCGAGCCGACTGCGATGGCCCGTTTTTGCCCGTCGCAAACCGGCGATGGGGGGATACTCGCGGCCGTCCAACGGGGTCGCGACTGAGCGACGTCTCGTTGAATGACGAGGCAGATTGCGTCGCGCTTCAACATGAAAACAGAGTCGGTTTCCTCTCCCTGATCACTAACGTTGGCCGGAGCCGCTTACCGCGCGAGCGGTTTCGTTCGTCGGCCATCAAGCGACAGTCACCCCCGATGCTCGGACGACTGCTTTTCGGTTGAACCCGCCGGTTGGTGTTGACCACATGGTCGGCAAGCCGAGTCCGGCCCTCAGGCACAGCCGCTCGACCGCGATCGGTAAAATGACATCAACGCGACCGCGTAGCTTCGACAATATCTTACGAGGACGACCGTTCCCGGAAATCTGCTCAAATACCTCCCAGTGGTATTGCCAGCTGTCTCACCCTGAAAAAGGAAATCCGTTGTTTCAACTCGACAGTTTGCCGAACCAGTGAGGCTGCAGCGGCCGACGCCTGCTCGACGAGCGCTGCGTTTTGCTGGGTAGCCTCGTCCATAAGCGAGACTGCCTGATTGACCTGCTCGATACCAGTGCTTTGCTCGCGGGATGCGCTCGATATTTCGCTCATAAGCGCCGTAACCCGTGCCACGGCCGTGCTTACCTCGCGCATGGAATCGCCCGCTCCCTGGGCGAGCAACGCGCCGCTTGTCACCCGCTCATTCGAAGTCAGGATCAGATCCCTGATTTCTTTCGAAGCGGCCGCGCTGCGTTGTGCCAGCATGCGGACCTCTGACGCGACCACTGCGAAGCCGCGCCCCTGCTCGCCCGCACGGGCGGCCTCGACAGCCGCGTTTAGCGCCAGTATGTTGGTCTGAAACGCTATTCCCTCAATGACACCAATGATGCTGCTCATTTGCTGGGCACCCATCGCCAGCTGATCCATCGTCCCGGCGACACGACCCACCTCCGCGCTACTGCCGCCAGTCGCTTCGGACGCGGCGCTCGCCAACTTGCTCGCCTGCATGACGTTCTCGGCAGTGTGTTTAACGGTGGCCGTCAGTTGCTCCATGCTTGCCGCCGTTTCTTCCAGGGACGCGGCCTGTTGCTCCGTCCGCCGTGACAGGTCGTCATTGCCGGCTGAGATCTGTGCCGATGCTGTCGCAACGGATTCGGCCGTCTGGTGAACGTGACGGACGACGTCGGAGACCCTCTCATTCATGCTGCGCATGGCGTCCAGCAATTGCCCCGTTTCGTCAGTCCTGTCGACGATGATCTCGCTCGTGAGGTCACCGTTTGCGACGGCCCGGGCGACAGTCAAGGCGGCCCCGATGGGGCGGGTGATGCTTCGGGTCATGAAAAAGGCGAGTAACGTCGCGGCAATCAGCACGGCAATCGTGACCACCACGACAGCGACTTCTGCGACATGCGCCAACTCGGTAATCGTCGCGCCCTGTTCTGTCGTGCGCTGCATGACGATCTGGATCAGTGCGTCCAGCGCCTTTCCGATCGGCTTGTCTGCGCCGGCGACGCTCCTGTCCCGAACATCAATTGCCGCCCCTGACTCCACAAGCGGAGCCAGTCGGTCCATCGACGCCCGATACGCTCTCGTCGCGTCGAAAAGCGCCTCACTTGCCGTCTGTTCGTCGGGGCCGAGATGCCCTCCGGTTTCCAGCGCCTTGACAGCAGCATCGATGTCGTCCAGGTTCGCCAGAAACTTCGCCCTGTAGTCGCCTCCACGAAGCACATAGTCCTTGTAATTATGAACGGCATCGCCGAAAGTGCCTTTGGCGTGCTGCAGAACCTTTAGCCTGGTAAGAGTGACCGATTCAAAATCGGTCCATTCATTTGTGATTCGCGTGAGCTTGATGAATGCCGTTGCACTGAGCACCACTGTGAGGAGCGCGGCCAGGGAAAATGCGATCGCGAGACGCACTCCGATGCGGAGATTTCTGAAACGAAGGAAAGTACCTGTCATTATTTGTCCTTATCCCAGCCGTGAGAATCGAGAATCTCTTCAGATGCGTCGCCGTTGATCTCATCGAACCGATCGGGCTCAGACGGATTCCGGCAGCGTGCCATGCATCATGTATTACGGCCTGATTCAACGCGGACTTAAGATACGGAGCCACACGAAAAGGTTCGCGACCGGATTATTTTTTCATCAGAATTTACCGATAATCGACCAGGTAATTTCCTGATCGCGTCGGGACCTAACTACCCTTCAGTAAGTGCTATAGAGCCTCTGACAGAGTTCTCGATATGGTCCACCGCAATATCCCGGTGCAGGGTAGAAGACACCCAGGCGGGCGATCCCGGGCACGGGCCGACGCAGCGCCCGACAAGCAGCCGGGCGAGCATCCAGATCAGTCAGAGCCCGATGCACATCAGCTAGAGCGCCCATCTGTCGTTCGATCCGCCACGTTCAAGATCGCTTGCCGGTTAGCGATCGAACCTTATTGGCTTTCGTGACCAAAAAGATCATCGACAATTCGCCGTGCAGCGCTGTAACCGCTCATCAAGGCATCTGCTTCCGTCGCAAACGGGCGGCCGCCGGCCTCACCGAAGCGCAGCGGCGAAAATACCGCCACAGCATTGCCTGCCTGAAAAATTCTGACTATCGCCACGTAGCCCGCGCGCGCAGCAGCGCCATCGCCCAGCCGCCAGCTAGAGTCGGATTCGACGGCTACCACGAGGGTGTACCCGTGATATTCATACGTGCGCGTCATGGCCTGCTCCGCTTTCACCTGCCGTTCCGGCATTCACGGACGCCCGACATTGCTGCCAGGCGTGAACAGATCGTCGCAAATTCGCTGGCCGTCGCGCGCGACAGCCCGATCTGCACGTCGTCGAGTTCAGGGTCGTCTTCCGATTGCTGGACAATGAACTGTTTGACCCGGACACTTCCCGTACCCAGGGCGTTGTGCACACTGTCGAGCATACGCTGCCGCGTTCGACCAGCAGGGTTATGTTGCGCTGCTGTTTGACCGAAATGAAGCGACGTTCGAGCGGCTTCACGCCGTCAAGAATGATCAGGACGATGATTGTCGCGCCGAGGGCGGCGGTGTACATCCCACCACCGACCGCCAGACCGATTCCTGCGACCGACCAGAGGCTGGCAGCGGTCGTCAAACCCCGCACGATCTCTCCACGCAACAGGATTGACCCCGCGCCCAGGAAACCAATGTCCGACATTACCTCTGGGCGGTGATCCGGGAAGGATCGAGCACGACGTTCTTCTCTCCCTGTACATCGGCAAATCCGAACGGTGAGACCAGCATGATCAACGCCGAGCCGACACATACAGGCATGTGCGTGCGCAAACCTGCCGCCCAGTTCATTCTTTCGCGCTCAAAGCCTTTGACGCTTCCAAGTAGAGCCGCCAGGACGAGGCGAGATAGAAGCTCAATTTTGCCAATCACACGTTACCCTTTGATAGCTTGGCATTAAACCTGTTGTGAAGCCGTGTCGGCGACCTGGGCGCACGGCTGGCCCGTCCCATTATCGCGTCCATCCCGTTTGTCGATGACCGCCGACGGCGTTTCGCCGCGATTTTCGTGCATGCAAGCATCGTGTCGTCTGCAGAGTGGTCAGCGCTCCCAGCACGTGGAAGCGCGTGCATCCAAGTCGCGGGACGATAACGACCCAAGCAACTGAGCAGGTGAAGCGCTATAAACCGCAGCGACAACTCAGAAACGTACCCTTCCATTGATCGCCTGAATTGCGCAGGCGCCAGCGCCGCCATCAAAACCTCCAACCAAAGGGTCCAGATGTGCCGCGCCGTCAGCAGAGTAGTCGTTTGGGTCGACGTGTATCGCCGAAGTAATGCCCTACGGACTGGTCGAGTGTGGTTCGGCTGCACTGCGTGAAGTCCATCACGAAGATTACGTCGGTTCCGGGCGACGGTTGCGATCTCTAATGCCCCGGGGAATGCGGCTCACCGCGGATGTTGGAACGATGTAGTCTGTGCCGTGTGGAGCGAGGTCGCCACAACCCACGGAAGAGCACTCAATCGTCTGGCGATTTCGGCCAGGTCCGCAGGTGAAACAGACTCGAATGCGACCGTCATTTCGTCAAAGTTGTGCTTTTCGTCGTGGCGAAACCGGGTCCGTTTCGCCTGCGCGGCGTGCTGTCCCAAAGCCTGCCAGACCGGAATGATTCTCAGTTGACCGGCGGCAGTCCGCACCGTGATGCTCGACGGGGTGGCATCGGTCTGATGCTTGTCTGGATATGTCATTGCATTGATTGCCAGGTCGACGGTTGCCCGTCGCCATGCGGCTGTGTTGTTGCCAGCACGCTGCGCCGGCAATGTGTGAATCGCTTGTCACGTTCGCTGCCGGGCGACATCGGCCCGGATCCTCGTTTCTCGCAGACACGGATGCGCACCGGCAGACAGGCAGTGCGGTCAACGCCGACACCGCATCACGTCCCAGCAGTGACGATGATCCATCCGCCTGAGCAGTCGCTCCCGCAGATGTTCGCGGCGATAGTGGCCCATGACCAGCATCGCTGCGATTGCGAGCGCAAACGAACCGACAACCACGCCCATCCAGGATTCGATCATGGCGAACTCCTTTCTGCCTGCGACTGTCCATTAAAAGTTCAGAGTAGGCGGCGACAACCGGCAATCGCAATACATCATCTCGCATTCTTAAGTGCATCAGCAATGCCGTCCAGTTTCGTCAACAACACTGATGCCTGAGCAACGGTGGATCCGGAAATTGCCGGCCTGGCCAGCAACGCATTGATCCGGATTCGCCAGTACTCAGGTTGCATGACAGGGACTTCCCGGCCAACGTCATCGAGGTTCTGGACCAGCCGCTCAAGCTCAAGCACCATCCTGCGGATATGAAAGAATTCCTGCTGCTCATGGTTCTGCGCCATCGCGTGCCTCTGCTAGCTCTTTTTTTCGCGCTTTTCCACGTTGCGTATTGATGCGATTCAACACCGATGGAATGCGGCGCGATACGAGTGGATCACCGCGAGGTCTCGCACCGGAAGGACGATTCCCCCAGAATATGCGGAAACGCAGCATCGCCTGCTCATCGCCACAAACGAACATCGTTTGTGGCGATGACGCCGCGATCTGACGGCCAGCCGGCTCAATGCATATGCTGGCCACCGTTGATAGCGATGTTGGACCCGGTCACGAAACCGGCATCGTCCGAGCACAGGTAGAGAATCAACGCGGCGACTTCCTCCGGTTTGCCGAGACGACCGGCCGGAATCTGCGGCAGGATCTTGGTGTCCAGGATCTCCTGCGGGATCGCAGTGACCATCTTGGTGGCGAGATAGCCGGGCGAAACCGTGTTGACGGTGACACCTTTGCGCGCCACTTCCAGCGCCAGCGATTTGGTGAAGCCGTGCATGCCGGCCTTCGCCGCCGCATAGTTGGTCTGGCCGACGGAGCCTTTCGAACCATTGACGGACGAAATGTTGATGATACGGCCCCAGCCGCGCGCGACCATGTCTTCGCACAGCGGTTTGGTCATGTTGAAGACCGAATCGAGGTTGGTGCGCATGACCGAGTCCCAGTTGACCTTGTTCATCTTCCTGAGCGTCATGTCCTGCGTGATCCCGGCGTTGTTCACCAGAATGTCGACGGGGCCGACGTCAACCTGAATCCTCGCAACACAGTGCTGGCATGAGTCGTAGTCGGCCACGTCGACCGGGTACGCACGGAAGCTGCGGCCCTGGGCTTCCATGCTGGCCAGCCAGTCGGCTACGCCGGGGTTATTTGGCGAGTGAGTAACTACCACCGCATAACCCGCGTCACGCAGTTTCGTGCTGATCGCTTCTCCAAGGCCGCCCATGCCGCCCGTCACTACAGCGATTCGTTTAGTCATGCTTAAATCCGTGATCCTGATATATCTTGCGAGGAACATAAGTATCCAATGGCTGTCCCGCACTCACGGCCATTGGCTTTGCCACAATGCGTCGTCGTCGCCAGCGGTGGTGCAGGCGGATGAGTTCAGCATTGTCTGAATTGCGCGGGTTTTTGTCGGCTTATGGTATTGCGCGAATGAAGCTCGGTCCGCCTGCGGGCGATAGTTCGCCTCGCGCGCGCACCGCTTCGCGTGATCTGAACGGCTGGTCGCGCTCAAGCGCGAGTGCCATGTCCATGCATCCAACTACGCACAGCGAAGCGCGGCGTGCTGACATTCAGGGCGACCATGGTGCTGTGCGAATGGGCGGGACGGAAGGGAGGTTTACTGCCCGCCGTGACATAAAGCTCGCGGCAAAGCCCGCAAAAGCAATGGAGCGTTCTGTGCAGCCTCCACCATTCCGTGCCCCCCGCCGATCCGGCCGGACGCATCAACACGCTCCGGAAGCGCGGTCGTGCACGGTCCGGTTGGCGTGACCTGCCCGATCGCCTGGTCTGTGTGCGGAAGCAGGTGCGCAGCGTCGCGACAACCACTGCGCAACCGATCAACTACGCCTGCTTTGCGGCGCGCGTCCCCTGTCCCGCGGCTTGCTGGCCAGCCTTCGAGGCAGCGGCGGTCGTGGCGGCAAAGTTGCCTTTAGCCACTTCGATGGCCTGCTCGGCGGCCTTGCGAACCGTCTCGTACGCAGTATCGGCGGCCGAGAACGCCGATTTCAGCGCGGCGGTCGTGACTTCCGCCCCAGCTGGCGCGTTCCTGACAAGGTTGTCGACGAGCGTCTGGGTGTTACTGCGGTGCTGTTCGTATTGCGCCTGTGCAACCTTCGCAAATTCGGCCTGGGTGCCCGATGCGATGTCATACAGATGACGGGTGTACGCCAGCGCCTTCCCGGCGGCTGGCTGGGTAGCATTGGCGTGGCGGGTGAGGAGCTCGACCGGAGTCTTGCCGGACAGCGCTTGCTGCCAGTTCTCCTCGCCCTCGGCAAGTGCTGACCTGACGACCTGCATGTTCAGGTCGACCAGTTTCTGAAAGCCCTGGAACGCCTGATTCGTTAGGGTGAACAGGGTGGCCATGTTGGCCCGGTGCACCGTAACGAAATGCTCGGGCTCGAAAACGCTCATCTGTGCTCTCCTTGGTTCAGCTCAACACGCACCCGACGGATGTCGGGCTGGAAAAGCCCGCTGCGGGATAGTGAGAGCCGGTCCACCGCCTCTCGCCCGGCCCGGGCTTGTGCGATGCATCATTAGAGCAAACATTCTAACTTTGTTAAATGTTCATTTCGCAGGCTTCTTATTAGGTACATACCCTTAGCACGGGCGGGCAAATTGGCGATGTGGACGAAAAGCGGTAGCCGCCGTAGTCGGCTGTCGTTGGTCAACGGCGTCAGCCCGGACGTTCTGACACGATATTGAGGAGCGCGCACCCGTGAAGCTGGCAAGACACCGGGTCGTTGGCGGCATCGGTCGGCCCTTTGATACCGCCGCCGCTTCGGCACGCTGCAACCATCATGGAGGCACGGCCGCACGCGAGCGTCGTCGCCGAGCAAGGAAAAAGCAGCTTCATCTTCATTGTCTGACTCCGGGTTGATATTGGTTCGCATTACGAAATAAGCCGCTACCTGTGACCCTGTTCTTCTCCTGTATGCGCCGCCTGGCAACGCGCTTCCGGATACGAGTGACACCGACTCGCCGATCCCGCATCGCAGACTGCAATCTACGATGAAATATTCTCGGCATCAAATCAGTCAAATATAGGCGCGACATAAGTGCGACTTATCCGATGCACCAACGGCAAGACCAAGGCCCCTAGTGCCGTAACCGCAGGCTGAGTTCGAACGGTCCTCCGAATTGCCGAGCCCTGACGCGGCTGGCGCCGCTTCAACCTTGACCGTACACATTTATCTTTAACCAACCGTTTGGCATCAGTCAGCAACGTTCGAATCCGCTGATCCATTGCCGTTCCGTCACGGCCGAAGCTGCCGTTCGCCCGCGGCTCTCAACTGCTGTCAGTTTTTGGAACCCATATCAGGCGTCAACGTGTAGTGGGTGAGTGGTGGCAACGGCCACGTCCCCGCCCGCCGGAACGGCCGCACGAATGACCGATTTATCCCTGGGAGATTACCGTGAGGCTGCGCCGAGTCGGAGGGCAAAAGTGGGTCGACTACGATCTCTCGTCGCTGTTGTGCGTGAGGTATATCCCGGCGATCACGATCACGGATCAAGGTGATCGCGTCGCCGATCCGACTGACAAGAATGCAGAAACACGCAGGCACGCCTCCACGCGTCTGAATTCCGCAGCCTACAGCCACGGAATGGTATCCCAACCGGTTGCTGTGCGCAGTGTCGCACTGTAGGATTTCCCCACCCATTGGGAGGCGACGATGCAGTTCGACTACAAGGACTTCCATATCGACGCGTCGCCTCTTGATGAAGGCGGCCATTACTACGCCCGTGCAAAGATCTACCGGCGCGCCTCGTTGGGCGCCGACACCATCGAGGTCAAATGGTCAGGCGACCTCGGCGACTATCCCTCCGACGCAGACGCTATCGAGGCGGCGCAGCGCTGGGCGATCCAGTGGTGCGACGAGAACTCGGCATAGGCCGAGCGATTTGACTCCTCGAATCAGATCATTGGAGACAGTTATGCAGCCTTGCAATGCCTGTCGCGAATTAGTTGGCAAGCCATCCAGCGTTCCCCCGCATGGCGATCTTGCTCCTTCCGGCGTCAGTGCAATCGGGCCGCCGAGCCACATGACGAAAATCAGCAGCAACTGGAATTGCACGGTCTGCGGAAGCTGGCTGTACCAAAATACAGCTGATGGCACCCCTCCTAACGAGTGGGTGATGGGCGAGCATCAGCTAGCTTGGCCCGAGAAGGCGTGACAAGCGGTGCTTCGAAAATCACGATGGAGATCGGCATGCTGCGACGCAACGAGCTATATAGGGAATGCAAACTGGACGTCGCGGTCGATGGTGACGCACTTACCGGGTTCTACATCGCCGCGCAGACAATACAACTCGCGGCGATCGGCGGCGCACGCAACGTTCCGATGCCAATTGCTCGATTCCGTGACGCGTCGGCTGCATTCGCAGACGGGTTCAATCGGCTTCGCGCTGCGGTTGACGAACACGAAGGCAAGCCGGGCTAGGCTTGCACATTGGTTCACGGAACCCCTGTGCGAAGACACGCGCCACACGGGAACGGTTGCCTACAACGTGCAGGTTACAGTTGACGTGAAACGATTGGCTCATGTCGGGCCGGAAGCTACCGCTCACGAGTCGTTTCCGAACGGCTCAAAGGGGTCGATGACGGTCCGACGCGAGTCGATTTCTGGCGAGCACCCTATGCAATCAGCATCGGACCGTGATCGGCCAGCTACGGCCGTTCGCATGAGCTTTCACGCTGACATTCAAACGTCGGCGTCGCACGGTTAACGGACCTTCGCGCGCCGATTCTTTTCGACGCGTCCTCGGCCAGAACCGGTGTTTGCGCTGTTACCAGCCTGTGTGCCGGAGACAGGAACGAGGGCTAACTGAGACGGACAGACAAGTGCGTTCGAGAGTGGCTGAAACAATAGCGACGGAACGACGCGGACATTCGAGTGTGCCTGCGCCCGACAACGGACACTCGTCCGTTGACGGAAAGACGGGTCCCCCTTGTCTGTACGCGGCCTAAATCCCGTGGATCGTGTCGCCTATTAGGCCGACACTTCCTGGACGCGATATTTGCTGTTCCTTTCGAAAAATATGAAAAAAAAGCCAGAGAGAATATGAGGATTAAAAGCAAATGGGGAAGGGGCATTCACGAAGGAAAAGTCGTTTCCATCGTGGACGGCAAGAGGATTTTCATCCATCTACGCTCTGCGACTGAGACGCACGCTTTGGGCAACATGGCAACCCGTCTAAGCCAAAGCGTGCTTGCCGTCTCGATCGACAATGTGCAAAAAATAGCAGATCACATGAGTGAGCCATTTACCCACGCGAAACGAGACGACGTTGTAGTTCTGCTTTATGCAAGCGACGAAACCCGTAGAGCGGCCCTCACCGTGCTCGGTCTGTGTGATGCATAAGCAGAGCTTCACCGTCATTCCGGTCGAGTCAAACATGGCTGTTACACTCAGTAAGCTGCCATTTGGTTTGCTTGGTTCGAACGGCAGAAGCGGGTCGAACTGCGACTTTCGAGCACCCTCGACGGGCCTGCCAATCCGATCCAAGATAGTGTGCCGCAGCTTGTGAATCATGCGTATCAACCGGCTAACGTGGATATGGTCGGTTTTGTCGCCGGAGATGCTATTAGGACATGAGAGTACGCGGACCGGGACTGTCAGAAGCTGTCAACGCGAGCCGCTTGAAATCGGGCAATTGCTCGAGGTCGCACGTAACGATGCTCCTGTTTCGCTGAGCACCAATTGGTTCCTTCTCGGACGCCATGTCATGGGGCTGACGTAGTCGAGTATGGGCCGGCGAGCATTCTAAAAAGCGGACCCGTTGACAACCTCATTCATCCCAGCTCGCCTGGTAGCGAAGTGGCGGCCTTGCAAGCGTGACAACTTCGAGGAAGCCAATTCAAAAATGTTGATTAATATAATTATGACGAATACAGTAGTCCTATATATATTTCCGCACGGAAAGCCACTCACCAGAGCCTCGATTGAGGCGACATCGAAATCGGGGAGTCGCTCTTCCCCGTCAGAAAACGCCTCAGCTGTCGCTCGGCTTCCATGACCTCATGCAGTCGTGCGCTTGCGAGCTGGGCGTCATAGAGCGAAAGCAGCGTTTCGAAATCACTGATGACATCAGACGCAATTCGCCATTTACCGGTCACATGCGCGCGCCAGCGTGTTCTCAACGGCATATTCGGCGATCTTGAGCTGCTCGGCCGGCAGATTTCCATGACCGGCGCGCTGCAGGTACCAGCTCAGGTACACCGCATGCATGAGCTCGTTGATCAGGTAGCTATTGCCATGGTCGTCACGACAAGCAGCCAGTGCAAGATGACACGATAGCGAACGTTTACTGGCAGAGGACCGGTCCATCGGCAACAGAAGCGTTTTCGTCGGAGGCTTGCGGGCTTGGCCACCGCGAGACTTGCTTTGCCTGGAAGACATTTTTGACGTTATGGCTGGGGAAGCGAGAAATTATAGCGAACCTCTGTCCGCAATTGTCCGTAGCCGCCCTCAACAGCCTTTCGGCCATTTTGGACAATTGACCGTGAGTGGCCCGAAAGCGGACGCGTCCGTTCCCCCGTCCTACTTGACGCCGGCCTAGACGTTGTCGAGACCATGCAGATCAGTGGCCTTGGGCGGTGCTGACAGAGCAAACGGATTTCGCGAGTGTTAGCGGGAAGCGCGCCTCAACGACGTACGCGCGCCAGCCTGCCGGGCAGAGCGACCTGATCGGAAACATCCATAGTCCTGACCGGCGATCCTACCGACGATTGTGCCAAAGTTCGCGCCCCGCGTAGACGGCCAAAAACAGACCAATAAGCATCGCCGCTACGGCCAACGATTGATCTTGCCGTCCCGGGGGTACCGACAACGTCGCATAAAACCAGAGGCCTATGCCGATTGCCGTCATGAACATGCCAAAGATAAGCCCCCACACCGGTCCCGCCGTATCGGAGCTTCCTAATCTGTGAGACATTTTCATCGCTATACCCCCCGTCCCGCACCGACGTTTCCTGATTGCCGCAGCCTGCGAGTTCCGCATTCGCACGGTCTGACGGTAGCTTACGCGGCCAAAAAGACGCCATCAACAAGCTAAATTATCATTCGTTTGTGGCGGATGCTGGAACAGCTGGGAGGAGAAGTCATCGCCGGCCGTTCATAGCCGCGCAGAGTCCGACGACGACCGATCCAGCTCGATCCGTTGCTGACCTCCGTCCCGCGCCCTTGAATATCTAAAAGTTGGCGCATACCGGACATATGTTGAAACCCTGCCGCGCAAGATCGTGACCGACCAACTCCGTAGCTACCCGGCGGCGAAGACTCAGATCCCCGAACTGGCCAACGGCAAACACGTCTTCGTCAGAGCCAGTGCCAGGGTGAACAACCGGGTCGAGAACAGTCATCAACCTACGCGTGAACGCGAACGCCGCATGCGAGGCTTTCGCGATCCCGAACGCACGCAGGCGTTCTTATCGAGCTTCGGTCCGATCCGACAGCACTTTGCGCAAAAGCGGCATTTGCTGCGCGCTTCGGTCTATCGCAAACAACTCGGCGCACGCTTCGTCGCTTGGCATCGCCTCACTGATTTCACCCAGAATCCGTCTGGATTCTGAGGACGAGGTCGGCCCCCCCGCAATTCTACGTCGCGGACAATTTAACGTGACAACGCCCGGTGTGCGTGAGTGCCGGCGCGACTAGCTATTTTGGGTGGTTGAATGATACGGACCTCTCAGTACAAGGGTTTCACGATAGAGGTCGCCATGGAGTCCAGTTTCAATTCGCCCCTACCGGGCCAGCGAGCGTCGATCCCAGCCTATGTCGCAGCCGTAAGGATTGAACGAACCGGGACATCGCTCGCGATTTTGTCGCCGCCACGTCTCGGGGATTCCAGTGGAGAGTCCTTTTCGACTGAAGGGGAGGCGTTACTGACCGGCTACAGCGCCGCGCGGCGCATCGTTGACGTATCTTTTAGGCGCGGAAGCCCTCGCATGATTTCACCGGTTTGCGTTCGCAACGACGCGCGCCGCTGAAGTCGACGATCATCTTTTCTTCGAGCAGCCTGGTCGCTCGCAACGGCTTGCCTGACGTTACAACGCGTTAATTCGCAGGCGCTTCGCTCGCCCACGCCGTGGCTGTCCAAACTGGCCCTTCGGCGGGCGTGCTACCGCACGGCGATGTTGTACATGGTGACATTGCCGGCAGTCCAATTTAATCCCGTCGTCTATGCCTTCTGTCACCGCCTCATCGCCATCTGAGATCTCCGGAAAGTTGCCCTGGCCGCCTGCATGCGAAAGCCGCGTGCCATCCTCAACGTCAACGCAAAAACAGGAAAGCCGCGCGGTGAATCCATCCACACGGCTTGACCGGCAATACAGTTGCTCATTAGGGGGTTTCCTGAACGACTACGCGGTGCGGGACACCCACTCGATCATCGGTTTTTAAATGCGAAAGCGATAACCAGGATGGCGATAAGCGCTGCAAGCCATTTCAGGCTGGCGACCAGCTTGCTTAGCTTCTCCGCCAATGCGCCAATGGCATGTGCCTCGGTCATGTTTGTCCGCTCCTGATGCGGCAGACCCTCGTGCGTGCTGTCGTTTTGTTCGAGCCGCCGCAGGCTGACTTTTGCGCGGTCGAGCGTGAGATGAACAACGTATCCGCTTGGGATTTCCGGCGATTCCATGATGTTGCCGCTCTTGCCCGGTCTGAGGAACAGACACGGCTCCCCGGGAAAATCAGCCCCAGCGTGGCCGGACATGTAAACGTTCTTCAGGCATAGCCCGACCTTCACAGCAGTGATCCGGCCGGCCTCAACACCCTCGGAAAGCACCCGCATGCTGCTTTCTGGCACGTGGAACGACGCCCACCACTGATCAGGTACCTGCATCTCACGGTCTGGGCGGTTATAGCCGAGCCTTGCAGTGCCAAGCGGAATGTCGGCGAAGGTAGTGCCGACCTCGTCCTGCCATTCGCGAAGGCCTTGCTGGTCTGCCATGGCGATTTCCCGAGCCGCAAACGAGACCTGGATCGTACGTGTATCGTTCCCGGATTCACCAATGATGGACAGGCGATAGTCGTCCACGCACGCGGTCCCGTGGATATAGGTAGCAAGCGTGGATTGCGTTTCTCCCCCTGCAGGCTCCAGCTGTTGAACGACCAGGAGATCCTGCAGGGTGAGCCAAAGTGACCTTGCAGGGTAATACGTCTGCGTCTTCCCGTCAGCGCCGACGTGTTCGAGCGAGTGGCCACTGCCTTCCCGTATTTCGATTCCATCGCTCTCCTCGCGATACGCCACGAGTTCTCTCTCATTCAGACGCCGATGATCATGATCCGCAAGCGGCTCGGGATCAGGCGGCGTCAGGTAGGTCTTGGTCGCGCTATTTAGGCTGTCCAGAATATCGTCGCGCCGACGGATGTCCGCGACCAGTTTTCGGTCGCGTTCAACCGGCGCGGCACGGGTGCCCGACAGCATCCCGCCGAGGACATCTGCGAACCGAAGTGCCTTGCGTGCCGCGTCGCCGGGCGCCTCCATTGGGATCTGCCTTGCGGCGGGATCGCCGAAGGGCCGCCGCGGCGGGTCGGTGACCGCCACGAGCGGCGGCAGTAGTCGGCTTAAAAGATTCGCATAGTGGGAAACCAACGGCAGGAACACGCAGGCGAGAGCCAGGTTGAACAGCGTATGGAAATCCGCAACCACTCGCGCATTGTCCGGCTCGATGGTGACCATGAAGCGGCCGATTGGCCCGAGCGCTGCGAGCGCCACCACAACGCCGACTGCCCTCGTGAGCAGATTACCAACCGCCAGTCGCTTCGATATGAGATCGTTTGGCGCGCCCCCTTCCAGCACGGGTTTGATTGCAGTGCCGAGGTTCGCACCCAACACCAGTGCAAAAGCTGTATCAGGCGGAACCACGTTCTGCGCGCAAAGCGACGCGATGAGCAGAACGGCCGCAACGTTCGAATCCGCCGCCCAGGTCAAGCCGGCAGCCAGCAGAACATCGGCTAGCGGTACGGTGGACGCGTCGCCCAGCAGCATGCGAAGACTGGGGGCATCCTCGTAGTCCGTCATCAACACGAGCAACTGGTGCAGCGCGAGCTGCATCAGGCCCAGACCGATGAACATGCGGCCCAGATCGTGTGCACGTGCGTTCGATACCTTGCGGAACATCAGCGCGCCCACCAGGATCAGGGCCGGTGAGAGGGTCAGTGAGAGGGTCGGCGAGACGGCCGCGGCGTCAAACGACATCACTTGCACGATCAATGTCGCACCGACGTTCGCGCCGAGCATGACGGCAAGGGCGGGGACAAGGTCGACGAGCCCCTCGGCAGCGAAGCCGGCAGTCATAAGTCCGGTTGCGGTAGTACTTTGCAAGACCGCCGTCGCGCCCATTCCGCCGAGGAAGGCGCAGATTCTTCCGTGCAGCGTCCGACCCAGCAGTGACCGAAGGCCGGCGCCGAACGCGCGCTGCATGCCGGTCTGGACCATTTGGGTGCCCAGCAGCAGCAGGGCAATAGAGCCAGCGAGATCGATCAGCGTGAACGTAGTTATCATGATCCAGATCCCCGGCGCAAAATCGTTGCCTATGTGACTCTCACCACTGGCCTGCCGCGCCTTAGCGGCCAGACGTCATCGCGCCCAAGCACCGGCCGCTCAAATCTTCTTGGGCTCGGCAGGCACCCAAGATCCCCTGCGGTTTTTCTCTGCGGAAACGTCCGCCAGCAGAAGGAGCGCGGATCGTATAGTGTGGCCAGTCTAACGCGACTTCCTCCAGATAGTTGGAGTGGAAAGACACGATGAGAGATCGTTTGCACGGAGCACGGCCTGCCCCAACACCGGCGACGTTCCATGTTTACCCGGACCTAGCTCCGGCGAACACGGCCATCTCAAAAAAATTTATGCCATATATTGATCATTGGCCGGAGACAGCATAAAGTGAATTCCTCTGGGTGCGACACGTACCCAGTCAGCACAGACGTCCCGCATCCGCGATTGATGGAGTGATCCGTATCCCAGCGGGACGGCGACAGATCAAGTTCCCAGCGAATGCAGCCCCTACAAGCAAGGCGACGAAGATGCCGAGTCCTCATGAATTCGCAACCCTGATGCTGCTCAAGGACGCTCCAGACTCAATCGACCTGGACCGTGCGGATCTCGAAGCCCTTCTCGAACGTCAACTCGTCACGCTGGAACAGCTCGCGCACGGGCAACAACGGCCTTTGATCACCATCAACGGTCACTCGGTTCTCAAGGCTGCCGCGCGGATCCGATAAGTGACACTTGCGTCGATCGCTTTGCCGTCCGATCCCTGCATAATGCGCGGTTCGATCGGCGCCTGATCGAGCGCCACATCGCAAAGGCAAGCAAAGTCCTGCTTCATGCGCCGTACTTAAGGTTCCATAGCGACGGGTTTCGATGCAACACACATCGGGCCTGCCTGCTCGACGCCATCTTGCCGCACGAACCTGTTCATCCTGTTGTCTGGCGAGCGTTGCGGCGCTTCTCAGGAGCACATCAATGAATCTGTTGTCACCCGAACAACTCGCGTCAACGCAAAAGGCTAGCCTCGATACGATGTTCGTTCTAGCGAGCAAGACCTTCGACGGATAGCAGAAGCTGGTCGAGCTGAATCTCCGGACCACCCGATCGACGTTAACTGGTGGGCAGGAACACGCACTGAAGGCACTGCCGTCCAGCGCCCCGCAAACAGCGCTTGCGTCGCAGGTGAAACGGTCCAGACATACAACCGTGATCTGTACGGCATCATCGCATCCACGCTGGCGGATTTTGCTGCGGCTGTGGGCACACAATACAAAACGCACGACCTAGACGTCCGGACGATTGTCGAAGGTTTTCTGGAAAGTGCGCCGGCAGGTTCGGAGGCAGTCGTCGCTGCGGTGGAGTCGACCATCAGCTCCAGCAAAACGCTTTACGACACCATGCACAACACCGTCCAGCAAGCGATCGAAGTCGCCGGAAGTAGCATCAAGGCTACGCTGAACGGCACATCGAAGACTGGCAGGCAAGCGGGCGCGCGGACACCACGCATCGCGAAACCGTGATGATCACTTGCCGAGGCCTGTGATCCACGTCGCAACGCGGCGGGCGGTGATGGCTGGTCAGGACAGACGTGGCACAGACAATGGTATCGAACGGCACGTCCTGTAGTCTGAATCGCCACGCCCACGGGCGCAGCGATAGATAAGGAACCTTGCTCATTGATCTGTCGGCGGGTTGGCCGCGGCCTCCGTCTCTGGAGGAAACGCTTCCACGAAGGCCGCTACGGCGCGCATATCCTGCTCCGACATATTGCCGCAGACCTCCTTCATGATCTCACCGCGAGGTCTTTGAGCGGTGTCGCGCTGGAAAACCAATAGCTGCTTGATGATGTAGTCCGCGTGTTGACCGGCGAGCCGCGGAAACTGATTCATTCCCTCGCCATGCTGGCCGTGACACGAAACGCATGCTGCGACGCCCTTGTCCGGCAACCCAGACACAAAAATCGCTTTGCCTTCGCCAATCAGCGATTGGTCGCCGGATTCACCCAGAGCCGGCTTCTGACTGGAAAAATATGCGGCAAGTTCGTCAATTTGCGCCTCGCTCAGGTGCGTAAAGCCCCACATGAATCTCTTGGCGTTCGGGTCTGATCGGGCATGCGTCTTGAAGTCCGTCAATTGATCGACAATGTATTCCTTTCGTTGCCCCGCCAGCTTGGGAAAGGCCGGCGATACCGAAACGCCGTTCACGCCATGACAGTTCGAGCAGACCTGCAGAGCAATGGTCTTGCCGGCCACTGCCGGGTTATCGACCGCCCTTGACCGGTCCATTTCGTGACAGCCCGATCCTGCAAGCAGCATCCCAAGGGAGATGATTTGCGCCAACGTTTTCATGTCACGAACCTCCAGACTGCGCTTACCGCCCTTAAAGGCTGCGCGACAAAGCGCAGCGCAATGAGTACGTATTTCAACGCCCTCGCTTCCGCCGATACTGCAAAAACGCAAGGCACCTTCCTTTTATTCCAGGGGCAAGTACGACTAACTTGCGTGGGAAACACCGGCATCGATGTCACCAGTACGCCGCCCATAAATAGACGAACAGCGTGTCGTTGTCCGATGCGTTTCGCCCGGTGCCGTCGTAATTGGATCGGGATCCAAGGTATTTAGTGAAATGCGTGTATTGCAGGCCGACCCGGATGTTCGGCACCGGAATCCAGAAGATCTCGGGTATCCATCCCTGCGTGGCAGGCGAAAAGTTCGC
>NZ_JBNPVS010000013.1:0-205243 GCF_050434225.1 Paraburkholderia sp. GAS32 | reverse complement strand
AACGTACTGACGAATGATTAACCTGCCGGCGTGAATCCACCCCGACAGGAAAACCTTCCTTTAATACTCGTGTGAGACTTGATACTTTCGCTTCCGGCAAACCCCGAAGGATCCACCGGCGCGTCGCGCATCAAGCGCCCACACTTATCGGCTGTTAATTTTTAAAGATCGATTACGCATTCACTACCGGACCAGCACCACGCGTCGTCAACATCACAACCACCCGGCACCGCTTCGTTCTGCGTCGCTGCATCAGCAGCAGAGAAACGAGATTATGTAGAACATTCGCTACGCCGTCAACAGGTTTTTCTAACTTCCTGAACCCGCCCACATCGCGCAAAGCCTTGCCACTGCTGGCTCTCCCGCTTCCCGTGCCCCGGTGTCCGAAGCACGAAAGAGCGAGATTCTAGCGAGCCGGACGGCCCCTTGCAAGCCATATCTGGAATTTATTTCAAGGTGCCTTTTCTATGCGCACCGGCTCATCGACAACAGGCACTTTCACGTCGGGCGCCAGAGCATCCGCTGGCGGGGCGCCGATCGTCCAATCGTGCAGCACGGTATAGGCAACCGCCAGCAACGTCGGGCCGATGAATACACCAAGGAAGCCGAAAGCAAACGCACCGCCAAGGATGCCCAGCATCACCAGGATCAACGGCATGTCACTACTCTTGCCGATCAGGATCGGCTTGATGACGTTGTCGGACATGCCGACGACCAACACACCCCACACAACCAGAAAGATCGCCCAGCCAGTTGCACCGCCGTGATACAGCCAGATCGCCGCGGGCAACCAGACGACCACCGGGCCACCCGGTATCACCGAGAGGAAGAACGTCGCCAGCCCAAGCAGCGCCGGCGCCGGGACGCCCGCGATCCAGCAACCGAAGCCGGCAAGAATGCCTTGCACAAGCGCCGTGCCGAGAATCCCGTAGACCACGCCCTTCACCGTGCTGCCCGCCAGTGCCAACAAGTAATCGGCGCGTTCGCCAGCGATGCGGCGCATGCCCGCCTTCAACCAGGCCGCCGCGCCCTCCCCCCCGGTATAAAAGAAGAACGCGAGCACGATACTCAGCGCCAACAAACCCAAACCGTGCGTAACGGCAATCGCAGCCGCCAGAATCCACTTGCCGGCCGGCGCCGCAAGCGCACGCATTTGCGCGATCAGTTCAGAGTTGCTGCTCGTTACGTTCGCCCAGAACGTCTCGATGTTCGAGCCAACCAGCGGGATTCGTCCAACCCACGGCGGCAAATCCGGCAAGCCAGCCTCGAAGAGCCTCTGTACCAACGCGACGATGTCGTGAACGTGCGCACCAAAGGCAAAGCCCGCATAGACGAACGGGCCAAGCACCACAATCAGAATAATGAGCACGATCAACGTCGCGGCGAGCTTTCGCCGCCCCCCCCACCGCTGTAGTGAGCCGCCGGTACAGGCCCCACGAGCTATAACTGAGAATGGCGCCCCACAACAGCGCTGTTGTAAAAGGCGCAAGCACCAGCAGGGAGCCACCTACCAATATGATCAACGCGAACACTGCAGCGAGACGTTCAATCAGTTGGTCCGATTTCACTATGAATCTCCTGTTGTGCCAGACCACAGCGACGAATAGGCATACGCTTGTCAGTCGCCCGCCGACGGTGGTCAGTATAGGAGCGAGCCACACCCCTGGGCATGTCTTATATCATCCGGCCAAGACGCCGCGCAACGCATCTGGCGCCTCCCGCAAGGGGCTTATTTTTAATGTGGAAACGTCCCAATCCATCCGGCATAGTCAGCCAAATAATATGGCGGCATAGAAAAGACTAGAATATAAGGTTCTGTGCCTCCCAATTTCCGGATTTATGCGCTCGCGAATCGCCAAACGTCTCCCCCCCGATGCCGACAAGCTTGTCGGTCTCTCGCTCGCGCTTTTCGCGTCGGGCAGCCGCACCGAAGACCGCTTCTGGGAAGCGAAGCTCGATGCGCTGCTGACCAAGATCGTCCGTAACGCCAACCAGACTACGCTGGACGCCGCGCTCGATCATCTGCAGCAGAATCATCCCGATGCTTACGGCGCACTCGCCGACATGGCGGAAACGCACAGCGAGTCGTTCATCGTCGACCATGAAGGCGCTCCTTATGAAGCGCTGCTGATCGCCGCGCCCGTGCTGGCCTGGACTCGCTACATGATTCCTTCCGGCCCGCTCAAAGTGGACGCAGCCGACGCGCTGCGCGCGCACCTGCAAGCGCACGTGCTCGCGGCAAATACGCGTGTGGCCATGGTGCCGTTCCTGTACAGCATCGACCAACTGCCGCGTCACCACGTCGAAACCTGGCGCATTGCCCAGCAACTCGCTCAAGCAGCCATGGCGGGTGGCAACGTCAAACTCAATTTTGGCGAGCTGCCGGAAACCTCGCCCATCCTGGCCGACCCGCGCTTTCTGCTGGCTGTGGTCGCGGCGCCGGTAGGCGAGCCGGCGTTTCGCTGGCAGGAAGAAGAAAACGGCAGCCGGATTGAGCGTGGTCAATGCCTCGAACAATGGGCAACGCAAGGCGGCGCCAATCTGTCGCTGGTGCTGCCCGGATGTGAGTTCGAGTGTCTGCTGCCGGATGCCTATTATTCGGCCTGCCGCGACGCCGACGAACGGGTGCGCCCTCACACGGTACGCACCGCCGTCCGCTACCTGTTCGACACAATCGGTGCGGCGCCACAGGAACTGCGCGCGGTTGTCGCAGGGTTCGGCGAGCGCCGTATCGACGAATACCGCGTCGGCTTCACGCGCCGCGGCAGCAATGATGTGATCTACGGCGTCGTATGGCCGCTTTACGGCCGCGAGAACGGCAAGCCCGGCATCGACGAAGAACCGCAAGAGACCGCTGCGTCAGACGACCCACTCGAAGAAATCGTCGCATTGCTCAAGGAAACCGGCGTGACAGACGTGCGCCGCCACTCGGGCCGCTTCGAGCCGGAATATTGCGATGACTGCGGTGTGCCGCTCTATGCGGACCCGCTCGGCGAAATCGTCCACGCCGAGATGCCGGAGGACGCGGAGCCCGCGCAACCGCATTTCCACTGACCCGCCAGCGCCGGCGTCATTGCGCCGCCGTCGACATCAGAAAGCCCCGCCGCGTGCGGGGCTTTTTTTATGTCATTCCTCCTATGCCTTTTGGACAGGGGGTCAAACCGAAGGGAATTTGTCATCATAGTGCCGGTGGTGCATCGCAATGCGCCCGGCACCTTCGCCGGCCCACACGCATCGCGCCACCTCGCCCGATTCATCTGGAGACACGGCATGCGATTCTCAATACTCAACTCAGACGCGGAACGACGCGATGGACTCAAAGCACTGCTGCGGCAAATCGACCGGCTAGCGCGCTTTAACGAAGCACAGGATTGGCGTCAGGTTGAACGTACGCTCAAGCGTCTGCGTCCCGACCTGCTCGTGATTGACTGGCAGGACTGGATGTCAGTCGACGACACCCGTCATCTGCTCAGCCATTACCCGGACCTGCGCATTGCAGTGCTGACCGACAAGGTCTCTCCAACCGTCGTACGGGATCTCATGGACGAAGGTGTGCTCGGCGTGATTCCGCGCGAAACCGACCCATGCCTGATCGTGCGCGCTTTCGAGATGGTGCTGCTGGGCGGTCACTATGTGCCGCCCGGCGCGTTGGCGCTCAATCCTCCGCTACCGCCGGATGCCACCATCCGGCCGTTCGATGAAAAGAGTCCACCACCACGCCGGGCCAAACTTTCCAACGGCCTGTCGCCCCGCCAGGAGCAGATCATGCGCTGCGTCCACATGGGCAGCACCAACAAGATGATTGCGCGCACGCTCGGCATCAGTGAAGGCACCGTCAAGATCCATCTGACCAGCATATTTCAGCAACTCGGAGCGCCTAACCGCGCCGCCGCGGTCGCGCTGTACAACGGCTGGCTGTCGGCTCACTTGCAAGTACTGCGCAACGATGGCGGAGGTCAGGTTCGTCCGGTAATGGGGCAAGCCGGAGTGGTGCCATTGCGGCGCCGCACACTGCGGCGCTTCCAATATCCGTTGCCAGCGAACGACACGGCCGACACGCTGCCAATAGCGGCCGAACCGAGCACGCCATACGGCGATGCGCCCGCCGAGTTGACGGCGGAACCGGTCACGCAAGATTCGGCATAACGTCAGCCGGCGCGCGCGCCAGAATCGAAACGCGCGTTTTCTCGCGGCGTTCGCGCCGGCTGGCATGGAATCCGCTCACACCTTTTCTCGTCCAACGAGTAATATGAGATACATGGGTTTCCTCTACACACCGCTTCCGTTCTGGGTCGCTGTCGGTGGCTGGATCGCCACTGCGATAGTGGTCGCGCTCGCGCTGTGGAAAAATCCTTTCAAACGACTTCAGGACGGCACACTCCAGCACGTCTGGCTCGCAATCATCGTTGCGGTGTCCGTGCTGTGGGCGAGCAACGCGTGGCTCGACGACGGTACTGTCATGCATCTGCTCGGCGCCACGCTGGTTGTCACATTATTCGATTGGGCACTGGCGCTGATCGCCATGGCGATCGTCACCGGTCTCGCCGCTGTCGTCTTCGACGCCCCCTGGCAGGGCATTGCACTGACTTTCCTCGTGTTCGGTGCGTTGCCTGTCGGTATCTCGACCTTGATCCAACGCGCCAGCATCGCCTGGCTGCCGCGTAACCTCTTCGTGTTCATTTTCGGCCAGGGTTTTGTCTCACCCGCCATTGCCGTGTCGCTTACGGCGGCCGCGGCGCTCGGCGTTCACATCACACTCGCAGACGGTTCAATGACCGTGGTGCCGGTCGGCTACGCGTTCAGCGTGCTTCTGCTCGCCACTGGCGAAGCCTGGTTCACGGGCATGTCGACGGCATTGATCGCGGTCTACCGCCCTGCGTGGGTTACCACTTATGATGTGCGTCGATATCGATTGGGCGGGCCACGCACCTGACACGGGCGCGGCATCGAGCACGTATCGACGGCAATCTGCCATCCCGGCACATAAAGCGCCTGAGTCCCCGCACCACGACAGGACAAAATATTTGTGTCAGGATTGAACTCATCCCTCTCGCCAGGCATCTTACGTGCCTCATGTCTTATTAGCGTCTAACGAACTAGATGGATCGCACCAACGTACCGCGCCGATTGCTGCGGTTGGTCGGCCGGTTAGCAACATTTGCAGCGAGTCTCTCGCTCATTTGCACTGCTCCCGCATACGCCGATCAACTCGAACAGCACAACGATCTCGTCAACAAATTTGTCAATGACATGCATGCGGACCCGCTAGTCGCGGACTGCGCTGCCCATGGCAATTTTGTTGCAAGCACATCGACCGCCTTCGACCATGTCGAATTTCCGCCCAGCTCCTTCGACAGCGCGCATGCGGCAGTCACGCCCTGGAACGATTCGTTCGACGAAGGCAAGCAGCGCGTCAAGGTGGACAACATCGTTACCGTCGAGGGCCTCGGTATCCGCCAGAGCGGCGGTGGAGATCCAGCCGATCTCAAATTCCGTTGCGGCTATGTGGGCGCCCAGATGCTGGCGTTCAGCTGGAACGATCCGGTGCCGCCGGCCCGTGCGCACAGCACCGGGTCAACGGGATCGCGAGCGTCCTCGGGCAAGCATAAGGGTGTGAAGGGCAAGCACTCGGCCAGCGGTAAAACTACGAAGAAAGCAACCGGCAATTCCTCGAAGGCAAGCTCGGGAAAATCTTCGCGAGCAACTTCCAGCAAGTCTTCAGGTAAGTCTGCGAGCAAATCGACCGCGAAGAAGTCCCCAGCGAAAAAGACTCAATAGCGGACAAGAGCGAAGGCCGCGTCAACGGGTCCGCACTACGAATTTGGCTCGCACCCAGCAAAAAACGGGGCACACACTTCCAGAGTGTGTGCCCCGTTTCTTTATGCGGCGTCCAGTTACGCGAACGTCTCCACGTGTCGCAAAATAGCCTGCAGCATGGCGGCGCCCAGCGACGCGCTACGCTCCCCGTTCCAACCCACCCGCTCGTCCGGCAGATTGGCGTTGTCCTTGAACGGCATCTCCAGCGTCAACGACAGACAGCCGAATTCGTTGCCGATGTACTTCGAAGCCAGCTTGAGCGCGTCCTCACGATACTTGCTCGCGGCGTAGCCGTACTTGTCCTGGAAATCCGGGCTCGCATGCTTGAATGCTTCGATGAACGCTTTCTGCTCCTCGCCCTGCCGCTCGGTGAAACCCGGCAGCATTTCGGAGCCGGCCACGAACACGTACGGCAGCGCCTCGTCGCCGTGGATATCGAAAAAGAGGTCGCAACCGGTCGCGTGAATCGCATCACGCACCACGAGCACCTCGGGACTGCGCGCGGCGTCCGGTTCCATCCATTCGCGGTTCAGGTTCGCGCCCGTCGCGTTAGTGCGCAAATTGCCGTGCACGCTGCCATCCGGATTCATGTTCGGCACGATGTAGAACACCGCGTGATCGTAGAGCTTGCGCGCCACCGGATCGCCCGCCCAATCGCCCCAACCCGCGAGACGCTTGACGAGACCTTCGATAAACCATTCAGCCATCGTCTCACCAGGATGCTGACGCGCGATCAGCCAGATCTTCTTCTTGGGCGTGTCGCCGGTTTGCGGAGTACCAAGCGTCAGCAGCGACATCGGCCGGCCTTCGACGGTCCTGCCCAACTCTGTGAGCGTGGCCTGCGGCATCTGCTGGATCGCGCCGAGAAACTCCGAGTGACGTTCCTCGCTATACGGCTCGAAATACGCGTAGTAGATGCGGTCGAAATCCGGCGTGTGGTCGATCGTCAACACACGGCCGTCGTAGGAAGTCGGCACGCGGAACCAGTTCACGCGGTCATAGCTTGCCACTGCCTGGTAGTCGCGCCAGCCTTCGGCGAAAGCGCACGCCGCAGCATTTTCGAAGGTCATCACGCAGCGCTCGCCGGCCGCGCCGGACAACCGGAAATAAAACCACTGCGCGAACTCGGCCTGACTGTCGGGCCGCACGCGCAAACGGATGTTGCCGGCGTCTTCGCAGGCCAGCACTTCGATCGCGCCCGCATCGAAGTTGCTCGTAATCGATAACGTCATGATGTTCTTCCCTGCTTGTGTGCGCGGCGATCGCTTAGTCAGCGATGCGGCGGCGGAATACGTAGGTGGAATCGTTCGAGGCTTCGGCGTCGAACGCGTAGCCTTCGGCGTTGAAGGCCTTCAGTTGCTCGGGCTTGTCGAGACGGTTTTCGACCGCGTAGCGCGCCATCAGACCGCGTGCGCGCTTTGCGTGGAAACTGATGATCTTGTAGCGGCCGCCCTTCCAGTCTTCGAACACCGGCGTGATGATCGGCGCTTCGAGCACCTTGGGCTTGACCGACTTGAAGTACTCACCCGACGCACAGTTGACCAACACGCGTGAGGCGGCAGCGCGCTTCTTCAATTGCGCGTTCAAAGCCTGCGTGATCCGTTCACCCCAGAACGCGTACAGATCCTTGCCGCGCGTATTGGCAAAGCGCGTGCCCATTTCGAGGCGGTACGGTTGCAGCAGATCGAGCGGACGCAACAAACCGTACAGGCCGGAAAGCACGCGCACATGATTCTGCGCGTAATCCAGATCGGCCGACGACAACGTTCTGGCATTGAAGCCTTCGTACACATCGCCGTTGAACGCGAGCACGGCCTGCTTGGCGTTGTGCGTGCCGAAACTGGGCGACCATTCCGCGTAACGCTGGAAATTGAGGTGCGCGAGTTGATCCGAAATGCTCATCAACGAACCGATCTGCTGCGGCGACAAAAGGCGCAATCCGCCGATCAATTCGGCCGCATCGTCGACGAAATCGGGGATCGTGTGCTTTTTGACGTGCGGAGGGGTTTCGTAGTCGAGCGATTTCGCCGGCGACAGAACGATTATCATAGAGGCTTGCAGGCACGCCGTGCCTGGCGGTCAAAGACGAAAGCCAGATTGTAACGAATGCCCGGTTCCCATGCCTCACACGGCGCTCTGCGCGTCGTCCTCGATTCCAATGTGTGGATCGATATTCTCGTGTTCGACGATCCGCACACGCGGCCGATCCGCGCCGCGCTCGAAAGTGGCGCACTCTCCGCGCTGATCGACGCGCGCTGCCTCGCCGAACTTACCTACGTGCTCGACTACCCACAATTCGTGCATCGCAATGTGGACAAGGCGGCGGCGCTTGCCGTCGTTGCACGCCTCACGCAGTTGGTCGAACCCGCTGCGCCCGCGGAAGATGCCAGGCCGTTGCCGAAATGCAAAGACCGCGACGACCAGAAATTCCTCGAACTCGCGCACGCGGCGCAAGCCGACTGGCTGGTGTCGAAAGACCGCGCGGTGTTGAAACTGGCCAAGCGGATTGCGCGTGACTTCGGTTTCCAGATTGCGCAGCCTGCGCCGTTCGTCAGCGTCTGCGTGAGCGCGGCACACGAGCCAGCGCCCGTATGACCCCTGGCCGGATGGCCAACGTCGGGCCGACTGCGCGCACGCAGGGCCACGATTCCCTACAATCAGGCTTCGTCCTTTTCGAACGACGTCTTTCACCAACTCACTCGACCACGCTCCGGACAGCGCCATGAATGCACCGCACGACACGCCCATGAGTCCCTCGTTTCCGTCCCGCCTGCCGGACGTCGGCACGACGATTTTCACCGTGATGAGCGCGCTCGCCGCCGAAAAAGGCGCGGTGAACCTCGGCCAGGGCTTTCCCGACTTCGGTTGCGACCCCCGCATTGTCGACGCGGTCGCGAGCGCCATGCGCGACGGCCACAATCAATACCCGCCGATGGCCGGCGCCGCGCCGCTGCGTCAGGCGATTTCGGACAAGATCGCCAACCTGTACGGCCGCCGCTACGACGCCACCAGCGAGATCACCGTGACGGCAGGCGCCACCCAGGCGCTGCTGACCGCGATTCTCTGTACCGTGCATCCGGGCGACGAAGTGATCGTGGTCGAGCCGACCTACGACAGTTACCTGCCATCGATCGAGCTGGCCGGCGGCAAGCCGGTATTCGTCACGCTCGACGCGCCCGACTACGCGATCCCGTTCGACAAGCTCGCCGCCGCGATCACGCCGAAAACGCGGCTCCTGCTGATCAACACCCCGCACAATCCGACCGGCACGGTCTGGCGCGCGGAAGATATGCGCAAGCTCGAAGAAATCGTGCGCGGCACCAACGTGCTGATTCTGTCCGACGAAGTCTACGAACACATGGTGTACGACGGCGCGCCGCACGAAAGCGTGGCGCGTTATCCGGAACTGGCGCAGCGCAGTTTCGTGGTGTCGAGCTTCGGCAAGACCTACCACGTCACCGGCTGGAAGATCGGCTACGTGGCCGCGCCCGCCGCGCTCACGGCTGAATTCCGCAAAGTGCACCAGTTCAACGTGTTTACGGTCAACACGCCGATGCAGGTCGGCCTCGCGGAATATATGAAGGATCCGGCACCGTATCTGGATCTCCCCACGTTTTATCAGAAGAAACGCGACTACTTCCGCGCCGGCCTCGCGAATTCACGCTTCAGGCTGCTGCCTTGCACGGGCACCTACTTTCAGTGCGTCGACTATTCGGCGATCAGCGATTTGCCCGAAGCCGAATTTGCGCAATGGCTGACCGGCGAGATCGGTGTCGCGGCAATTCCCGTTTCGGCGTTCTATCACGAGGCGCATGAATCGGGCGTGGTGCGCTTCTGCTTTGCCAAGCAGGAAGCCACCCTCGCCACGGCGCTCGACCGGCTGGCGCGGCTCTAGGACGCCCCGCGCGATGCTGCGAACGAACCCACGTTCCTCGCCATCGCGCGCAGCGGCCCATGCGTGCGTTGCACGCCCGAGCTCATTTCGCACGCAACGCCACCGCCACGCCTCAAGCCGGACGCGAGGCCGCGATATACGCCTTGCGATCATCGGTCACGCGCTGCGCGGCCGGTCGGGCGTTGATCGCCTTCACATAGCTTTTCCAGTCCACGCCGGCGTCGAGCAGAAAATCGCGGCCGTAGATGGTCTGCGTCGCCATGCCCACCAGCGGCAAGCTCACAAACCCCGCTGCGTCGGCGACACTGAAGCGCTCGCCGCACAGATACGGCCCGAACTTCGCAATCCGCTTGAAGCCGGCAATGTGATGCGCGAGCAGCTTCTCGACGCGCCCCTTGGTCGCGTCAGTCACGGTGCCGCCGAAGAATGCTTCCTTGTAAAGATTGCGCGCGGTCAGTTCGAGATGCACATCCACGAACATGATCAGTTCGCGCTCTTTGGCCGCTTCCCACGGATCAGCGGAGAAAATTGCCTTGTCGGGAAAACGCGCGGCCAGATACTCGACGATGCCCTGCGATTCGCACAGATCGCCGTGTTCGGTCTGGATATAGGGCACCTTGCCGAGCGGAGAATGCTCGAGCATGGTCACTTCCTGGCTCGGCAGCACGAACACTTCCTCGAACGGAATGCCGTGTTCGAGGAGCACGAACTTCACCTTGTTGTAATAGTTAGAGAGCGCGAAACCGCACAGCTTGATCATCGGGTGTCTCCTTTCTTCGGGTTGTTTGAGACCGCCCGTCAAAATCAACGCGGCGGCCTTCGATCAATCATCCAGTAAATTGCACGATCGTGCTATTCTAAAATAACCATGGAGTCGAGCATCACAATGACCTCTCGCAATTTCAGCATCGAGACTATCGGCATTGTCGGAACCGGTGCAATGGGCCGTGGCATCGCCCAGATTGCCGCACTGGCGGGTCTCACCGTACGTCTTTACGACACGAACCCTGCCGCGATCGGCACAGCGCGCGACTACCTTGCCGAGACTTTCGCCAAATTGACTGCCAAAGGCAAGCTCGACCAGGCCCGTTCGCTCGCCGCACTGGCGAACGTGAGCGGCGCGCAGGTCGTCGGCGATCTGGCCGATTGCGATCTGGTCGTCGAGGCGATCGTTGAAAAGCTCGATGTGAAGCAAGCGCTCTTTCGCGAACTCGAAACGGTGGTGAGTGGCCGTTGCGTGCTGGCGTCGAACACGTCGTCGTTGTCGATTACCGCGATTGCGGCGGGCTGCACGAACCCATCGCGGGTGGCCGGTTATCACTTCTTCAATCCGGTTCCGTTGATGAAGGTCGTCGAAGTGATCGACGGCCTGCGCAGTGATCCCGCCGTCGGCGACGCGCTGATGGAACTCGCGCGACGCATGGGCCACACGCCGGTGCGTGCGAAAGACATGCCCGGCTTCATCGTCAATCATGCCGGCCGCGGCATGAATACCGAAGGCCTGCGGGTAGCCGGCGAAGGCGTGGCGAGTTTTGCCGACATCGACCGCATCATGCGCGAGCAGGCAGGCTTTCGCCTCGGCCCGTTCGAACTGCTCGATCTGACCGCGCTCGATGTATCGCATCCAGTGATGGAATCGATCTATCACCAGTTCTATGAAGAACCGCGCTTCACACCGTCGCCGATCACAGGCACTCGGCTTGCGGGCGGGCTGATCGGCCGCAAAACAGGCGAAGGCTTTTACCGCTATGAAGACGGTAAGCAGCAAGTTCCCGCGGAAGCGCCCGCGCCGACTGAACTGCCGCACAGCGTGTGGGTCAGCAAGCGCTATCCGGAGGCGCATGAAGCCGTCGTGCAACTCGTCGCCAAAGCTGGCGTCAAACTCGACGAAGGCGCGGTGCCCGCAGCGGACTCGCTGATCGTCGTGACACCGTTCGGTCATGACGCGACTACCGCCTCCGTCGACGAAGCACTCGATGCAACTCGCGTTGTTGCTATCGACGCCCTCTTCCCGCTGGCCGCCGCGCAGCGCCGCACGCTGATGACAACACCCGCTACCAGTCGCGCCGCACGCGAGACCGCGCACGCACTGTTTGCCGCGGATGGCGTTCCCGTCACGGTGATTCGCGATTCAACCGGCTTCGTCGCGCAACGCGTCGTGGCGACCATCGTCAACATCGGCTGCGATATCGCGCAAAAACAGATCGCGACGCCGGGGGACATCGACCTCGCGGTGACGCTAGGCCTCGGCTACCCGCGCGGACCGCTCGCACTCGGCGATACATTGGGCGCGAAGACGATCCTCACCATCTTGCGCAATATCTTCAGCGTGCTCGGCGATCCACGCTATCGCCCGTCGCCCTGGCTTGCACGGCGCGCGCAACTTGGCCTGTCGCTGACGCAACGCGACGCTGCCGATACTCAAACGGAGACACAACAATGAGCGCCGAACTGCTGACCTCACGCCCGACCGAAAGCGAATCGACGCTGGTCCTCACGCTGTCGAACCCCGGCGCACGCAATGCACTGCATCCGGACATGTATGCCGCGGGCATCGAAGCGCTCGAATCGGTGGAGCGTGATCCGTCGATCCGCGCCGTCGTAATTACCGGCGCGGACAATTTCTTTTGTGCCGGCGGCAATCTGAACCGTCTGCTGGAAAACCGCGCGAAGGATCCGTCGGTGCAGGCCGAAAGCATCGATCTGCTCGGCGAATGGATTTCGGCGCTGCGTCTTTCGTCGAAGCCGGTGATCGCCGCCGTCGATGGCGCCGCAGCCGGTGCAGGATTTTCATTAGCACTCGCGTGCGATCTGATCGTCGCGGCGGAAGACGCCAAGTTCGTGATGTCGTATGCCCGCGTCGGTCTTACACCCGATGGCGGCGGCTCGTGGTTTCTCGCGCAAGCCTTGCCGCGTCAACTGGCGACCGAAGTGCTGATCGAAGGCAAACCGATCGGCGCCTCGCGTCTATACGATCTCGGTGTCGTCAACAAGCTAGCGAAGACCGGCACCGTGCGCGACACCGCTGTCGCCTGGGCCGACGAACTCGGCAAGATTTCGCCGAATTCGGTCGCGCGCATCAAGGGGCTCATCGGCGCGGCCGGCGCACAGCCGCTTGCTGAACATCTGGTCGCTGAGCGCGACAGCTTCGTCGCCTCACTGCACCATCGCGACGGTCTCGAAGGGATTTCAGCGTTCCTCGAAAAACGCGCTCCTGTCTACAAGTAAACATAAGTGAACGAAGGGACGATGCCTGAATATCAACTCCCCAAACGCCGCCGCATCTTCCTGATGCGTCACGGCGACGTAACCTACTTCGACGACTCCGGCCGCGCGATCGATCCGGAAACGGTGCCGTTGAATGCGAACGGCCGCGAACAGGCCTGCGCGGCAGGCCGCGTGTTCGCCGAGCAGCAAGTCCAGTTCGATCGGGTGATCGTGAGTGGCTTGCCGCGCACGGTCGAAACCGCGCAACGCGTATTGGCCGAGACCGGTCAGCAGATCGAGCTCGACATCGAGCCGGCATGGCAGGAAATTCGCGGCGGCAAGCTCAGCAACATTCCGCAGCAGGATATCGAAGCGGCATTTCTCGGCGTGTTCGACGGCATCGTGCCGGAAACAACGCGCTTTCTCGACGGCGAAACCATTGGCGCGTTGTTTGACCGCGTGTTGCCCGCGGTGGCGGCGTTGCGCGAGGACACGTCGTGGGACACCGTGCTGCTGGTGCTGCACGGCGGCGTGAATCGCGCGATTCTGTCGCACGCGCTCACCGCCGGCGGCCGCACTTTCTTCGGCCATCTGGCGCAGGCCACCGGTTGCATCAACGCGCTCGACGTCGGCGCCGAGTCGCGCGACTGGGTGCTGCGCGCGATCAACTATTCACCGCCGTCGCCGCTCCATCGCGACGTTCGCAACACCACGATGGAAATGCTCTACGCACAATTCATTCAATACAAGCGTAGCTGAACCCGAACTGGAGGAGACACATGGTGCAAGCCACACAGACCGGCGAACCAGAACAGAAACCGGATTACTCGGCCTTCGAGGGCACGCGCCCGGTCAACGAGCGGCAACGCTTCGACAGCGACGCGCTCGCCGCGTGGCTAACCCAGCATGTCGATGGATTTGCCGGACCGCTCACCTTGGAGCAATTCGCCGGCGGCCAATCGAACCCCACCTTCAAACTCGTCACGCCGTCGCGCTCGTACGTGATGCGCGCGAAGCCCGGCCCGGCCGCGAAGTTATTGCCCTCGGCGCACGCGGTCGAACGCGAATACCGCGTGATGCATGCACTTGCAGACACCGACGTGCCCGTCGCAAACATGCTCGCCTTGTGCGAAGACGAAAGTGTGATCGGCCGGGCGTTCTACGTGATGGAGTTCGTCGAAGGCCGCGTGCTGTGGGACCAGTCTCTACCCGGCATGACGCCTGCAGAGCGCGCGGCAATTTACGACGAAATGAATCGCGTGATCGCCGCGCTGCATAGCGTCGACGTCACGTCGATCGGTCTTGCCGACTACGGCAAACCGGGTAATTACTTCGCACGCCAGATCGGCCGTTGGAGCAAACAGTACGTCGCGTCCGAAACCGAACCGATCGACGCGATGCAGCGTCTGATCGAATGGCTGCCGCAGCATATGCCGGCGGAAACGAGCGAGCGCGCCTCGGTCGTACATGGCGACTACCGGCTCGACAACCTGATCTTCCATCCCACCGAGCCGCGCGTACTGGCCGTACTCGACTGGGAACTATCGACGCTCGGTGACCCGCTCGCCGACTTCGCGTATCACTGCATGGCGTGGCACGTCGACCCGGCGCAATTTCGCGGCATTGCGGGCCTCGACTGGGCAGCCCTCGGCATTCCCGACGAAGCGCAGTACGTCGAGCGCTATTGCAAGCGCACCGGCTTTGAGATCCACGGCGACTGGAATTTCTATCTCGCGTACAACATGTTCCGCATCGCGGCGATCCTGCAAGGGATCATGAAGCGTGTGGTCGACGGCACTGCGGCCAGCGCTCAGGCGCTCGATGCCGGCCGTCGTGCGAAGCCGATGGCGGAACTCGCCTGGCGCTACGCGCAGAAAGTACGTTAAGCAAATCGGCGCACCAGGTTGCGTTCCTGAACAAACGTCATTCGTCATCCGCGAGGTCATACATGAATTTCGATTACACCCCGAAGGTGCAGGCGCTGCGCGAGAAACTGCTCGCCTTCTTCGACGAGCACATCTATCCGAACGAGCAGGCGTTCTATGCCGAGATCGCGCGCAATCGCCAGAACGGCAACGCGTGGCTGCCGACCGAACTGATCGAACAACTAAAACAGAAAGCGCGCGACGCCGGTCTATGGAACCTGTTCCTGCCTGAATCGATACGTGGCGCCGGTCTGACGAATCTTGAATATGCACCGCTCTGCGAGATCATGGGCCGTGTGCCCTGGGCGCCGGAAGTGTTCAACTGCAATGCGCCCGACACCGGCAACATGGAAACGATCGAGCGCTACGGCAGCGACGACAACAAGCGCGAATGGCTCGAACCGCTGCTGCAAGGGCACATCCGTTCGGCGTTTCTGATGACCGAGCCGGAAGTGGCGTCGTCGGACGCGACCAATATCCAGACGAGCATCGTGCGCGATGGCGACGCCTATGTGATCAACGGCCACAAGTGGTGGTCGTCCGGTGCGGGGGATCCGCGCTGCAAGATCTACATCGTGATGGGCAAGACCGATCCTGAGGCGCCGCGTCATGCGCAGCAGTCGATGATCCTGGTTCCCGCCGATGCGACCGGCATCACCGTGCACCGCCCGCTCACCGTATTCGGCTATGACGACGCGCCGCACGGCCACATGGAAATCACGCTCGAAAACGTGCGCGTGCCGGCTACCAATATGCTGCTCGGCGAAGGGCGCGGCTTCGAAATCGCCCAAGGCCGCCTCGGACCGGGACGCATCCACCACTGCATGCGTTTGATCGGTCTCGCCGAACGCGCGCTCGAACTCATGGCCAAACGCTCCATGCAACGCGTCGCTTTCGGCAAACCGGTTTCCGCACAGGGCGTCACGCAGGAGCGCATGGCCGAAGCGCGCTGCATGATCGAACAGGCGCGCCTGCTGACGCTGAAGACCGCGTACATGATGGACACGGTCGGCAACAAGGGCGCGCGTGGCGAGATCGCCATGATCAAGGTGGTCGCGCCGAATATGGCATGCCAGGTGATCGACTGGGCGATCCAGGCGCACGGCGGCGGCGGCGTCAGCGATGATTTCCCGTTGGCGTATGCGTACGCCAACGCGCGGACGTTGCGCTTCGCCGATGGCCCCGACGAAGTGCACCGCAACGCGATCGCAAAGCTCGAACTGGCGCGCTATATGGATGCGGGTGCTGCAGCTCGTGTGGAGACGCCGATTACGCGGGTTTGAGGTCGGGGTTGGGGCGGTAGCCAACGGCGCGCGGGTTCACGGCCAGCAGCATTGTCCGATCTATGCTCTAATTTTCGTCAACAGCGGCGCCCTTTGTGGCGCCGCTTTCACGAAACGAAGGAGCCAGGATGATCGATGTCTATAGCTGGGCAACCCCGAACGGCCATAAGGTTCACATCATGCTCGAGGAAACGGGCCTCGCGTACACGGCGCACGGCGTCGATATCGGCGCGGGCGACCAGTTCAAACCCGAGTTCCTCGCGATTAGCCCGAACAACAAGATTCCGGCGATCACCGATTCCGAAGGTCCTAAAGACGCCGACGGCAAGCCGTTCGCGCTATTCGAATCGGGCGCGATTCTGATTTATCTGGCGGAGAAAACCGGCAAATTCCTGCCGACTGATCCGGCCGCACGCTATGCCGCCCTGCAGTGGCTGATGTTCCAGATGGGCGGCATCGGTCCGATGCTCGGGCAAACGCATCATTTCCGCATCTACGCGCCGGAGCCGATCGAATACGCAATCAATCGCTACACGAACGAAACGCGGCGTCTCTATGGCGTGATGGATACGCAGCTCGGCAAGACCAAATATCTGGCCGGCAACGACTACACGATCGCTGACATCGCCGCATTTCCGTGGACGCGCTCGTGGCAGAACCAGGGCATCGAACTGGATACGTTCCCGCATGTGAAGCGGTGGCACGAAGAAATTGCCGCGCGTCCGGCGGTGGTACGCGGTGTTGACGTGCTGGCGTCGGCCCGCAAGCCGCTCATGGACGACAAGGCTAAGGAAATGCTGTTCGGCGCGACGCAGTACGCGAAGCGGTAGTCGTCGTGCCGCCGATCCATGGCATCGGCGCTCGTTCGCATTGGTAATGATTGCCGCATTGCCAACCGTTGATGCATCAATATAAAAAAGCGCGAGACGGCATCACTGCCACTCGCGCTTTTTTGCCAACCGGTCGGCTGCGAACGGCTAGAAATAGTGCCGCGTGATGAACTCTGCGACACAGACCGGCCGCTCACTGCCCTGCCGCTCCAGCGTCACGTTCCACTCAACCTGCACACCGGCGTTGTCGACGTCGGTGACGGATTCCACCGCAAACCGAGCGCGCAACTGTGAGCCGACCAGCACCGGCGACGTGAACCGCACACGATTCAATCCGTAGTTGACGCCCATGCGCTGCTTAAGCGCCACCGTCTTGCCGAGCAGCGCAGGGATCAACGACAGCGTCATGAACCCATGCGCGACCGGACCACCAAACGGTGACTCACGCCGTGCCCGCTCGGGGTCAACGTGAATCCACTGATGATCGCCGGTGGCCTCAGCGAAACGATCGACGCTCGCCTGATCGACCGTCAGCCAGTCACTAACGAGCGGTTCAGCGCCAACCAGCGCACGCAACGCCGCTGCGTCGCCAAACGTTACGGCGGCTGCCGCGTTGCTGCCCGTCATGAAGCGGCGCCCGGATTGCGCAGTCCGAACAAGCCTTTCGAACGCACCGTAATCACGGTTTCGCCGTGCTGGTTGATGCCTTCCCACTGCGTCGAAACGATGCCGCGATCCGGCTTACTCTCCGAAACACGTTTGTCGAGCACCGCGTTCATCATCGTGATCGTGTCGCCGACACGCACTGGCTTCAGCCAGCGAATCTCGTCGATACCGGGCGAGCCCATCGACGTGGAACCCGCGATCGCGTTGCGCACCAGCATGCCCATCATGACCGAACAGGTATGCCAGCCGCTTGCGACCAACCCACGAAACGGCGACGCTGCGGCTGCAGCCTCGTCCAGGTGAAACGGCTGCGGATCGAACTTCTCCGCGAACTCGACGATCTCTTCACGCGTGAAAGTATGCTTGCCGATTTCCGTAGTCGTGCCGACTGCCATGTCCTCGTAACTCAGACCCATCGCACACCTCTTTCTTATCCGATTCGGCCGGCTGATCAGGCTTCGGTCGAGACAAAGCCGGGCAGCGCGGCGAACCGCGCGAGATGGTGATCGACATCGCCCAATGTGGTTTCGATGATAGCAAGACGTTTGAACAGATGCGCCGCGGCGACCTCGTTCGTGACGCCCATGCCTCCGTGCAACTGCACCGCCTGCTGACCGACGAAACGGGCGGCCTGGCCGACCCGCGCCTTCGCTGCGGAGACGGCACGGCGACGTTCCTCGGCGTCAGCGCTGGTGTAACGCACGGCCGCCAGGTATGTGATCGAACGCGCCTGCTCGGCGTGAATCAACATCTCGACCATGCGATGCTGTAGCGCCTGGAAACGCGCGATCGGCTGGCCAAACTGCTGGCGCGTCTTGGTGTACTCGCCCGTTGCATGGTTCAGTGCGTCGAGCGCGCCGACCGCTTCCGCGCACAGCAATACCGTGCCGTAGTCTGCAATGTGCTCGAGCGCCGCGGCGCCCGAGTGTTTGCCGGTGAGCTGGCGTGCAGGTGTGCCATCGAACTCGAGTGTCGCGGCGCGCTGACCGTCGATTGTGCGGTAGTCAGTGACTTTGACACCGGCCGCATCGCGGACGACCACAAAAAGCGCGATCTCGCCATTCAGCCGAGCCGGCACGATCCAGTAATCCGCTTGCGCGCCGTGCAGCACAACCGATTTCGTGCCGGTCAACGTCTGCTGATTGCCCTGACCGTTCGCAACCGTGTCGACCTCGAACAGATCGTAGCGTGCGTGCGGCTCGTGAAAGGCCACTGCCAGCTTGATCTCGCCCTGGGCCGCGCGTTCGAGCAGCGACGCGTCTTCGCCCTGCCCGGTGCCCGCCAGCCGCAGCGCCTCGATACCCACCGCAGTCGCCCAATACGGCTCGACCACCAGAGCACGCCCGAGCTCCTGCATGACCACCAGCATGTCGATCGGGCTGCCGTTGAAGCCACCCTGCGCTTCCGGCACCGGCAACGCAGTCAGGCCCAGTTCGGTAAAAGCTGTCCAGTGCGCGTCCGACACCCCGGTTTCCGATTGCACGATCGCCTGGCGCGCTTCGAACCCGTAGCTCTTGTCAAGGTAGCGGCGCAGCGCGTCAGCAAATTGCTGTTGTTCGTCGTTGAAAGTGAAGTCCATGCGCCGCTCCTCAGAGTCCGAGAATCATCTGCGCGATGATGTTCTTTTGAATTTCGTTCGAGCCGCCGTAAATCGACGTCTTGCGGAAGTTGAAGTAGTACGCGGCCAGCGGCGCGGCGTCATCGTCACCGGCGAGGCTGTGCTCGCGTTCGCCTTCGAGGAATGGCACGTCGAATGGCGCGGCGAGGGGCCCGATCGCTTCGAACATCAGTTCGGTCAGCGCCTGCTGCACTTCCGTGCCCTTGATTTTGAGCATCGATGCTTCCGGCCCAGGCCCACGTCCGCCCGTTTCATTGGCGACCACGCGTTGCACGGTGACTTCGAGTGCCATCAGTTCGATCTCGAGGCTCGCGACTTTCGCGGTGAACACAGGATCTTGCAGCAGCGGCTTGCCGTTCTTCTTCTGATCCAGCGCGAGGCGCTTCAGGAATACGAGTTCGCGCTTCGATTGCCCAACGCGCGCAATACCGGTGCGTTCGTGCCCGAGCAGGTACTTCGCATAGGTCCAGCCACGATTCTCTTCGCCGACCAGATTGTCGACCGGCACTTTCACGTCCTCGAAAAAGACTTCGTTGACTTCGTGGTCTTCGTCGAGCGTGATGATCGGGCGCACGGTAATACCGGGCGTTTTCATGTCGATCAACAGGAACGAGATACCCTCCTGCTTTTTAGCGCCGCTATCGGTGCGCACGAGGCAGAACATCGTGTCGGCGTACTGGCCGAGCGTAGTCCAGGTTTTCTGGCCGTTGACCACATAGTGATCGCCAACGCGCTCGGCACGCGTGCGCAGCGAGGCCAAGTCGGAACCGGAGCCCGGTTCGGAATAGCCCTGACACCACCAGTCCGTGCCGTCGAGAATGCGCGGCAGATAGTGGCGTTTCTGAGCCTCATTGCCGTACTTCATCAGCACGGGCGCTACCATCGAGACGCCGAACGGCAGGACGGACGGCGCACCGATACGCGCGCACTCTTCGTCCCAGATATGCCGTTGGGTCGCGTCCCAGCCCGGGCCGCCGTATTCTTTCGGCCACGCGATGACCGACCAGCCGCGCGTGCCGAGCAGCTTGTGCCAACCCGCGAAGTCTTCGCGGTTCAGACGCTTGTGATTGAGTACTTTGTCGCTCAGCTCGCGAGGCAGATTCGCTTCGAGCCAGGCGCGGATGTCGGCGCGGAATGCGTCGTCAGCGGGGGAATAGTCCAGATTCATGCGTCGTGTCTCCTGGCCGCAACCGCCCGCTGCCAGTGAGCCACTGCGCTATTGCAGCGGTTCCTTCAAGGCAGCCGGGATCGGCAGCGGCATCACTTCGATGCCTTCTTCGACCAAGGCTTTCGCGTCTTCCGGTGTCGTGACACCGCGAATATTGCGCGCTGGCGCTTCGTTGTAGTGAATGCGCCGTGCTTCCTCGGCGAAGCGGTCGCCCACGTTCTCTGTCTTTTCCAGTACCTCGCGCAAGGCACGCATGACGCGCGCCTGCATTTCTCCCGTATCCGCAGGGACTTTCGCTTCGGTCGCTCCCGACAGATTCAGTCGGGGCGCCGACGGCAGACGGCTCACTTCGTTCGCACCGCAGATCGGACATTCGACGAGCTTGCGGGACTGCTGCGACTCGAAGTCATCAGCCGAAGCAAACCAGCCTTCGAACCGATGGCCATGCGGACACTGTAAATCGAGGACCTTCATGTGGAATCAGGGCTTGAGTGCCAGTTTAGCGCAAAATGGAAATTTGTGAACGGTCGTTCGTAAATTTTTACGGACGGCGCGTTGACGCCAGGCGTCGCTGACAAATCGAACGCGGTGCGCGATTTTAACGCTTTGCGCAGTGGGCTGCCGAAGGTGGCTCAATCGGTGAACAGCACGCCGAACCCGTCAACAAAAAGGGCACGCTGGTCGTATCGAACTCATGGATTCGCGCAGCTACTCGCTGCGCCCCTTTTAAGCCACCAGAAATTCGAGGCGGCGGTCAAGCTGCGGTTCGAGTTCGCGCGCCTCTTTGGCAAGGTTGATCTGTTTGGCCGATTTCGCGACATCGAATACGTCCGCCTTGATGTCATACCCGCCACGCGCGGTCAGCCAGCCAAGGATGTCCGACAGATGCCACACCGACGCACTGCCCTCGTGAACCGGCGGCGGAAAGTCGATTGCGTGGCTCAGCATCAGCTTACGCATGTTTTGCCTTGACACGCCCGCGACCTCAGCGACATCCGTCAGGCCGACGAAGTCCGGCCCCGCCTCGACAAGGCGCGCAGACGGCACTGCCTGCTTGATATCTTTGAGTGCACTGATGAGCGCTTCGAACGCCGACGCGCCTTCGCGAGCAAAAACCAGCGCCATGCGCCCCGGTTGCCCCACGCCGATCGTAGCGTCGTCGCATCCGGCTTCGCCAAGCCGCTCGACGATCTCGTCAAGATCGCAATCTTCAGCCGCGAGCCGGTACTTCAAGGTGAACACATATTCCATAAGCTACTCCTACCTTCATTCAGCTACGGGCTTTTGCCCTTCGAACATTTCTACTGCTGGCGGGTCGTGCAATTGTCGACAATGCGCCTGAGGTGCCTTGCGTGATTGCCGGGATTCTTTGGCGTACTCCACACACTCGAGATGCAAAACTCGCCGCAACGGCACTCCGCGTCGTTGTAAGGACAGTAAATCTTTCCCCATGCGTGACCTTTGCCGCCGCCTTGCACACGCCAGCCGTTTCTTTCCGCGTAAGCCAGCGCGGCCTCGACTTCTTTCTTTGAATGGACTCCACGAACCATCTATACCCTCCAATTTAGTCCACGCGCGCATGGTTGTCAAGTGACAACCATGCGCGCGTGGCCATAACCGAATACATCCCACACTCTTCGTTATCCAAAATAACTGCGATAACAGACTCCGTTGCCAGACGTCGATACTAGAGCGGCAACGACCGCGGGGCGAGACTGTCAGATGGCATAGGACTGGAACCCGTTTTTCGGACACGGGGGTAACGCATCGAGTCGATATCGTGCCCATAATGACAAAGCCCCTGCCGGTCGTAGACCAACAGGGGCTCTTTTGCGGATTTTCTAACCGGCGTGTGATTCGCGCCCGTTCAGCGTTCTGAACCGTGCACGCTATTGCGGCTCGGCCATTGGCCAGGTACCCGCCAAAACCTTCTCCAGCCAGAACGTGCCAATGATGGTTTTCACGTCCGTCACCTTGCCCGTGCGTACCCATTCCAACATATCGGTGACGCTGGCCGTGAACAGTTCGAGGAATTCGCCGTCGTCGAGTTTGCGCTCGCCGGCAGTCAACCCACGCGCCAGGTAAATATCGATGAATTCAGTCGAGTAGGAAATGATCGGATGAATGCGCGTCAGATAGACATACTCGCGTGCCGTATAGCCGGTCTCTTCCTGCAGCTCGCGTTTCGCGCAGGCCAGCGCGCCTTCGTTCGGATCGAGCTTGCCCGCCGGATACTCGACCATAACCTTACCCATCGGATAGCGGTACTGGTTTTCCAGCAACACGCGACCGTCGTCGAATAGCGGAATCACCATCACGGCGCCCGGATGCTGAACATACTCGCGAGTGGCCTGCTTACCGTCGGGCAAGCGGACCGTATCGCACTTGAGCGTCAGGAATGGCCCTTGATGGATCGTTTTGCTCTCGAGACAGGTCTCGGTGAGCGCGGCGTCGTGATCGGGAAGTTCAGCCATATGCGACCTCAGGACAGCGTGGTGCGCGACGGCGAGAGGCCGTCAGCGACGTTTGACGAGATACTGGAAGGTAAAGCCGGGGAATGCGAATACGACGAACAACGCGAACGTGATCGCGTAGAACTGCCACCCCTGCTCGAAGCGGTTACCCGCGCGCGCTTCCAGCAGGAAACCGAGCGCACCGACGATGAAGTACAGCACGATCAACTCGGCAATCCGGATCCAGGCGCTCTTCTTCGCCACTTTCAAGGGCACGGCGGCGAAGAGACGCTGATTCAGGAACGGCAGGTTGGCGCCGACCAGCGCCAACAACACGATAAACCAACCCGCAGCCGACATCAGAGCAGCAGCGTGTGCTGGATAGCCTGCAGGCAGGCCTTCAACAGCGGATCCGGCACGATACCGAGCACCAGCACGGCAACACCATTAACCGCCAGCAATGCACGCGTGCTCGTGTCGGCGAGGATCGGCGACTTGTCTTGCGGTTCGTCGAAGTACATCAGCTTGACGATACGCAGGTAGTAGAAGGCACCGAACAGCGAGGTGATCACGGCCAACACGGTCAGCCAGGTCAACCCGGCATTCATGGTTGCCTGCAGCACCGCGAGCTTGGCGTAGAAGCCGACCGCGGGCGGGATGCCGGCGAGCGAGAACATCATCACCATCATGACGAACGCAAACACCGGGCTGCGTTGATTCAGGCCCTTGAAGTCTTCGAGCGTATCCGCTTCGAAATCGCGGCGTGCCAGCAGCATGATGATGCCGAAGGTGCCCATCGTCGTGATCAGGTAGACGATGCTGTAGTACATCGCCGAGCCGTACGCGTTGGCGGCGCCCGTGGTCTTGTGGTCGACCACGCCGGCCAGCAGGCCCAGCAGCACGAAGCCCATGTTCGAGATCGCCGAATACGCGAGCATCCGCTTGACGTTGCGTTGCACGATACCGGTGATGTTGCCGACAATCAGCGACAGCGCCGCCAGGATCACCAGCATTTCCTGCCATTCGACCGCAAGCGGCAGCAGACCCATCACGAGGAAGCGCAGGCCCCACGCGAATGCCGCCACCTTCGGACCGCCACCGACCATCAGCGTCATGGCCGTCGGAGCGCCCTGATACACGTCAGGCACCCACATATGGAACGGCACCGCGCCCATCTTGAACGCCACGCCTGCCACGATAAAGATCACGCCGAACAGCAGCACGCTCGGATCGTAGTGGCTCGTGCCGATCGCCTTGAACACTTCGTTCAGGTCGAGCGAGCCGGTTGCACCGTACAGCATGGAAATGCCGTACAGCAGGAAGCCGGAAGCCAGCGCACCGAGCACGTAGTACTTCATTGCGGCTTCGTTCGACGGTGCCGCGTCACGACGCAGTGCGATCGCACCGTACAGCGACAGCGACATCAGCTCCAGACCGAGGTACAGCGTCAGGAAGTTGTTGCCGGAGATCATCACGAGCTGACCGAGCAACGAGAACATGCCCAACAGGAAAAACTCGCCGCGGAACAGCCCGCGATCCTCGAGGTACCGGCGCGAATAAACAATCGACACTGCGTAGCCGAGCGTCACCACCGCCTTCATCACGCTGGCGAAAGAATCCACCACATACATGTGACCGAAGAAGTAATGAACCTGCGGGTCGAACGCGTTCACCGCGAACCAGATGCCGGCAATCAGCGTCGAGAAGAACGCGAGGAAATACGTGGTGCGGCGACCGGCCTGGCCGACGAACGTGTCGTTGAGCCACGCGACCACAACGGCGAGCATCACCAGTGCGTCGGGCAACAGGGCAGTCATAGGGGCGTTTTGCATGATCTTTAAATTCCTCCGCTCTGCATTACTGTGGCAACGGCAGTTTGGACTGCGCGACGTGGGAGAGGAGGTTTTCCACGGATACGTGCATCACATCGGTAAAGGGCTTCGGATACAGGCCCATGAACAGCGTCAGTGCAGCGAGCACTGCCAGCATGAAAAATTCGCGACGGTTGATGTCGAGGAGGCCCTTCACGTGATCGTTGGCGACCGCGCCGAAGTACACGCGCTTGTACATCCACAGCGTGTAGGCCGCGCCGAGAATCAGCGTGACAGCCGCACCGCCCGCGATCCAGAAGTTGTACTGGACAGCAGCCAGAATCACCATGAACTCGCCGACGAAACCGGAAGTACCCGGCAAGCCGCAATTCGCCATCGAAAACAGCATCACGAACGCCGCGAACTTCGGCATCACGTTGACGACGCCGCCGTAATCGGCGATCTGACGCGAGTGCATACGGTCGTACAACACGCCGATGCTCAGGAACATCGCGCCCGACACGAAGCCGTGCGAGATCATCTGTACGATCGCGCCTTCCACGCCGAGCTGATTGAAGATGAAGAAACCAAGCGTCACGAAACCCATGTGCGCGATCGACGAGTACGCGACCAGCTTCTTCATGTCGGTCTGCACCATCGCGACCAGACCGATGTAGATCACCGCGATCAGCGACAGTGCAATGACGACCGGAGCAAGGAAGTGGCTTGCGTCCGGTGCGATCGGCAGCGAGAAGCGCACGAAACCGTAGGCGCCCAGCTTCAGCATGATCGCGGCCAGCACGACCGAGCCGCCGGTCGGCGCTTCCACGTGGGCGTCAGGCAACCACGTGTGAACCGGCCACATCGGCACCTTCACGGCGAACGCCAGGAAGAACGCTATGAATAGCAGTATCTGCGGCGTCATGCCGATCTGCGTGTTCTGCCACGTAGCCAGATCGAACGTGCCGGTCTGGATGTACAGGTAAAGCAACGCGACCAGCATCAGCAGTGAGCCCATCAGCGTGTACAGGAAGAACTTGAACGCCGCATACACGCGGTTCGCCCCGCCCCACACGCCGATGATGATGTACATCGGAATCAGCGTCGCTTCAAAGAACACGTAGAACAGCATGCCGTCCGCTGCGCTGAACACGCCGACCATGATGCCGGACAGGATCAGGAATGCAGCGAGGTACTGCGCCACGTTCTTCGTGATGACTTCCCATGCGGAGATCACGACGATCACCGTAATCAATGCGGTCAATACGACGAACCACATCGAGATGCCGTCGACACCCAGGTGGTACGTAATATTGAAGCGCTCGATCCAGTTCGCCTTTTCGACGAACTGCAGATCGGCGGTACTCGAATCAAAACCCGTAATTAGCGGGATCGTCACGATGAAACTGACGACCGAGCCGATCAGCGCAATCCAGCGCGCCGGAGCCGGGTTCCGGTCGGAACCAATAGCCAGGACCAGTAGACCTACGAGGATCGGTAACCAGATCGCGATACTGAGAATCGGATAAGCGTGCATTAGTGTCCCTCGCCTTATTTGCCGCCGAGCGTTACAAACAGGGTCAGGAGCCCCAACATGCCGATAATCATGGCAAACGCGTAGTGGTAGATGTAGCCGGATTGGAGGAAGCGGATCACGCCGGCAAACCAGCCGATAAAGCGTGCGCTGCCGTTGACGATGCCGTCGATAACCACGACGTCGCCTTCCTTCCAGAGACCACGGCCAATCGCCACGGCGCCCCGCGCAAACACGACTTCGTTGATCTTGTCCATGTAGTACTTGTTGTCGAGCAGCGTATAGATCGGGCCGAACGCGCGCTTGACGACCGCCGGCAGATCAGGACGAACCAGATACAGGAACCACGCGACCACGACACCCGCGAGTGCCAGCCACACCGGCAGACCTGAGACCGAGTGCAGACCCATCGACGCCCAGCCCTGGAATTCTTCGGCCATCTCATGCAGTGCCGGATGGTTTTCGCCGATGAAGATCACCTTGTCGAACGCCACGCCGTGCTGGAAGAAGTCGCCGAACAGCATCGGAGCGACACCGATCGCGCCGATCACCACCGACGGAATCGCCAGCAGAACCAGCGGCAGCCACACCACCCACGGCGTTTCATGCGGCTCGTGCGCGTGGTCGTCGTGACCATGACCGTGGCCGTGTGCGTCATGGCCGTGACCGTCATGTGCATGGGCTGCAGCTTCGATGCCCATCGGCGATTCCGGATGCTTCGGATCGCGGAAGCGCTCCTTGCCGTGGAACACCAGGAAGTACATCCGGAACGAGTACAGCGCAGTAACGAACACGCTCGCCACCACCGCGAAGTAGGCGAAACCCGAACCCGGCAGATGCGACAGCTTCACTGCGTCGATGATCGAGTCTTTCGAGTAGAAGCCTGAGAAGAACGGTGTGCCGATCAGCGCGAGCGAACCGACCAGCGACGTAATCCACGTGATCGGCATGTACTTGCGCAAGCCGCCCATGTTGCGGATGTCCTGATCGTGGTGCATGCCGATGATCACGGAACCCGCGCCGAGGAACAGCAACGCCTTGAAGAACGCGTGCGTCATCAGGTGGAAGATGGCGACCGAGTAAGCCGATGCGCCGAGTGCGACCGTCATGTAACCGAGCTGCGACAGCGTCGAGTAAGCCACCACGCGCTTGATGTCGTTCTGGACGATTCCGAGGAAGCCCATGAACAGCGCCGTGATCGCACCGATCACCATCACGAACGACAGTGCCGTATCCGACAGTTCGAACAGGGGCGACATGCGTGCGACCATGAAGATACCGGCCGTCACCATGGTTGCCGCGTGAATCAGTGCGGAGATCGGCGTCGGGCCTTCCATCGAATCCGGCAGCCAGACGTGCAGCGGGAACTGCGCCGACTTACCCATCGCGCCGATGAAAAGGCAAATGCAGGCAACCGTCAGCAGACCCCAGTCCGTGCCCGGGAAGCTCAATGCCGCAAGTTCGGTGCGCTTCGCGAAGACGTCGCCGTAGTTCATCGAACCGGCGAAAGCGAACAGCAGACCGATCCCGAGCAGGAACCCGAAGTCGCCGATGCGGTTCACGATGAACGCCTTCATGTTCGCGTAGATCGCGCTCTCACGAGTGAAGTAGAAGCCGATCAGCAGGTACGACACCAGACCCACCGCTTCCCAACCGAAGAACAGTTGCAGGAAGTTGTTGCTCATCACGAGCATCAGCATCGAGAACGTGAACAGCGCGATGTACGAGAAGAAGCGCTGGTAGCCGTCGTCGTCGGCCATGTAGCCGATCGTGTAGATGTGCACCATGAGCGACACGAAGGTCACCACGCACATCATCATCGCCGTCAGCGAGTCGACCAGGAAGCCGATCTCGAACTTCGTCTGGCCGATCTGCATCCAGTCATAGACCGTCGCGTTGAAACTCGCGCCGTCCATCACCTGGAAGAAGACGATGGCCGAAAGGATGAAGGAGATCGCGACGCCGAGGATCGTGACCGAATGCGCGCCGGCTCGCCCTACCGCTTTCCCAAACAGCCCCGCAATCAGGGAGCCGGCCAGCGGTGCCAGCGGGATCGCCAGCAGCAGGTTTTCATTGAGTGTCGTTGACATAACCGCTTTACCTGAAATTAACCTTTGAGCTGATCGAGGTCCTCGACATTGATCGTGTCGAGGCTACGGAACAGGGTCACCAGAATTGCGAGTCCGATCGCCGCTTCAGCTGCTGCAACCGTCAGCACGAAGAAGACGAAGATCTGACCATGCACGTCGCCGAGGTAATGCGAGAACGCGACGAAATTGGTGTTCACCGCCAGCAGCATCAGTTCGATCGCCATCAGGATGATGATGACGTTGCGGCGGTTCAGGAAAATGCCCACGACGCTGATCGCAAACAGGATCGCACCGAGGACAAGGTAATGAGCAAGGGTCAACATGATTTCTATCTCCTGTCCGCTCAGCTGTTTTTAGCAGGTGCCGAGTCGGCCGCTGCGGCTGCCGCTGCGGCGGCTTCTTCCGCCGCGACAGTTGCCGCGGTCTTTTCAGATGCCATCTTCACGATACGCACACGGTCCTGGGCACGCACCTTGACCTGCTCGCTGATGTTCTGGCGCTTGCTGTCTTTCTTGTGACTCGTGGTCAGCGCGATCGCCGCGATGATCGCCACCAGCAGCACGAGGCCGGCGACTTCGAACGCGAAGATGTAGTCGGTGTAGATGACCTTGCCGATGATGCGGGTGTTCGACCAGCCGGCCATACCGTTCGCGGCAGCCGTGGTGTCGCGCAGCGCCGTGGCGGTCGCACCGTAGCCGTGCCACAGGATCAGCGCGGTCTCGATCACAATGATCGCGCCCACCAGCGTAGCCATTGGCACGAAGCGTTTGAAGTCTTTTCGCAGCACGTCGATGTTGATGTCCAGCATCATCACGACGAACAGGAACAGCACCATCACCGCGCCGACATACACCAGCACCAGCAGGATCGCGAGGAACTCGGCCTCCAGCAGCATCCAGATCGCGGCTGCGTTGAAGAACGCCAGCACCAGAAACAGTGCGGACGAAACCGGGTTGCGCGAGGTGATCACCTTCAGCCCTGAAACCACCAGGAGCAGCGCGAAGATGTAGAACAGTACGGTCGTGAATTCCATGATTACCGGTTCATCGTTAGGCCATCGTCAGGCATTGTTCTTTGGCACGTGTGGCGGGTAAAAGCGGTCGAGACCGCCAGAACAGCCGCACAGGTGCGCCGTGCCGCGGCGGTCAGACCGCGGCGCTCGGCCCGACAACAGGCCGTGTTACTGCTGCATTTACTGCCGCATTTACCGCTTCAACTGAAGTGCTTCAACGATACGGTGCGTCGGCTGCCTTGCTCGCAGCGATCTCCGCTTCGTAGCGATCGCCCACGGCCAGCAGCATGTCTTTCGTGAAATACAGATCGCCGCGCTTTTCGCCGTGATATTCGAGAATGTGCGTCTCGACGATCGAATCGACCGGGCAGCTCTCTTCGCAGAAACCGCAGAAGATGCACTTGGTCAGGTCGATGTCGTAACGCGTCGTGCGGCGCGTGTTATCCGCACGGGTTTCCGATTCGATCGTGATGGCGAGTGCCGGACACACCGCTTCGCACAGCTTGCAGGCGATGCAGCGTTCTTCGCCGTTTTCATAGCGGCGCAGCGCGTGCAGGCCGCGAAAACGCGGCGAAATCGGCGTCTTCTCTTCCGGGAACTGCACCGTCACCTTGCGCTGGAACGTGTAACGTCCGGTCAGCGCGAGGCCTTTGAGCAGTTCCGTCAGGAAGAAGGTTTTGAAAAAGTTTTGGATTGCGGTCATGGGTTCATCCGCCCTTTATTTCCAGATATTCAACGGCGACATGATCCAGAAGCCGACCACGATGAGCCACACCACGCAAACCGGAATGAAAATCTTCCAGCCCAGACGCATGATCTGGTCATAGCGATAGCGCGGGAACGTGGCACGCGCCCAGATGAATACCGACAGCAGGAAGAAAACCTTGGCGACGAGCCATACGATGCCCGGGACAAACGACAGGAAGCCGAACGGTGCGCTCCAGCCGCCGAGGAACAGTGTTGCAGCCAATGCCGAGATCACGATCATGTTGATGTACTCGGCGAGGAAGAACAGCGCAAACGCCATCCCCGAGTAATCGATCATGTGGCCCGCGACGATTTCCGACTCACCTTCCACCACGTCGAACGGGTGACGGTTCGTTTCGGCGATGCCCGAGATGAAGTACACGACGAACATCGGCAGGAGCGGCAGCCAGTTCCACGACAGGAAGTTCAAGCCGTAGCCGGCGAAAATGCCGCGCTCCTGCGACGTCACGATGTCCGACAGATTCAGACTGCCCGAGGTCATCAGCACGACGACGAGGGCGAAGCCCATCGAAATTTCGTACGAGACCATTTGAGCGGCCGCGCGCATGGCGCCGAGGAACGCGTACTTCGAGTTCGACGCCCAGCCGGCCAGGATCACGCCGTACACACCGACTGACGAAATCGCGATCGCATACAGGAGACCCGCGTTGATGTCGCCGAGAACCGCGCCCGCCTGGAACGGAATCACCGCCCAGACTGCGAAGGCCGGCACTACCACCATGATCGGCGCGATCATGTAGATCCAGCGGCTCGCCTGGGCCGGCTGAATCACTTCTTTCAGCAACAGCTTCAGCACGTCGGCGATCGGCTGCAGCAAACCTGCCGGGCCCACGCGGTTCGGGCCGAGACGCACGTGCATCCAGCCGATCAGCTTACGCTCCCACAGAATCAGGTAAGCCACGCACAGCAGGATCACGACGGCCACCACCAGGATGCGCACCAGTGCCCACACCGTGGGCCATGCCACACCGAGAAGCTGGGTGCCGCCCGAGTTGATCGTATCGAACAAGCTCATTTACGCCTTCTCCACCAGCAGTTCACCGAACAGGCTGCCCAGCGCGGCACCGGCGGGCGTAGCCGCCGATACGCGGACGACCGTCTCCGCAAGATTCGCGTCGCGCACGGCCGGCAACTGCACCGATTGCTCGCCCTGGCGCACGCGCACTGCGTCGCCTTCCTTCAAACCCAGTTTGTCGAACAGCGCAGCCGGCAGACCGGCCGAATTCGCTGCACGCGCCGCTGCCGTCAGATGCAACGACTCGGCGCGACGCACCAGCGCGTCGGCGTGGTAAATCGGCACGTCGGCGATACGCTCGAACTTGCCCTCTGCTGCCATCGCTGCCTTGCCGCGTGCAACCGTGGCGCCCGTCTTGTTCGACAGACGCGACTTGATCTCGCCATCGCCAAGCGCTGCCGTGCGCACTTCTTCGGAGGTGTCGAATTCGAAGCCCGGCACGCCGAGCAAGCTGCCGAGGACGCGCAAGACCTTCCATGCCGGGCGTGTGTCGCCGAGCGGGCGCACGACGCCGTTGAACGTCTGCACGGTACCTTCGGCGTTGACGAACGTGCCGGCCGTTTCCGTGAACGGTGCGATCGGCAGCAGGACGTCAGCGTATTCAGCGCCCATCTGGAACGGCGACATCACGACGACCATTTCAGCCTGCTTCAGTGCGGCCAAAGCCTGCGCCGGATTGGCCGTGTCGAATTCCGGTTCGACGTTCAGCAACACATAACCCTTGCGCGGTTGCTCGAACACTTCGCGAGCGTTCAAACCGCCCTCGCCCGGCAATGCGTTCACGAGATGCGCGCCGACCGTGTTGGCGGCTTCCGTGAGGAAACCCAGGGTTGCGCCGGTCGCGTCTGCGATCCATTGCGCCGCAGCGTGAATCGCGGCGAAGTCCGGATGACGGACCGCGGCGTTGCCGAGCAGCACCACACGGAGTTCGCCAGTGGCGAGCGACTTCGCGGTTTGTTTGTTGGCATCCGTCGGCTGCGTGCCGGCGAAGGCTTCCGGCAGTGCAACACCGTTCGCCTCCGACACCGCGGCCGCGATACCAGCCAGTGCGTCGAGCCATGCCGACGGCGCGGCGACCACGCGTTGCGCCTGCGGAATCAGCGCGTCGTCGTTGGTGGCTTGCACCAACGTCAGCTTCGTGCCGCTCTTGGCAGCTTGACGCAGACGCGCGGCAAACAGCGGATGATCGCGGCGCAGATCCGAACCGATCACCAATGCGGCGTCGAGGTTCGAAAGGTCGGCGATTGCCGTACCGAGCCACGGCGCACCGTTGGCAGGCGCGGAGAAATCCGACTGACGCAGACGGAAATCGACGTTAGGCGTGCCGACCGCCTGGGCCAGTTGCTTCAACAGGAACAGTTCTTCAACGGTGCTGTGGGCGCTGCCGAGCGCGGCCAGCGCGTTCGCGCCGTGGTCGCCCTTGATGCCCTTCAGACCCTTGACCACGTATTCAAGCGCGGATTGCCAGTCGGTCTCGACCCACTTGCCGCCTTGCTTGAGCATCGGCTGCGTGAGACGTTCCGGGCTGTTCAGACCTTCGTACGCGAAGCGGTCCTTGTCCGAAATCCAGCATTCGTTGATGGATTCGTTTTCGAACGGCAGAACACGCATCACGCGATTGTTCTTCACTTGCACCACGAGGTTTGCGCCGACGGAATCGTGCGGGCTCACCGACTTGCGGCGCGACAGTTCCCACGTGCGGGCGCTGTAGCGGAACGGCTTGCTGGTCAGCGCGCCCACCGGGCACAGATCGATCATGTTGCCCGACAGTTCGGAGTCGACCGTCTTGCCGACGAACGACGTGATTTCCGAATGCTCGCCGCGGCCCAGCATGCCGAGTTCCATCACGCCGGCGACTTCCTGGCCAAAGCGGACGCAACGCGTGCAGTGAATGCAACGCGACATTTCTTCCATCGAGATCAGCGGGCCGACGTTCTTGTGGAACACAACGCGCTTTTCTTCGCTATAGCGCGACGACGACTTGCCGTAGCCCACCGCCAGATCCTGCAACTGACACTCGCCACCCTGATCGCAGATCGGGCAATCCAGCGGGTGGTTGATCAGCAGGAATTCCATCACGGCTTGCTGGCCCTTCACGGCCTTGTCCGACTTGGTGCGCACGATCATGCCTGCCGACACCGGCGTGGCGCATGCGGGCACAGCCTTCGGCATCTTTTCGACATCGACCAGACACATCCGGCAGTTGGCCGCAATCGACAGCTTCTTGTGATAGCAGAAGTGAGGAATGTACGTGTCGACCTTATGCGCAGCCTGGATCACCATGCTGCCTTCAGGTACCTCTACTTTCTTGCCGTCTATTTCAAGTTCAACCATGATGGTCAATCTTCCTTAACCTGTTACCGCTCAATCGTTCGCCCTGTTCATCGCCCGTTTCAGGCGCTGAATCCCGCGGATGACGTGTTCTGGTGCGCTACTTGGCCTACTTAGGCAGCCACTGTTTCTGACGCCGCTGCCGCACCGGCGTGACCGCCGACGAGGCAATGCTTGTGGGCGACGTGGTATTCGAATTCGTCCCAGTAGTGCTTGAGCATGCCGCGAACCGGCATGGCCGCTGCATCGCCGAGCGCGCAAATCGTGCGGCCCATGATGTTCTCAGCGACCGAGTTCAGCAGATCCAGATCTTCCGGACGGCCGAGCCCGTGTTCGATACGATGCACGACGCGATACAGCCAGCCGGTGCCTTCGCGGCACGGCGTGCACTGACCGCACGACTCTTCGTAATAGAAGTACGACAGACGCAGCAGCGAACGGACCATGCAACGCGTCTCGTCCATCACGATGACCGCACCGGAGCCGAGCATCGAGCCAGCTTTGGCGATCGAGTCGTAGTCCATGTCGGTATGCATCATCATTTCGCCCGGGATCACCGGTGCCGACGAGCCGCCAGGAATCACAGCCTTGATCTTCTTGCCGCCGCGCATGCCGCCGGCCAGTTCCATCAGCGTGGCGAACGGCGTGCCGAGCGGAATTTCATAGTTACCCGGACGCTCGACGTCGCCGGCAACCGAGAAGATCTTGGTGCCGCCGTTGTTCGGCTTGCCGATTTCGAGGTAATTCTGCGGACCGATCGCGAGCAGGAACGGCACCGCAGCGAACGTCTCAGTGTTGTTGATCGTGGTCGGCTTGCCGTACACGCCGAAGCTCGCCGGGAAAGGCGGCTTGAAGCGCGGCTGCCCTTTCTTGCCTTCGAGCGATTCGAGCAGCGCGGTCTCTTCGCCGCAAATGTAGGCGCCGTAACCGTGGTGCGCATGCAGTTCGAACGAGAAGCCCGAACCCATGATGTTGTCGCCAAGGAATCCAGCGCGGCGGGCTTCTTCCAACGCTTCTTCGAAGCGCTTGTAGACTTCCCAGATTTCGCCGTGGATATAGTTGTAGCCGACCGTGATGCCCATCGCGTACGCGCCGATGGCCATGCCTTCAATCAGCGAGTGCGGATTGAAACGCAGGATGTCGCGGTCTTTGAATGTACCCGGTTCGCCTTCGTCCGAATTGCAGACGAGGTACTTCTGCCCCGGGAACTGACGCGGCATGAAGCTCCACTTCAGACCGGTCGGGAAGCCCGCACCGCCACGGCCGCGCAGACCCGACGCCTTGACGTCGGCGATCACCTGCTCGGGCGGAATCTTTTCTTCCAGAATGCGGCGCAACTGGGCGTAACCGCCGCGCGCCACATAGTCTTCGAGATGCCAGTTGTCGCCGTTCAGGCCGGCGAGAATCAGCGGTTTGATGTGACGATCGTGTAAAGACGTCATTTCGAAAGTTCCTCGAGCAGCTGGTCGATCTTCGCGCGGCTCATGAAGCTGCACATGCGATGGTTGTTCACCAGCATCACCGGCGCATCGCCGCACGAGCCCATGCACTCACCTTCTTTCAAGGTGAACTTGCCGTCAGCCGTGGTTTCGCCAAAGTCGATGCCGAGCTTCTGCTTCAGATATTCAGCGGCACTGTCTGAGCCGCCGTCCGGGCCGAGCTGGCACGGCAGGTTCGTGCAGAGCGTGATCTTGTATTTGCCGACCGGCGAGGTCTCATACATCGTGTAGAAGGTAGCCACCTCCTGCACGGCGACCGCCGGCATGCCGAGATAGTCCGCGACGAACTGCATGAGTTCGGGCGACAGCCAGCCATGCTCTTCCTGAGCAGTAGCCAGCGCCGACATCACGGCGGACTGTTTCTGATCGGCGGGATACTTCGCGATCGCACGATCGATTTCTTTCAGGCCTTCAGCTGAGATCATTTTCAGACACGACTCTTTCAATTCCTACCGAACGAAAACCCGTCGCGCATTGCATGTTGCGACAGACCCGGCGTTCCTTTGCTTGACACGCGCTTCGGTGCAATCTGAAGACGCGCGCTGATGAATACGTCCTAGCGATCTACTTCGCCGAACACGATGTCCTGCGTACCGATGATCGTCACAGCGTCGGCAATCATGTGACCGCGCGCCATTTCATCGAGCGTGGACAGGTGCGCATAGCCCGGCGCCCGAATCTTCAGGCGATACGGCTTGTTCGCGCCGTCCGAGATCAGGTAGATACCGAACTCGCCCTTCGGATGTTCGACCGCGGCATATGCTTCGCCTTCCGGCACATGGAAGCCTTCCGTGAAGAGCTTGAAGTGGTGAATCAGATCTTCCATGTTCGACTTCATGCCAACCCGCGACGGCGGCGCAACCTTGTGATTGTCGACCATCACCGGACCCGGATTCTTGCGCAACCACTCAATGCACTGTTTCACAATCCGCGTGGATTGGCGCATTTCTTCGACGCGAACCAGATATCGGTCATAGCAGTCGCCATTCACGCCAACCGGAATGTCGAAATCGAGCTTGTCGTAGACTTCGTACGGCTGCTTCTTGCGCAGATCCCACTCGATACCCGAGCCGCGCAACATCGCGCCGGTCATACCGAGGTTCAGTGCGCGTTCCGGGCTGACCACGCCGATACCGACCAGACGTTGCTTCCAGATCCGGTTGTCGGTAAGCAGCGTTTCGTATTCGTCGACGCACTTCGGGAAACGCGTAAAGAAATCGTCGATGAAGTCGAGCAGCGAACCTTGACGGTTCTCGTTCATCCTCGACAATGCCTTCGCATTGCGGATCTTCGACGCTTTGTATTGCGGCATTGCGTCAGGCAGATCGCGGTACACGCCACCCGGACGGTAATAAGCCGCGTGCATCCGTGCACCGGACACCGCTTCGTACACGTCCATCAGGTCTTCGCGTTCGCGGAACGCGTACAGAAATACCGCCATCGCGCCGACGTCGAGCGCGTGTGCGCCAATCCACATCAGGTGGTTCAGCACTCGCGTGACTTCGTCGAACATCACGCGGATGTACTGCGCGCGAATCGGCACTTCGATGCCGAGCAGCTTTTCGATCGCCATCACGTAGCCGTGCTCGTTGACCATCATCGACACGTAGTCGAGGCGATCCATGTACGGCACGGACTGGATGAAGGTTTTAGTTTCCGCGAGCTTTTCAGTCGCGCGATGCAGGAGGCCGATGTGCGGATCGGCGCGCTGGATGACTTCGCCGTCGAGTTCGAGCACGAGGCGCAGCACACCGTGCGCGGCCGGGTGCTGAGGACCGAAGTTGAGCGTGTAGTTCTTGATCTCTGCCATGGCGTTCTCTTAGTGTTTCAGACCGCCATAGCGATCCTCGCGGATCACGCGCGGCGTGATTTCCCGCGGCTCGATCGTCACAGGCTGATAGACGACGCGCTTCTCTTCCGGGTCGTAACGCATTTCGACGTAGCCGGAGACAGGGAAATCTTTACGGAACGGGTGACCAATGAAACCGTAGTCGGTCAGGATGCGGCGCAGGTCCGGGTGACCCTCGAAGACGATGCCGTACAGATCGAATGCTTCGCGTTCGTACCAGTTGGCCGAACTCCAGATATCGACGACTGACGCGACGATCGGCACTTCGTCGTCTGGTGCGAATACACGCAGACGCAGGCGCCAGTTGTTCTGCACCGACAACAAATGCAGAACGGCCGCGAAACGCGGACCGTCGTATGCGCCATCGGCGTAGGTCTGATAGTCGACGCCGCATAGATCCATCAATTGCTCGAAGCCGAGCGAGCGGTCGTCGCGCAGACGCGTTGCAACGTGGATGTAGTCGCTCGCCTTCACGACGATCGTCAACTCACCGACTGCCTCGGTGGTGCTCAACAGGAGGCCGCCGAAGGCCGCCTCGAGGTTCGCTTTCAGGGTCTCGAGTTTGCTTGCCATATTATGGGGGAGGCGTTGGCCTTATTGACGGGCGATTGTGTTGGTGCGACGGATCTTGGCCTGCAGCTGGATCACGCCGTACACCAGCGCTTCCGCCGTAGGCGGACAACCGGGCACGTAGACGTCGACCGGCACGATCCGATCGCAGCCGCGCACCACCGAATAGGAATAGTGGTAGTAGCCGCCGCCGTTCGCGCACGAGCCCATCGAAATCACCCAGCGCGGCTCGGCCATCTGATCGTAGACCTTGCGCAGAGCCGGCGCCATCTTGTTGCACAGCGTGCCGGCGACGATCATCACGTCCGACTGACGCGGACTCGGACGAAACACCACGCCGAAACGATCAAGGTCATAACGGGCGGCGCCCGCATGCATCATCTCGACCGCGCAGCACGCGAGACCGAACGTCATCGGCCACAGCGAGCCGGTGCGCGTCCAGTTGATCAGTTTGTCTGCCGTCGTGGTGACAAACCCTTCCTTCAAGACCCCTTCGATACTCATTTGCTTTCCACTCCAGACGGGGCGGCAAGCCTTGGCCACCCACGCAAACCGGCGATTAATCCATCATTCCCAGTCGAGGCCGCCCTTCTTCCAGATATAGGCAAAGCCCAACAGGAATTCGAGCAGGAAAATCATCATCGCCATGAAGCCAGGCCAGCCGATGTCGCGCAGGGCTACACCCCACGGGAACAGGAACGCGGTTTCAAGGTCGAAAATGATGAAGAGAATGGCGACGAGGTAGTAGCGCACATCGAACTTCATGCGCGCATCTTCGAATGCTTCGAAGCCGCACTCGTATGGTGCGTTTTTCTCGGTATCGGGCTTGTTGGGACCGAGGATCTTGCCAATGCTGACCAGTGCTACGCCTAAACCGGTGCCCACAATGAGGAACAACAAGACGGGGAAATAGGCTGCGAGGTTCAAGACTATCCTCTATCGGTTGGTTCTGAATGCCGCCAAGAGCATAGCACTCCTGACGCGAAATCACTTCGGCAACGCACATGCCGCAAGCCCAACGCAAGCCGCGCGTCAGAAGTGAAAATGCCAGCCGAAGCGAAGCAAGCGGCTGGCATTTAGATAACATTTGGTGCCGACGGCGAGACTCGAACTCGCACAGCTTTCGCCACTACCCCCTCAAGATAGCGTGTCTACCAATTTCACCACGTCGGCACTAACTGCAATCCGGGAAAACAACTTATAAAACCCGCGAATCGCTTCAAGACTTAGATTGTAACTGGTCTAAACAGTTTGTTCAACGCACAAAAGCACTTTGAACGAAAAATTTATTTCGGCACATCCGTGGCCGGGACGGACGCGGCCGACGCCGGCAATACTGCCGAGCCGCCAGCCGGCGCGGCTGCAGCGGAAGCCGCGACCGGTGCGGTCACAGCCGCGCCCAGCAAGCCTGCGGACGGTTTCGCACGATACGCGCCGAGGTACGTAAGCGTCAATGTCGTGACAAAAAACACGGCTGCGAGGACGGCCGTGGTACGCGACAAAAAGTTTGCCGAACCGGTCGCGCCGAACAGGCTGCCCGATGCGCCGCTACCAAAAGCAGCGCCCATATCGGCGCCTTTGCCGTGTTGCAGCAAGACAAGGCCAATGACCCCGAGTGCCGACAACAGCTGAACGACGATAATCAATGTTTTCAAATACAGCATCACACTCACCTGAGTCTTTATTTAACCGCACCACACAAAGTGTGCCGCGCGGGATTGGGTCATCCTCGCCAAGGCGCCCTGCTTAACCGGCGACGCTCGTCGCCGCCGCCGCTTTGCAGATCGCCAGGAAATCCTGGTCTTTCAACGACGCACCGCCGATCAGGCCACCGTCGATATCCGGCTCGCGGAACAATTCTTCCGCGTTCTCCGGCTTCACACTGCCGCCGTACAACACCGGCACATCCGCCACCGCCGCGCCCTTTGCCGCCAGACGCGAACGCAGGAAAGCATGCACTGCCTGCGCCTGATCCGACGTAGCGCTCTTGCCGGTGCCGATCGCCCAGACCGGCTCGTACGCGACGACGATGCGTGCCGCATCCTCCACCGACAGCTTCGCCAGCACTTCGTCCAGTTGCGCGCCGACCACCTGCTCCGTGGAACCAGCCTCACGCTCTTCAAGCGTTTCGCCGACACACACGATCGGGGTCAAACCCGCTTCCAGTGCACGCTGCGTCTTCACCGCAACCAACTCTGCGCTTTCGCGATGGTAAGCACGGCGCTCCGAGTGCCCGACGATCGCAAGCGTGGCGCCGAAATCCACCGCCATCTGCGCCGCCACTTCGCCGGTATAGGCGCCATGCGTGAACGCGGAGACGTCCTGCACGCCCCACTCGACCTTGCTGCCTTCCAGCAACGATTGAGTCTGCGCGAGATAAGGGCACGGCACACAGACACCGACGCGCACATCAGCCGGCAATTCTCCCGCGCCTTGCGCCACGGCCTGTAACAGCGTTGCGTTCTCGGCGAGGCGCCCGTGCATCTTCCAGTTACCGACTACCAGCTTGGCTCGTTGTTTCGACATCGTCTCGTCGTCTCGTGTATTGGCGGCGGACTCGGTTTGCGCTTACAGCCCGCCTTTCGGATTCATGCGGCGTGCGCAAAACGCGCAATTTTACTGCGTGGGGTGGATCGGGTCAAACCGGCCGTGTCAAGCGTCCTGACCCCAAGTCAGCACGATCTTGCCGACGTGCGTGCTGCTTTCCATCAGCGCGTGCGCTTCGGCGGCTTGCGCCGGCGGAAACACACGGTGCACCACCGGCTTGATGCGACCATCTTCGAGGTGCGGCCACACGCGCTCTTTCAACTGCGCGGCGATCTTCGCCTTGAACTCGATTGGCCGCGGGCGCAACGTCGAACCCGTCACCGTCAGACGGCGGCGCAGCACTTCGTTCAGATTCAGCTCGGCCTTCGCGCCGCCCAGCAAGGCGATCAGCACGATGCGGCCGCCGTCGGCCAGCGCGGTGAGCTCGCGCGGCACATAACTGCCCGCCACCATGTCGAGGACGACGTCGACACCACGATCGTTCGTCAGCGACTTGATGACTTCAACGAAATCCTCAGTCTTGTAGTTGATCGCCCGTTCGGCGCCGAGCGCTTCGCAGGCGCGGCACTTTTCGTCCGACCCGGCCGTGGCGAACACGCGAAAACCCAGCGCATGCGCAATCTGGATCGCCGTCACGCCAATGCCGCTCGAGCCGCCCTGCACCAGCAGCGTCTCGTTCGGCGCGCCCTCGCCTTTGCCGAGCTGCGCACGATCGAACACATTGCTCCACACCGTGAAGAACGTTTCCGGCAGCGAAGCCGCCTCGACATCCGACAAGCCAGCGGGCACCGGCAAGCACTGCAACAGCGGTGCGGTCGCATATTCCGCATAGCCACCGCCCGCAAGCAATGCGCACACGCGATCGCCGATTTTCAGACCGAACGGATTATTCTTTTCGTCGATGGTGCCGCCGACGATCTCACCCGCCACTTCCAGCCCCGGCAGGTCCGACGCACCCGGCGGCGGCGCATAGCCACCCTTGCGCTGGAACACGTCCGGACGGTTGATGCCTGATGCCGCCACCTTGATCAGCACCTCGCCCGCTTTCGGCTGCGGCGTGGGCCGCTCCGCCAGCTTGAGGACTTCCGGCGCGCCAAATTCGGTGATTTCGATCGCTTTCATCTGCGTCAACTCCAAGATTGGATTGCGTTGCCTACTGACACGAACTGGCGAAAATCGCCTGAACCGCGACGAAGCGCTTCATGCAAACAGAGTACCCGCTTATGTCGGTTTGCACCTGCCGGCATCTGCGTGTGCCTGCTTGAGCCTGCCTGTGCCTGCTTGCAACGCAATCCACCCTGCACCCTTCATGAAAAACGGCCGGCGCGCATTCGCGCTGCCGGCCGTCGCCCTGCTACCGCATTACTGCGGCGTCGGTTCGCCTTGCGGCGCGCCGTTTGCGGCGTCGTTCAGCAACGCCTTGGCCGACAAACGCACGCGGCCCTTTTCGTCCGTCTGGATGACCTTGACCTTCACTTGCTGGCCATCCTTCAGGTAGTCGTTGATGTCCTTGATACGCTCGTTGGCGATTTCGGAGATGTGCAGCAGACCGTCCTTGCCCGGCAGGATGTTCACGATCGCGCCGAAGTCCAACAGCTTGAGCACAGTGCCTTCGTAGACCTGACCCACTTCGACTTCCAGCGTGATGTTCTCGATACGCTTCTTCGCCTCGGCCATCCCTTCGCTGCTGGTGCTGGCGATGGTGACGACGCCGTCGTCCGAAATATCGATCGTCGTGCCGGTTTCTTCGGTCAGCGCGCGGATCACCGAACCACCCTTGCCGATCACGTCGCGGATCTTTTCCGGATTGATCTTGATGGTGATCATGCGCGGTGCGTAGTCCGACAGCACCGTGTTCGCGCCCGACACAGCCGAAGTCATCTTGCCGAGGATGTGCATACGGCCTTCCTTCGCTTGCGCGAGGGCGACCTGCATGATCTCCTTGGTGATGCCCTGGATCTTGATGTCCATCTGCAGTGCTGTCACACCTTGCTCGGTACCTGCCACCTTGAAGTCCATGTCGCCGAGGTGATCTTCGTCGCCGAGGATGTCGGTCAGCACGGCAAACTTGTTGCCTTCCAGGATCAGGCCCATCGCGATGCCGGCGACGTGCGCCTTCATCGGCACGCCGGCGTCCATCAGTGCGAGGCAGCCGCCGCACACCGAAGCCATCGACGACGAACCGTTCGATTCGGTGATTTCCGACACGACGCGAATCGAGTAGCCGAATTCGTCGGCGCTCGGCAAGCACGCAGCCAGCGCGCGCTTGGCCAGACGGCCGTGACCGATTTCACGGCGCTTCGGCGAACCGACGCGACCCGTTTCGCCGGTCGCGAACGGAGGCATGTTGTAGTGGAGCATGAAGCGTTCGCGGTACTCGCCTTCGAGCGCGTCGATGTTCTGCTCGTCGCCCTTGGTGCCCAGCGTTGCGACCACCATGGCCTGCGTTTCGCCACGCGTGAACAAGGCTGAGCCGTGCGTACGCGGCAGCACGCCGGTGCGGATTTCGATCGGGCGCACAGTGCGCGTGTCGCGGCCGTCGATACGCGGCTCGCCGTTCAGGATCTGCGTACGGACGATCTTCGCTTCGATGTCGAACAGCACGTTGCCGACGCTAGCCTTGTCTGCTGCAACCGTGCCGGCTGCCGCTGCTTCTTCTTCCAGCTTGGCCGACGTCGCTGCGTAGACTTCCTTCAGCTTGGTCGAACGGGCTTGCTTGTCGCGGATCTGATAAGCGGCGAGCAGATCGGCTTGCGCCAGTTCCGACACGCGTGCGATCAGCGGCTCATTCTTGGCAGCCGGCTTCCAATCCCATTCCGGCTTGCCACCTTCGCGAACCAGCTCGTGGATCACGTCGATCGCGACCTGCATTTGTTCGTGGCCGAACACCACTGCGCCGAGCATCACTTCTTCGGTCAGTTGTTGTGCTTCCGATTCCACCATCAGCACCGCGCGTTCCGTACCGGCGACGATCAGGTCGAGTGCCGATTCCTTCATCTGCGGACGCGTCGGGTTCAACACGTATTCGTTGTTGATGTAGGCCACGCGTGCTGCGCCGACCGGGCCGTTGAACGGCAGACCGGAAATGGCGAGCGCCGCCGACGCGCCGATCAGCGCGGGGATGTCAGCGGGGATTTCGGGGTTCAGCGACAGGACGTGGATCACGACCTGGACTTCGTTGTAGAAGCCTTCCGGGAACAGCGGACGCAGCGGACGGTCGATCAGGCGCGAGATCAGCGTTTCGCCTTCCGACGGGCGGCCTTCACGGCGGAAGAAACCGCCGGGGATCTTGCCTGCGGCGTAGGTCTTTTCGAGGTAATCGACGGTCAGCGGGAAGAAGTCCTGGCCCGGCTTGGCGGTCTTGGCGCCGACCACAGTAGCCAGCACAACGGTGTCTTCGACGTCGACGATCACCGCACCGCTCGCCTGACGAGCGATTTCGCCCGTTTCGAGGCGAACCTTATGTTGGCCCCACTGAAATTCTTTGACGATCTTATTGAACATAGTCATTGCTTTTCCTCTTCGTTATGCCGCGCGGACCAGAAGCGGCGCGGCAACGCCAGGACCGGCGCCACAGGGGAAGAGTAGTGTTATGCCATTCCAGAGAACCACGCCCTACGCTATGTACGTGCGCGAACCGCTGGAATGACACAAAGCTCTGCCCTGAAGCCCGGCCGTATTTCTGCTTTTTTGCTGCTTTTTTACTGCCGTTTTCCTGCTAGCCGCCGCATGAATCGTCACGCCACCGCGACCGGCAGGCAGTGCGCATCACATGAAGCGCACCGTGCAAAAACAAAATGCCTGTATCAGTGGAACTGACACAGGCATCTTGCTGAACGACTGGCCGATTACTTACGCAGACCCAGCTTCTCGATCAGTGCGCGGTAACGATCCGCGTCCTTACCCTTCAGGTAGTCGAGCAGCTTACGACGGCGGCTCACCATGCGCAGCAGACCGCGGCGGCTGTGGTGATCCTTCGTGTGTGCCTTGAAGTGAACGGTCAGTTCGTTGATGCGGGTCGTGAGCAGCGCGACCTGAACTTCGGGGGAGCCGGTGTCGTTAGCTGCGCGTGCGAATTGCGCAACGACTTCGGACTTCTTGCTTGTTTCAACTGCGGACATGTCGATTTCCTTGAGAACTAGACAGGCGGTCACGGAAGAAAGGCCGTGCCGTGGTTACCCGTGTACGCATACTTTTAGCCATGCCTCACAACGGGACGCGTATTGTAGCACAGCCCAATCCGGCCGCGAACCCTGCTGTGTCGGGTGAGATCGTGGCCGGTCCGGGTTTGCTCAGGGGCCGTTCTACGGCCGTTTCATCCTGCACACGGTCGGCGGCACCGTGCGCTCGGGCGGCAAAGCCAGCACCGTGCGGAAACCATAGCCTGAACCTTCGTTGTCGAACTTGACGCCCGGCGTGCCGGCCTTGTCCATTTCCATCACATAAAGGGGCTGGATCAACTGATGGTCGTCGGCGCGCATCCACGATGCGTGGAAGCCGTTGTCGGACTTGATGCCCTCCAACGCCCGGGCGACGGCCGTCGGGTCGGCACTGCCGGCGCGGTTCATCGCCACGGCGAGGGTTTCGATCATCAGCGGCATGCGCAGCACCGGGTAGTCATCCTGGGCAGCCGGGAAACGGGCGCGAAACGCCGCGTACCACGTGTCGGAGGCCGCGCCGCCGGCGTTCGGGTGCCAATCGGCCACCGCGATCACGTGTTTGACGCCGGCGTCGCCCAACGCGGCAGGCGCCCCGAGGCTGTTGCCGTAGAAGGTGTAAAACCGGGTGTCCAGTCCCTGCTCCCGCGCCGCCTTGACCAGAAGCGTCAGGTCGTTGCCCCAGTTGCCGGTGATCACCGCATCCGCGCCGCTCGCGCGAATCTTTGCGATGTAAGGCGCGAAGTCTTTCACGCGGCCGATCGGATGAAATTCGTCGCCGACAACCGCAATATCCGGGCGCTTGGTCGCCAGGGTCGAACGCGCGAGGCTGCTGACGTCGTGGCCGAAACTGTAGTCCTGGTTCAGCAGATAGACCTTCTTCACCGCTTTGTCTCGCTGGATCACGTCAGCCAGCGCATCCATGCGCATGCCCGCGTGCGCATCGAAGCGGAAGTGCCAGAAACTGCAACTGGCGTTGGTCAGGGCGGGATCGTCGGCGGAATAATTGAGGAACAGTTCGCGGTTGCCCGGCTCGCGGCTGTTCTGTTTGTCGATCGCGCCGATCAGCGCCGCCGCGACTGCCGAGCTGTTGCCCTGCATGATGTAGCCGATGTGACGGTCGGCGGCCGCGCGCAGTTGCACGAGCGCCTCCTCTGCGCTGCCCTTGCTGTCGAGGACGACCAGTTCGAGCGGATGCGCACCGTCGGCGAGCTGCACGCCGCCTTGCGCATTCACCTGTTCGACGCCGAAGCGCAGATTGCGCTCCACCGCCGCACCCGCATTGGCGAATGGGCCGGACATGCCTTCGATCAGCGCCAACTGGATCGGCGTTCCCGTCGGCTTATTGACCGGCTTGCTTGCCGGACCCGACACCGTTTCTCCCGCGGCGAGCGCCGCCGCGGCCATCGAAATCGCTGCCAGCCCCACGACTGCCGCTGCTGCCGCCCGTTGCCAATTCGCCATCATCATTGCCCCGCTGGATTCGTCGAAGCGCGGATCATAGGGCGTTCCAGACGGAATAAGCAAGCCGGCGCAGCCGTTATCGTAATTACAGCGAGAGCTTGTATGGAGCGCAAATCTTTTGCCGCCGCCCGTGTCAAAATAATGTGTCTCGATGATAAAAACCGCTACACAAATGCCATCGGAGGAATTCATGTTCAACCGCCACCCATCCACGGCGGCCTCGATCGAAGCGTCGCCCGCAGCACGCCTGCGCCGCGCCGCGCTCGTCTGCCTGAGCGCGCTCGCGCTCACGGCTACGCTCGCCGGCTGCGTGCAGCCATGGCAGCAATACAGCCAAGGTGCGGACGAATCGACTATCGTCGCCCGCCTCGGCGCGCCGCGTGAAAGCTACGATCTGCCCAACGGCGGCAAGCGGCTGATGTGGCCGACCCAACCGATGGGCGAAACCACCACCGCCGCCGACATCGACGCATCCGGCAAGATCGTCACCGTGCGTCAGGTGCTTCAGCCCAACGAGTTCTACCGGGCGGAAATCGGCAAGTGGACGAAGAGCGACGTACTGGTGAACTTCGGACGCCCAGTCGAAACGTCGTACTTCCCGTTGATGAAGCGCGAGGTCTGGACGTATCGCTATCTGGAAGACAACGTCTGGTACATGATGTACAGCTTCTATTTCGACGACCAGGGCATCGTGCGGCTCACGCAAAAAACACCTGATCCCTTGCACGACCCGGATCGCCGCAGCCTGTTCTGAGCGTTCGCTCGAACCCATTACGCATGGATCTGCCAAGCCGCCTCTTCAGGCGGCTTTTTTTTATTTATTGCGCATGCCCACGAATTTTATTTCGCGCACAGCAGATTTATTTTTTGATAGAAAGGTTTTCGTAAGCATTGATTCGATGCCGATTACACCCGCTGTGCCGTCCGGGCACAGCCGTGATGTCGGCGAGGAGTCTGTGCGCCCTACTTACGGAGCCACTATCGATGAACCGTCCGAAACGCCTGCTGGTCGCCAACGTCGCATGGGCGCATGAAACCGCCGCGCGCAACCCCGCATTTTTCCGTGATCTGGTACGAGGCCAGAATCCGCACGTGCTGTGGGTCGGCTGCTCGGACAGCCGCGTGCCCGCGGAAACCATCACGCATTGCGAGCCGGGCGATCTGTTCGTTCACCGCAACATTGCCAACCTTTTTCATCCGGACGACGACAACTCCGCGAGTGTCCTCGAATACGCGGTGCGCGTGCTGAAGGTAGGGCACGTGATCGTCTGCGGCCACTATGGCTGCGGCGGTGTGCGTGCCGCCCTGCTGCCGCCGGAACCGACGTTGCCGCATGTGAACCGACGGATCGCGCCTCTATGTGCATTGGCAAAGGCGCATGGCGACGAGCTGCAGGGCCACGCAAGCGAGCGTGAGCGAATCGACCGGCTCGCGGAGTTGAACGTGCTCGAACAGGTGCGCCAGTTACGAGCGAGTCCGATCGTGCGGGACGCCGACCCGGCACCGCTCGTTCACGGCTGGATCTTTGCGCTCGAGGACGGGCGCATCAAGGTTCTCACGTCCGGCTACGAAGCCGATGACGCGATGACCTGCACAACAGCCGCCCATAGCGCCGCCTAGTGCGCAGCTTCTATCAAACCGGCCTCGGCATGGCCTTCGCCTTTGCCTTCGCTGCACACAAGGCTCCACCCACTACTGCACCGACCCCATGAACCTACGAGCTTTCTTTTCCACGTTTCAACGCGATCTGCTGGCAGGCACGGTCGTTTTTCTGGTGGCGCTGCCGCTATGTCTGGGCATCGCCAACGCATCGGGCGTCGAGCCATTTGCCGGGCTTGTATCGGGCATCGTCGGCGGGCTGGTGGTGGCCGTGCTGAGCGGTTCGCGGCTGAGCGTCAGCGGGCCGGCGGCGGGCCTCGTCGTGATCGTCGTCGACGGAATCGCGCAACTCGGCAGTTTCTCCGCGTTCCTGCTGGCCGTGTTGCTGTCGGGCGCGATTCAATTCGGCTTCGGCATGCTGAAGGCCGGCAGATTTGCGGCCTATGTGCCATCGCCTGTGATCAAGGGCATGCTTGCGGCGATCGGTGTGCTGCTGATCGTCAAGCAGTTTCCGCTTGCGCTTGGGCTATTCGGCGCGAATGCGTCGGCCGGTTCGCACGCTGCCGCCCGGATTGCCGGCAGCGTAACAACGCCGTTCGGCTCGATATCGCTCGCGGCCTGCGTACTCACCTTGCTCTCGCTGGCGATTCTGGTGGGATGGGAAACGCGCGCGTTACGCCGCTTTGTGCTGGTGCGCCTCATCCCCGCGCCGCTCGCGGTGGTGCTGTTGGGCATCGGCGCGACGCTGCTGCTCAGTCTGTTCGCTCCGTCGTTCGCGCCGCCCGCTGAGCATCGCGTCGCGCTGCCGTCGCTCGAATCGTTCGCCGCGTTGCAAGTCGCTCTCCAATGGGTCGACTTCGGGCCGCACTTCGCGCAACTGGTCAATCCTGATGTCTGGCGCGTCGCCATCACCCTGGCGATCGTCGCGAGTCTCGAAACGCTGCTGAGCCTCGAAGCGGTCGAGCAGATCGATCCCGCCCGACGTGCCGCGCCGCCGGATCGCGAATTGAAGGCACAGGGCGTGGGTAATCTGATCGCCGGTGCGATCGGCGGCCTGCCGATCACTTCGGTCATTGTGCGCAGCTCCGCCAATGTGCATGCGGGCGCACAAAGCCGGCTGTCCGCAATTATTCATGGCGTGTTGCTGCTGGTAAGCGTGTTCGCGCTCACCAGCGTCATCAACCTGATTCCGCTTGCGTGCCTTGCGGCGATTCTTATCTTCACTGGCGTGAAGCTCGCCAAGCCGTCGTTGTTCGTCGCCGTCGCCAAGCAGGGTTTCGCACCGTTTGCGCCGTTCATCGTCACGCTGGTCGGCGTGCTCGCCACCGATCTGCTGATCGGCATCGTGCTCGGCATTCTGTGCAGCGTGCTGCTCGCGCTGTATGCGAACCTGCGCAGCCCGATCGTGCTCGCGCAGCACGGCGATCACTATCTGCTGTCCTTTCGCAAGGACGTGTCGTTTCTCGGCAAGGTGCCGCTCAAGCACTATCTGCAGCAGATTCCCGACGGCGCGACCTTGATCGTCGACGCAACGCGTGCCGATTTCGTCGATCACGATGTGCGCGAACTGCTGGACGCGTTCGTCGCCGATGCGCCGCGTCGCGAGATCGCAGTCGAAGTGCGGCATCAGGTCCAGGCGCAGGCACGCGCTGCGCGCGGATGGTCGATGCGGCGCGCGGCTGCGGAGTAGTTTCAGCGCGCGGGACTTCAGCGCGGTATTCACGAGGAGGAGACACCACAAAAGCAAGAAGCCCCGTGCTTTTCAGGGCACAGGGCTTCTTGACAATCCGGTTCAGCGGGCACGCAATCAGCGCGCCTGCCTCTATCACTCCGAACGTTGCGGATTCAACTTATCGAAGTTCGAATACAGCTTGTTGAGCGCCGAGATATACGCCTTCGCGGAGGCCGCGACGATATCCGGATCGGTGCCCACGCCGTTGACGATGCGTCCGCTCTTCGACAACCGCACGGTCACTTCTCCCTGCGCCTGCGTGCCGGTGGTGATGGCGTTCACCGAGTACAGCAGCAATTCCGAACCGCTACCCACTTCCGTTTCGATCGCATTGAGCGTGGCATCCACCGGACCGTTGCCGCGTGCTTCACCGGTCACTTCCTTGCCTTCGACCGAGAACACGATCTTCGCGTGCGGCTGCTCGCCGGTTTCCGAATGCTGCGACAGCGACAGGAACTTGTAGTGCTCCCTCTCCTGCGCTTCCGCCGATTCCTCGGTGACGATCGCGATGATGTCTTCGTCGAAGATTTCCGACTTGCGGTCGGCCAATTCCTTGAAGCGTGCGAACGCGGTGTTCAGTTCGCCCTCGCTATCGAGCGCGATACCCAATTCCTGCAGACGCTGCTTGAATGCATTGCGGCCCGACAACTTGCCAAGCACGATCTTGTTCGCGCTCCAGCCCACATCTTCGGCACGCATGATTTCGTACGTGTCGCGCGCTTTCAGCACGCCGTCCTGGTGAATGCCGGATGCGTGCGCAAATGCGTTCGCACCGACCACCGCCTTGTTCGGCTGCACGACGAAACCGGTGATCTGCGACACCAGCTTCGAAGCCGGCACGATCTGGGTCGTATCTAGACCGACTTCAAGGCCGAAGTAATCCTTGCGGGTCTTCACCGCCATCACGATTTCTTCGAGCGACGTATTACCCGCGCGCTCGCCGAGACCGTTGATCGTGCACTCGACCTGACGCGCGCCGCCGATCTGCACACCGGCCAGCGAGTTCGCCACCGCCATGCCGAGGTCGTTATGGCAATGCACCGAGAACACCGCCTTATGCGAGTTCGGAATACGCTCGCGCAGCGTCTTCACGAGCTGACCGTACAACTCCGGCACGCCATAGCCGACCGTATCCGCGATGTTGATCGTGGTCGCGCCTTCGGCGATGACCGCTTCCAGCACGCGGCACAGGAAATCCATGTCCGAACGGCTGCCGTCTTCAGGCGAGAACTCGACGTCGTCCGTGAACTTGCGGGCGAAACGCACCGCCAGCTTTGCCTGCTCGAACACCTGATCCGGCGTCATGCGCAGCTTCTTTTCCATATGCAGCGGCGACGTTGCGATGAACGTGTGGATGCGGAAATGATCGGCCGGCTTGAGTGCGTCAGCAGCGCGTTGAATGTCTTTGTCGTTCGCACGGGCCAGCGAGCAGATCGTGCTGTCCTTGATCAGGCCCGCGATCGTGTGGATCGAATCGAAGTCGCCATTCGAACTGGCCGCGAAGCCCGCTTCGATCACGTCCACCTTCATCCGTTCGAGCTGCTTCGCGATACGGATTTTTTCTTCCTTCGTCATCGACGCGCCGGGCGATTGCTCGCCGTCACGCAACGTGGTGTCGAATATGATCAGTTTGTCGGCCATGTCGGGTCTCCTGAGGAGTCGTTCAATTGTGGGGATCGGATATTGGAATTCGGGCGTTTTGCGCCACCGTTGGCGACGCTATAAACCGCAGACGAGGCAGACGGAGGGCAGAAAACGATAAGCGATCAGCGCGCTAGACGCGCCAGCACTAGCGCACCTGCGGCGCACCAGCTTGTTGAGGCTCGTGCTGCAGCTCAAATTGGAACCTGAACGCATTTATCCAACGACTATAGCGGCATTCCCGTCGCCGTGCAATTGGCGTCGGACCTGCCTGCCGCGCGCCGCCGGACGGGCGCGGCAACGAAAAACGGCAGCCTGCGAAGGCTGCCGTTTTCTCATGTCACGTTCGTGCAACGAAGGTGCGCCGTTACCTGTCCCCCGCTATGGACCGTGCCGGATTCGCCCTGCCCCGCATCGCCTGGTAGCCCCAGAACACATAACCCGACAGGCCGTACAGCACGAACAGGCCGAACAGCATCAGCGGCGGATCGGACGACACCAGCACGAACGCCACCACCACCAGCAGAATCACGCCGAACGGCACGCGGTGCCGCACGTCGAGCGCCTTGCCGCTGTAGAACGGCGCGTTCGACACCATCGTCACACCGGCGTAGATAGTCAGCACGAAAGCGACCCACGGCAGCCATACCAGCTTGAGCGGCACGCGGTTATCGGTGGCGAGCCACACGAAACCGGCGATCAGCGCGGCAGCAGCCGGACTGGGCATACCCTGGAAGAAGCGCTTGTCGACCACGCCGATGTTCGTGTTGAAGCGCGCGAGACGCAACGCCGCACCCGAACAGTAGACGAACGCCGCGAGCCAGCCCCAGCGGCCGAGATCCTTCAGAATCCACTCGTACATCACGAGCGCCGGCGCCACACCGAACGAAACCATGTCCGAGAGGCTGTCGAACTGTTCGCCGAACGCGCTTTGCGTATGCGTCATGCGGGCGACCCGGCCGTCCATGCCGTCCAGCACCATCGCCACGAAGATCGCGATTGCCGCGATTTCGAAGCGCACGTTCATCGCCTGCACCACGGCGAAGAAGCCGCAAAAGAGCGCGGCGGTGGTGAACGCGTTCGGCAGCAGGTAAATGCCGCGCTTCCTCAGGAACTGCTGACGCTGAGCGCGCCGGCTCTCGACTGCTCCGGTCTCCGCCACGATCGGCTTGTTACGGCGGAACGGACGCGGGAGCTGCCCGCTGTTGCGGGGTCGACGCGGTTTGAATGCGGCCATTCGGAAAACCTCCTTGGTGCCGCTTTATAGTTCAGCGAGGATCGTGGACGACGCGGAAACCTTCTCACCGATCGACACACGCGGACGGCTGCCAACTGGCAGGTACACGTCGACACGCGAGCCAAAACGGATAAATCCATAACGCTGGCCACGCGTGAGCGGCTCACCTGAACGTACGTAGCAAAGAATGCGCCGCGCAATCAGACCGGCGATCTGCACCGACGTCACCGTCTGGCCGCCGGCCATTTCGATCACCACTGCATTGCGCTCGTTTTCGAGCGAAGCCTTATCCACAGCGGCATTCAGATACGCGCCCGGGAAATATTCGACCTTGGAGATCGCACCGTCCACCGGTGAGCGCTGCGAATGGACATTGAAAACGTTCATGAACACGCTGATCTTCAGCGCTTCACGGTTCGCATACGGATCATGCGCTGTCTCGACGGCGACGATACGACCGTCGGCCGGGCACAGCACGGCATTCGCCTGAGTCGGAATCGGGCGTGCCGGATCGCGGAAAAACTGCACGACGAAGATCAGGATCAGCCAGAACAGCCATGCAAAGCCGAATCCCGCGAAGGCATGAACCAGTAATGCAACGACGGCCGCGATGGCGATGAACGGCCAGCCTTCTCGCGCGATGATCGGATGAGGGTAATTCATGGATGGCTTCTGTATTTTTGGAGGGTAGCCCCCCTTCCTCGCGGAAGAAGGGCCCCCTAAGAACCGTACGTGCGAGTTTCCCCGCATACGGCTCAAATCTACAAACAAAGCCCGGTCTTAGGACCGGGCCGGCTTAGTTACCGCAATTTTACCTGCGTGCACCTGCTGATGGCAGTGCGGGTGAAGCAGAACCCTGTTCGAGAGAGCGTCCGTGCCACCATGCATCCGATACTCTAGATGATGGTCATGCCAGCCGGTCTCCTTTGTCAGGGCACAGCCACAATGCGAGCAAAGCCCGTCTTGCGACATATACAGCGAAACCCATTGCTTCCGATAACGCATTGAGTGTTCCATGCGCGCCTGTCGCAACTGTTCGCCGTACTGCTCCCACTCAGGATCAAAGGGATTGAATGCTCCTTTGACCTTTCTGTGTCGCTTAATTTCCGTACCGCTGATCTGGTACAGGCTAAGCAACCCCTTACCACCGTCGTCACGAGCTACAGGAACAGCGAACACCCAGTGTCGATTGCCCTCCGAGTGAAAGTATTTCTTCTTCACCCATTCGGCGCTCTTGTTCAGGTGCCGCCTCTTCGACCACCGCCAAAGCCTTCGGAAAATCAAAGACTCCATGCGGCTGTATGCCTCTTTGGCGACCACAGGACTGTGATACTGCGCCCAGCCCCGTAGCATCGGGTTCAGCAGTCGAATCAGATTCTCCTGCTTTACCGTCTTATGACCGCTGATCGTATCCGCCACCTTGCGATAGAACGTTTTCACGTTCTTCTTGCTCGGCTTGATGAGTAGCGTCCCCGAGTACTTACGGAAATTCCACCCCAGGAAATCGAAGCCTTGGTCAATGTGCGTGATCCGCGTTTTCTCCTCGGACAGTTGCAGACCTCGAACGGCAAGGAATGTTTCCACCCAAGGTCGAACTTCCTGCTCCAGCAACTCTTGCGAGTCACCGGTGATCACGAAGTCGTCCGCGTACCGCACCACATTGACTTTAAGCTTGTTGGCTTTTGCGATCCCAAACTTCGCACTAAGGTGCGCTAGCAGTTCTCGCTCCAGCCCGTTCAGCGTCACATTCGCCAGCGTCGGAGAGATGATCCCTCCTTGCGGCGTACCGGCCTCTGTCGCCTGAAGCTGCCCCTTGTAAATCAGGCCAGCTTTCAGCCATTTCCGGAGGATTTCCTTGTCCATCAGGACATGGGTCTCCAACCAGTTATGGCTAATATGGTCGAAGCATCCCTTGATATCCGCCTCCAGCACCCAACGGGCTGAGCCCTTCTGGGACATGGCGACGAATATCTGTGACATGGCGTCAGCCGTCGAGCGGTTTAACCTGAACCCATAAGAGTTCGGGTCGCTCGTCGATTCCGACACCGGCTCCAAGGCCAGCAGATACAAGGCTTGCATCGCCCTGTCCCGCATGGTCGGAATGCCCAGAGGGCGCTCCTTTCCATTGGCCTTGGGGATAAAGACTCTCCGTAAAGGCAGAGGCTTATATCCACGCCGCTTCAACCTGCCGACAGCAAGCCATCGGCTCTCAGGCGAGTCCCAAAGTTCGCGATCGACTCCAGCCGTTCGCGCACCCTGATTCTGCGTAACACGTCGTACCGCATACAGCTTTGCGGACAACGTGCGGGTCAACATCCGTTGCAGGGCTCTCCCCCTGCGCCAGTTGCCTTCCCGCGTCGCCTTCGCAATTCGAATCTGCATCCCTCTCACGTTCCGTTCAACCCGCCGCCAATCTACGGCGTACCAGTTGTCCGGCGCGTGGGAAAGCGCAGATCCGTCCTTTCGGACAGATACTCTCATGCTGCTCTCCTACTCGAAGAAGTGAATCCCGAGCGAAGAACAGATCGCCCCTTGCGGGAGCGATCTGCTCCCGCAAGGGGGTTAAAAACATATGCTGACGGTCCAGAAGCCCGACAGCAATCATCTTCCAGCTAAGGGTTAGTCAGCCATCTTGCGACGGTAGACCAGACGGAAGTCTGCCCGCTTTCGCGTGGGGTAATGTTCCAACCCCTATCCGACCCATTACAGACCGGCTTTCGCTTTCTCCGTCATCCCATACCTGCACAATCAACAGCGTCCCTCGCGGTTCGCCTGCCAGTCAAACTACGACCGGCAACCATACAGGCTTACCACGTTCCCGGCGTGTCACACGACTGACTTAGGTTCTGCCTATTCCCCGGCGGTCCGATGACGACGTAACCCGAATTTACAGCGGGTTATCCGACCGCACACCTGTTTGGTTGATGCCTGTCAGCAGCTTTGGCACCGTCCTACTTACGAGGTTTATCAGCAGTTCACTTGCATTAACCATATCAGCCAGCCTAGCCCCTCAACCCCGTTGCTGCTGGGAGTCTCCGGATGGTCATCTCGCAACCACCATCCGCCCGAACTTCCGGGGGGTACATTGTTAGAAGAGCTTCACACCCCACCATTGCCAGTGACGCATGTCTTCCTAGGCTACTGCTGGTCGTACAGCAGGTTCACTACCCTCGCCAATGCAGCCAGCGAGGCCGAACAATGACACACCGAGCTTTTCGCTCGTATCGTTTAGCGACTCCGTTGCCCTGAGGCGCAGGAATTGCAAACATCACCCCGCCCTGTCGGCGGAGATGAAGCCGCTGACTGGGCGGGACCTGACGGTAATCAGGTCAATGCAATACGGTTGACGGCGGAATGCACCGTGTCCCGTGTTCACTACTAAGGTGTGCCCCTAAGGACACATCTACTGCTTAAAGTGCGGCTCACAAGGGAGCCGCCTGCGGAGGGCATGGTGAGTCCAGTCGAGACCTTCCTCAATAACCCTCTAGTCGATGCCCCGTAACGTGGGGCTGACGGACACGAGCGTGCGTGTCGCACGTAAAACCGTAGGATAGCAAAAGCCGCCCAGGGTTCAGCACCCTTGGACGGCTTTTTGCATTACCGGCTGCTGCGACGAGGCGCCGCGCCGGTCAGATGCGATAAAACTGGCTTCTTAGTTCTTCGACTGGTCGACCAGCTTGTTCGCGGCGATCCACGGCATCATCGAACGCAGCTTGGCACCAACCGTTTCGATCTGGTGCTCGGCCGTCAGACGGCGGCGCGATTGCAGCGTCGGTGCGCCGGCCTTGTTTTCGATGATGAAGCTCTTTGCGTACTCGCCGGTCTGAATGTCCGTCAGCACTGCCTTCATCGCTTTCTTCGTTTCAGCGGTCACGATACGTGGACCCGTCACGTACTCGCCGTATTCGGCGTTGTTCGAGATCGAGTAGTTCATGTTCGCGATGCCGCCTTCGTAGATCAGGTCGACGATCAGCTTCAGTTCGTGCAGGCACTCGAAGTACGCCATTTCCGGCGCGTAGCCCGCTTCCACCAACGTTTCGAAGCCGGCCTTGATCAGGTCGACCGTACCGCCGCACAGCACGGCTTGTTCGCCGAACAGGTCGGTTTCCGTTTCTTCACGGAAGTTCGTTTCGATGATACCGGCACGGCCGCCGCCGTTCGCTGCTGCGTACGACAGGGCGATGTCACGCGCTGCGCCCGACTTGTCTTGCGCAACGGCGATCAGGTGGGGCACGCCGCCACCTTGCGAGTACGTACCGCGAACCGTGTGGCCCGGCGCCTTCGGCGCGATCATGATCACGTCGAGGTCCGCGCGCGGGATCACTTGACCGTAGTGCACGTTGAAACCGTGTGCGAAGGCGAGCGCTGCGCCTTGCTTGATATTGGCGTGCACTTCCTTTGCGTAGACTTCGGCGATCTGCTCGTCCGGCAGCAGCATCATGACGACGTCCGCGCCCTTGACGGCTTCCGCCACTTCCTTGACTTGCAGGCCGGCGTTCTCAGCCTTGCTCCACGATGCGCCGCCCTTGCGCAGACCGACCGTAACCTTCACGCCGCTTTCGCTCAGGTTCAGTGCGTGAGCATGCCCTTGCGAGCCATAGCCAATGATGGTGACTTGCTTGCCCTTGATGAGGGAGAGGTCGGCGTCCTTGTCGTAGAAAACTTTCATGTCGGTTCCTTGGCTAAATTCGGTGAAATCAGTGAAATACAAATACTGCGAATGGTGTGTTTTGTGTTGCTGGCCGGACAGGTGCAGATTCAGACACTAGCACTGCCCGGCTTCGATCGAGACGGTTGATAACGCAACTTCGAACCGTAACTCAGCGCGCGCGTCAAACCTTCAGAATGCGCTCGCCGCGGCCGATACCCGAACTGCCCGTACGGACGGTTTCGAGAATCGCAGTCGCGTCGATCCCTTCGATGAAGGCATCGAGCTTGTCGCTCGCGCCCGTCAGTTCGATCGTGTAGGTCTTTTCTGTGACGTCGATGATCCGGCCGCGGAAAATATCCGACATCCGTTTCATCTCCTCACGTTCCTTGCCGACCGCCCTCACCTTGATCAACATCAGCTCACGCTCGATGTGGGCGCCCTCGGTAAGGTCGACCACTTTCACCACCTCGATCAGGCGGTTCAGATGCTTCGTGATCTGTTCGATCACGTCGTCCGAGCCAATGGAGACGATGGTCATGCGCGACAGCGAACGGTCTTCGGTCGGAGCCACCGTCAAGGTTTCAATGTTGTAGCCGCGTGCCGAGAACAGCCCCACCACGCGTGATAACGCGCCCGGTTCGTTTTCCAGCAGGACAGAAATAATGTGTCTCATGTTTCGCTTCTTCCAGATGTTTTGTCGATGTATGCGAGCGGTTTCGCGCCGCTTCGTCCGCCTTCGCCCTTTGTGGAGGCGCGCATGACGAAGCCGACGCTAAAAACCGTCGTTATAGATCTTCCGAACCCATGAGCATCTCAGTGATGCCCTTGCCGGCCTGGACCATCGGCCAGACGTTTTCGGTCGGATCGGTCTGGAAATCGAGAAACACCGTGCGATCTTTCAGACGCAGCGCTTCCTTCAGCGCCGGTTCGACATCGGCCGTGCGTTCGATACGCATGCCGACGTGGCCGTACGCTTCGGCGAGCTTCACGAAATCCGGCAGCGCATCCATGTACGAATGCGAATAGCGCTTGCTGTATTCGATCTGCTGCCACTGGCGCACCATGCCCAGATAGCGGTTGTTCAGCGAAATGATCTTGATGGGCGTCTCGTACTGCTTGCAGGTCGAGAGTTCCTGGATACACATCTGGATCGAGCCTTCGCCCGTGATACAGAGCACGTCGTCGTCCGGGTGCGCCATCTTCACGCCCATCGCCGCCGGCAGGCCGAAGCCCATCGTGCCGAGGCCACCGGAATTGATCCAGCGGCGCGGCTTGTTGAAGCGATAGAACTGCGCGGCCCACATCTGGTGCTGGCCGACGTCGGAACACACGAAGGCATTGCCGTCGGTCAGTTCCCACGCCTTTTCCACCACGTACTGCGGCTTGATGATGTCGCTCTTGCGGTCGAACTTCAGGCAGTCTTTGGCGCGCCAGGCTTCGATGTCCTTCCACCAGTCGGCGAGCGCCGCGGTGTCCGGGCCATGCTCGGCCGTTTGCAACTGCTCGATCAGCTCCTTCAGCACTTCCTTCACGTCGCCGACGATCGGAATGTCGACCTTGACGCGCTTGGAGATGGAAGAAGGATCGATGTCGATATGGATGATCTTGCGCGGGCGCGATGCGAAGTGCGCCGGATCGCCGATCACACGGTCGTCGAAGCGTGCGCCGATCGCGATCAGCACGTCGCAGTGCTGCATCGCCATGTTGGCTTCGTACGTGCCGTGCATGCCGAGCATGCCGAGGAATTTCTTGTCGCTCGCGCGGTAGCCGCCCAGACCCATCAACGTATTGGTTACGGGATAGCCGAGCAGATCGGCGAACTGGTTCAGCTCACGCGATGCATCCGCGAGGATGATGCCGCCGCCGGTGTAGATATACGGACGCCTGGCCGACAGCAACAAGGCCACAGCCTTGCGAATCTGGCCGGAGTGACCTTTCGTGACCGGGTTGTACGAGCGCAGCGAAACGGTCTTGAGCGGTTCGTACTGGCACGGCATCTTCGACACGTCTTTCGGAATGTCGATCAGCACCGGGCCGGGACGGCCGGTACGGGCGATATAGAAAGCTTTCTTGACGGTAGCGGCGAGGTCGCGCACGTCCTTCACAAGGAAGTTGTGCTTCACGCAGGGACGCGTGATGCCGACCGTATCGCACTCCTGGAACGCATCCTGACCGATCGCAGCAGTCGGCACCTGGCCGCTGATGATCACCATCGGGATCGAATCCATGTAGGCCGTGGCGATGCCGGTCACCGCATTGGTGACGCCGGGGCCGGAGGTCACGAGGCACACACCCACTTTGCCGGTGGAACGCGCATAGGCGTCGGCGGCGTGGACTGCGGCTTGTTCGTGGCGCACGAGGATGTGCTGGAATTTGTCCTGCTTGTACAGCTCGTCGTAAATGTAGAGTACCGAGCCGCCGGGATAGCCCCACACAAACTCGACGTCTTCGTCGGCCAAAGCGCGCATGAGCACGGTGGCGCCGATAGAGTCAGCTTCAGGATGGGGGGTCGTATCCGACGTGGAGAATTCCGCGCTGGGCATATTCATTTATTCACCTTTCGAATTTTCGGCAAAAAATTGATCGGGTGCTCTCTGCCGGGCTTGTGGCTCGGGTTCAAGCGGCGCGTCCAGTTGACAGGTGAGCTTCTTGGGCCACACCTCAATTGAGACAAGTCACTTATGTTGCGAACCAGCGAAGATATCTGCAGATGTTCGCGCGGTCAAGCAAATATTGCCCTGGCGGCCTGCCCCTGAATCTTAATAATGGTCAAAAACGACCGAAAAGCCCGCTATTGAGGTACAAGGTAGGACGGGTTTCGCCCCAGCGGGGCGAAAGTTTGTTAGCATCCGCGAGTTTTACGACATTTTTCGACCGATTACGCGCACGCACGCTGCGCCGACCCCCAAACGGATGGCATCAGACAAGGAACTCGCCGATTTTCTGGCGGGCGTCGAAAGGCGCGCATTCAAGCAGACGGTCTACGCCGTGCGGGACGACGACGCCTCGCTCGATATCGTGCAGGACGCGATGATCAAGCTCGCCGAAAAATACGGCGACCGTCCGGCCGCCGAACTTCCGCTCCTGTTTCAGCGTATTCTCCAGAATGCGATGCACGACTATTTCCGTCGTGCCAAAGTGCGCAATACTTGGGTTAGTCTGTTCTCCTCGCTCGGCAACGCCGACGACGACGAATTCGACCCACTCGAAACATTCGAGGCGCAGCAAGGTTCAGCGGGCTCAGAAAGCAACGAACAGAAACTCGAACGCGAACAGGTCTTACAGTTAATCGACGACGAGATCCAAAAGTTACCGGCACGTCAACGGGAGGCGTTTCTCATGCGTTATTGGGAAGATATGGATGTCGCCGAGACTGCCGCCGCGATGGGCTGCTCCGAAGGCAGTGTGAAAACACACTGCTCGCGGGCCACCCACACGCTGGCGCAAGCGCTCAAGGCTAAAGGAATCACGCTATGAGCTCCCTAGAAACCAAAGAACTCGAGTTCGCCCGCCAGGTGCGCCGCGCGCTCGACGAAACCGCCGCCAGTATCCCGTCCGCCACCGTCGACCGGCTCGCCGTGGCGCGCCGTGCCGCGCTCGCTCGCAAGAAGCCCGAGACCGTGAGCGCGCCGGTGTTCGTACCCGCCTTCGCCGGCGCCGGCATGCCCTCAGGTATGCCGCAGGTCGAGATGCCACAGCGCCGCCGCTCGCCGCTGCGCCGCTTTGCGCTCGCCTGGCCGCTCGTCGCGCTGGTCGTCAGCCTCGTGGGCATCGCCTACTGGGAAGACCAGCAACGCACCGCCGAACTCGCCGATATCGATGCAGCCATGCTTAGCGACGACTTGCCGCTCAATGCCTATCTCGATCACGGTTTCAACGCGTACCTATCACGCGCCCACTGAGCGGGAGATTCTTCGGGTGAGTTACAAGCGCGGCTTGGCCGTTGTTTTCGGATGCGCGATCGCGGCCCTGGTGTCGTTTGCCGCGACGTATCCGCGCTTTTATCCGAGCCCGTCGACCGCCAATGCGCCTGCCGCAGGCGGCAACGCAACCGCCAAGACACCCGCGCCTACGCTCGCCGTCGAACTGCCCGGCCTGTCCGGCAACAATAGCCCGATGGCGTGGTCGCGCCTGAACTCGGCCGAACACCTTGCGCTCGCGCCGTTCGCCGGCGTCTGGGATTCCTTCAGTGACGAACGCAAGCGAAAATGGATCAAGATCGCGGCGCGTTATCCGAAGTTATCGCCTGATGCACAAAAACGCCTGCATGACCGAATGACTGAATGGGTGCGCATGACACCCGATCAGCGGCGCGTTGCACGCGAGAACTACCAGGTGTCGAAGGAGTTGCCGCGCGAAACCCGCCAGAACGCATGGAAGACTTATCAGCAATTGCCGGAAGAGCAGAAGGAGCGACTCGCCGCGAGCGAGCGTAAGCGGCGACCGAGCGTCGTAAGCGCGCCGCCGTCCGGCAAGTCCGAGATCAAGGGCCTGGACCGTCTGGTCAATGCCCGCGAGCATGGCGCGAGCGGCGCCGCAGCGGCGAGTGCCGCGGCTGCCGCTGCATTGCCGAGCCCGGCCGTTACGCCGGCGATTCCGGCTGCGGGCAGCTTCGTGCCCGCCACGCCGGTGCCGGTTTCGCCGGCCGAGGCGCCGTCGATCTTCAACGGCTCCTGATCCGCGCCCCACTGTGTCCCAACCGCTCGCCACCTCGACACTGCCCGCCAAATCATCCGGCACCGCGCCTACCGTTCGCCGGCGCCTCGCCGCGCTGCTCTACGAAGCCGTGATCCTGTTCGGCGTCGTGTTCATCGCCGGCTATCTGTTCAGCACGTTGACTCAGCAGCGCAACGGTCTCACCCATCACAACCTGCTCGCAGTGTGGATCGGCCTCGTGGTTGGTCTGTATTTCGTCTGGTTCTGGACCCATAGCGGCCAGACGCTGCCGATGAAAACCTGGCGCCTGCGCGTCGTCGCCGCTAACGGCGCGCCGCTGTCCACGGGCCGGGCGATCGTTCGTTACGTACTGGCGTGGCTGTGGTTTTTGCCGCCGCTCGCGCTGCATCCGTTGCTGGGCCTCGCCGTGCCGCAGACGCTGGTGATCGCCGCGATCTGGTTCGTACTGTGGGCCGCCATCGGCCGCTTCGATTCGCAGCGTCAATTCCTGCACGACCGCCTCGCCGGCACCCGCGTCATTAGCGTCGCACACTGAGCAAACTGGCCGCCTCACACTTCACACCGCCGCGCCCGCGGTTCGCGTTCGCTTGACTGCGGTTGCCGCTCGCCGCAGCCCTGGTCTGCCCCCCCTTCTCCCGACACAGTAATAAGAACTTCTCGTGACTGTCACGGCACGGTCACGCGCGACTGGCGCAATACGGGCACCGCAACTCGACGCGTGAGCCATGGACCCCAAAACGTCCGCGACTTCCCTGTTCCGCCAGACCGGCCCGAGCGTCGACCCTGTCGCGTTCCGCCCGGAACCCAACCCTAGCCACGGCTTGCCGTTGCCTGTGCCGTCGCTGCCGCTCGACGCACAAGCCGGCCATCACGACGACGACCACGCTGAACCACACCGCTATCGCACCATCTGGCTGTCCGACATCCACCTCGGCTCAAGCGGTTGTCAGGCGCCGTATCTCCTCGACTTCCTGCGTCACAACGAGTCGGAATACCTGTACCTCGTGGGCGACATCATCGACGGCTGGCAGTTGAAAAAAGGCTGGTACTGGCCGCAGGCGCACAACGACGTCGTGCAGAAGGTGCTGCGCAAAGCACGCAAAGGCACCCAGGTCATCTACGTGCCGGGCAATCATGACGAAGCCGCGCGACAGTTCTGCGACCTCGCTTTCGGCGACATCCACGTGCGCGGCGAAGCCTTCCACACGACGCTCGCCGGCAAGCGCCTGTGGATCGTGCACGGCGATCTGTTCGACGGCGTGATCCAGCACGCGAAGTGGCTCGCCTATCTCGGCGACACGCTCTACACGATGATCCTGATCCTGAACCGCTGGTTCAACCGGATCCGCAGCCGACTCGGCTTTCCGTACTGGTCGCTGTCGCAATACCTGAAGCATCAGGTGAAGAACGCAGTGAATTTCATTTCGTCCTTCGAGCGCGTGATGACCGACGAAGCACGCCGCCGCGGTTGCGACGGCGTGGTCTGCGGGCACATCCACAAAGCCGAAATCCGCGACATCGACGGCGTGCTGTATTGCAACGACGGCGATTGGGTCGAAAGCCTGTCGGCACTCGTCGAGACGTATGAAGGCGAACTCAAGGTGATCTACTGGACCGTGATGCGCGCACCGGAAGTCGGCGTGCAAAAGGCCCGGGCGACCGCGTAGTCCCTCTCCACTTCTATTGGGCCGAAACCGATGAAGATCATGATCGTCACCGATGCATGGGAACCGCAGGTCAATGGCGTCGTGCGCACGCTGAAGAACACCACGCGCGAACTCACCACGCTCGGCCACCAGGTCGATCTGCTGACGCCGCTCGAATTCAAGACGATTCCGTGCCCGACCTATCCGGAGATTCGCCTGTCGCTGCTGCCGCGTCGCAAGCTCCATCAACGCATTGACGAATTCGCGCCCGACGCGCTGCACATCGCCACCGAAGGCCCACTCGGCATGGCCGCACGCTCCTATGCGATCAAGCACAAGCTGCCGTTCACGACCGCTTATCACACGCGCTTTCCCGAATACGTGCAGGCGCGTTTCGGCATTCCGATCGCGGCCACCTACAAGTTTCTGCACTGGTTCCACAAGCCGTCTCTGGCGGTGATGGCGCCCACGCCCGTGGTCAAGGCTGACCTCGAAAAATTCGGCTTCACCAACGTGGTGTTGTGGACTCGCGGCGTCGACCTCGACATCTTTCACCAGATGGACTCGAAGGTTCTCAACACCGCGCGGCCGATCTTTCTGTACGTGGGACGTGTAGCCGTCGAGAAGAACGTCGAGGCGTTTCTCAAGCTCGATCTGCCCGGCTCGAAGTGGGTGGCCGGCGAAGGCCCGGCGCTCGCCGAACTGAAATCGCGCTATCCGCAAGCGAATTACCTGGGCGTGCTGACGCAAGCCGAACTGGCCAAGGTCTACGCGGCCGCCGACGTATTCGTGTTCCCGAGCCGCACCGATACCTTCGGACTCGTGCTGCTCGAAGCGCTGGCCTGCGGCACGCCGGTCGCGGCGTATCCGGTGACCGGCCCGATCGACGTGCTCGGCGACGGCGGCGCGGGCGCCATGCATGAGGACTTGCGCGAGGCTTGCCTCGAAGCGCTGAAGATCGAGCGCAGCCATGCGCGCGCGTGGGCCGAACGCTTCTCGTGGGCAGCCGCGTCCGAGCAGTTCGCGGCGCACCTGAAGCCGCTGCCGCGCACGTCGTATAGCGAGGAAAGCGCCGCCGCGTGAAGCGACGCGCCGAGCCGTTTATGCGAACCCGAAACTCCACCGCCGCACGCGCGTCGAAAGGCGCGCTGCGCGCTGTCGACACCGAAGCCGCCGGCATCGAACCGTTCGACGATGTGAGCGAGCACGGCATGCCGAATCATGTCGATCACGCGAATGGTTTTCACGGCATGAACGGTGCAAGCCTTGGGGGTCTCTCGAACCCCGAGAGCGAGCCGCACGACGAACCGCTCAGCCCCGACGATCCATTCGCGCCGCTCCCCTTCAATCCATACAAGGGCAATCGCGGCGTGACCCGCGCGTGGCACGCGATGAAAAATTCGCTGGCCGGGTTTCGCGTGGCGATCCGCGAGGAAAGCGCGTTTCGCCAGGAGCTCACGCTCGCCGCGATTCTGATTCCGTGCGGCGTGCTGGTGCCCGTCGATCCCGTGTCGCGCGTGTTGCTGCTCGGCTCGGTACTGCTGGTGCTGATCGTCGAATTGCTGAATTCGAGCGTCGAGGCGGCCATCGACCGGATTTCGCTTGAGCGCCACGAGTTGTCGCGCCGTGCCAAGGACCTCGGCAGCGCTGCGGTCATGGTCGCGCTCGGCATGTGCGTGATGACGTGGGGACTGATCGTCGGGCCGCTCGTCGTGCATTGGGTCAAAGCGTGGTTCTGAGCGCGGCTATGGAATTCACCCCGAAGCACCGCCTGACGCCCTTTCCCGGCGTCCCAAAGAATGAAAACCCTGAGTATCCGTTTGGTATAAGAACGGTCGGTTTATAATCGTCCGACAGTCTCACGGGAAACCGCTGAGGCGCTCAATCAAAATACCAACCGCGTCCGGGTGGATCACGCTAGAGCGGCAAGCCGCCACGCGCCCAGCCCGGCGTAACCAGGGCCGGACGACATGGAAGCCAAACCTCCCCGCCGCACCCGCGAACGGATACTCGAACTATCGTTGAAGCTGTTCAACGAGATCGGCGAGCCGAACGTCACGACGACGACGATCGCCGAAGAAATGGAAATCAGTCCAGGCAACCTGTACTACCACTTCCGCAACAAAGACGACATCATCAACAGCATCTTCAGCCAGTTCGAGCAGGAGATCGAAAAGCGTCTGCGCTTTCCCGACGACCACCGCGCGACGATCGACGAGATGTGGTCGTACCTGCAGTACATGGTCGATTTCACCTGGCGCTATCGTTTCCTGTATCGCGACCTGAACGATCTGCTGGCGCGCAACCGCACGCTCGAGACGCACTTCAAGCAGATCATCAGCCACAAGGTGCGCTTTGCAAGCCAGTTCTGCGAACAACTCGTGGCCGACGGCGAAATGGTCGCCACGCCCGAAGAACTGCACGTGATCGCCACCAACGTCGGCGTAATCGGCACGTACTGGCTGTCGTATCAGTTCGTGATGAACCCGCGCAAGTACAACGAGCAGGAAACGATTCGCGCGGAACTGCATCAGGTGAGCGTGCAGATCGTCTCGCTCATGGCGCCTTATCTGCGCGGCCGCTCGCGGCAGATTTTCGACGACCTCGTCTCGGGCAAGCTGCCCAAGCGCGAGTTCTATGACTACCTGCCGCCGAAAGAAGGCGCCGCGCCCCGCAACGAACCGAAGGACGTTTGAGTATGAAGTCGGTGTGTGTGTATTGCGGCTCCTCCGACGGAGCCAGACCGTTGTACGCCAAAGCCGCGCGTGCTTTCGGCCGCGCACTGGTGCAGGCCGATCTCGCGCTGGTCTATGGCGGCGGCAAGGTCGGCCTGATGGGCGTGATCGCCGATACCGTGATGGCCGAAGGCGGCCGCGCAATCGGCGTGATTCCGGAGTTGCTGGTCAACAAGGAAGTCGGCCATAACGGGCTGACCGAGCTGCATGTGGTGCCTGACATGCATCATCGCAAGAAGATGATGGCCGACCTGTCCGACGCATTCGTCGCGATGCCTGGCGGCGCGGGCACGCTCGAAGAGCTGTTCGAGGTCTATACGTGGGCGCAGCTCGGCTATCACCAAAAGCCGGTGGCACTGCTGAATATCGACGGTTTCTACGATCCGCTGATCGCACTCCTCAAGCACACGGTAGACGAAGGTTTCATGCGGCAGACCTATTTCGACATCCTGCAAAGGGATGCCGATCCGGTCGCGCTGATCGACAAGCTGCAACGCTATAAACCGCCTGCCAGCGACAAATGGGCCGTCAAACGCGACGCCGTTTGATCACCGATTGATCGCCGCCAGGCGCGCTTCTTCAACTGCCTGAACGAACACCCGCCGCACGCTCCCGCGGCCCCCGCCCGAACGATGAGGTTGCAATGACGAAAGCCGTTCTGATCACCGGTGGCAGCCGCGGCATTGGCCGTGCGACCGCGCGTTTGCTGGGCGCGCGCGGCTGGTCGGTCGGCGTGAATTACGCGCGGAATCTCGCGGCCGCGCAGGACACCGCTGCTGAAGTGGAACGCGCCGGCGGCCAGGCGTTGCCGATTGCCGGCGACGTCGCCAGTGAAGCCGATGTGATCGCGATGTTCGACGCGCTCCTGCAAAAGTTCGGCCGGCTCGATGCGCTCGTCAACAATGCCGGGATCGTTGCGCCTTCGAGCCAGCTCGCGGATATGGACCTCGCGCGCCTGAAACGCATGTTCGACGTCAATGTGCTCGGCGCGTATCTGTGCGCACGCGAAGCCGCGCGCCGGATGTCGACAACTCGTGGCGGCGCGGGTGGTGTGATCGTGAACATCTCGTCGGCGGCTTCGCGTTTGGGTTCGCCGAACGAATACGTCGACTATGCCGGCTCGAAAGGTGCCGTCGACACCATGACGATCGGTCTCGCCAAAGAACTCGGCCCGCAGGGCGTGCGGGTGAACGCGGTGCGCCCTGGCCTGATCGATACCGAAATCCACGCCAGCGGCGGCAAGCCCGAACGCGCCGCCCAGCTCGGCGCGACCACGCCGTTGGGCCGCCCCGGCAGCGCTGACGAAGTCGCCGAGTCGATCGTCTGGTTGCTGAGCGATGCCGCCTCGTACGTGACGGGCGCGCTGCTCGACGTCGCCGGCGGACGCTGAATACCGCTCTTCTGTTCCCGCGGCCGGCAGCTTCGCACGGCCGCCTTCTCCTTTCCCGACCCCGATTCCCGTCAATTTGACGAGGAATCGGCGCAATCTGTTCGGCTGACCGCGATATTCCGTGCTTTTTCTGTAATCGGCCGTAATAAACTCGGACTACAATCGCAGCGTTCGCATGCGACCGCATGCGAACGCATAGCCAAAGCATAAGTCCGCGGCCCACGTCGCCGCGTACGGCGATCAGAGATTCCAATGTACGAAAAGCCATCCGCGCCCTGGCGCGCGGGGAAGGTCGCGATTGCGACGCCAGCGCCGGCCGGCCCCGCCGACGGCGCACCGGACACGCATCCCGGCTCGGCACACGTTGCCGAATCCGGCGCCGCCTGGCCATCCGACCATACTGCGGCGGCCGAGGCCGCAGCGCCCGCAAGGCCCGCAGCCCCTGCCGGCCCCACGGAGCCCATCGCTCCGGGTCCCGCTTCGCGCGGCGCCCGGCACTTGCGCGCGCTCACGGCGGCCCGTCCGTTGATGTGGCTGGCCGCGCTGGCGATCCTGTGCGCGTGGCTCCTGCCTGGCACCTTGGGCCATGAGCCATGGAAGCAGGACGAGACCTACACGTTCGGGATCATCCAGCACATGCTCGACACCGGCGATCTGGTCGTGCCGACCAACGCCGGCCAGCCCTTCGTCGAAAAGCCGCCGATCTACGACTGGGTCGCCGCCGGCCTCGCGTGGATGTTCGGCCGCTACCTGCCTTTGCATGACGCCGCACGCCTCGCGAGCGCGCTCTTCGCCGGACTGACCGTCTACTACACGGCACGTGTCGCCCGCCGCGCGGTGGCCGCCTCGAGCTGGTTCGATATCCGCGTGATCGGCACACTGGCGTTGTTCGCGAGCACGCTCGTCATCATCAAGCATGTGCACGACATGATGACCGACGTCGCGCTGATGGCCGGCGCCGCGATCGGCTTTTGCGGACTATTCGAACTCGTCCTCGTGCACCTGCGCGACGAAGCGCGCCTGCTACGGAGCGATACACGCCGCCGGCGTCACGCGATCCTGAGCGGCGCGGCGATGTTCGGTGCGGGCGTGGGCGTGTCGTTGCTGGCCAAGGGCCTGTTCGTGCCGCTCGTGTTCGGCGCCACCACCGTCGCAGTGCTGGTGCTGTATCCCGCCTGCCGCACCCGCAGCTTTGCAAGAGCGCTCGGTATCGCCGCGCTGATCTGCGCGCCCTTCGCGCTGATCTGGCCGATCTGTTTCTATCTGCGCTCCGAAGCGCTCTTCAAGGTCTGGCTGTGGGACAACAACATCGGCCGCTTCTTCGGCTTTTCGGTGGCGGAACTCGGCTCTGAAAACGAAAGCCGTTGGTTCGTACTGCGCACCGTGCTGAGCGTCGGCTTTCCGGTCGTACCGCTTGCATTGGCCGCGCTCGCCTGCGGCGGATGGCGCCGCTGGCGCGATCCGCGTGTCGCTCTGCCGGTGATTTTCGCGGGCACCGGTTTCGCCGTACTGCAAAGCTCGGCAACGGTGCGCGAACTGTACATCCTGCCGTTCATCGCACCGCTCGCCCTGGTGGCGATGCAAGGCATCGAAAAGCTGCCGCGGCGTCTTCACGCAGGCTGGGACATGGCAAGCCGCGTGCTGTTCGGCAGCACGGCCGCGCTCGCGTGGATCATCTGGTCGATCATGAGCGATCCGGCCAACACGCATGCGTCGCTGCACCGGCTCGGCCGCTGGTTGCCGCTCGACTGGGTGCTGCCGGTCAAGCCAGGGCAGATCGCGGCCGCGCTGCTGATGACACTCGGCTGGCTGTGGCTCCTGCCAGTCTTCAAATACACCGGCAAATGGCGCGGTGTGCTGAGCTGGTGCGCGGGCGCGATTCTCGCGTGGGGATTGGTGAGCACGCTGCTGCTGCCGTGGCTCGACTACGCGAAGAGCTACCGCTCCGTGTTCGAAAACCTCGGCGCCAGGATGAATATCGAATGGAACGATGGGGATTGCATGGCCAGCAAGGGGCTCGGCGAATCCGAAGCGCCGATGTTGTACTACTACACCGGCATCGAGCATCAGCCGACCGCGAACACCGCGACGACCGAGTGCACGTGGCTAATCGAACAGAGCCGCCGTGACAATGCGCGCGCTCCGGCAGGCGATTGGCGGCTGTTCTGGTCGGGTGCGCGCCCAGGCGACACCGACGAGCTGTTGCGGGTATTCGTGCGGACGCCGGCAACGCCCGCGCGCGGCGAGTAGCACGTGGCGTGCAGATTGCACCTGCCTGCGCCTGCACGTTGCCGTTACGCCTAGAACGACGAGCCGGGTTCTTTCAGGAAAGCCGTTTCTTCATCCTTCGACTGGCGCCCAAGCAGCGCATTGCGATGGGGAAAGTGTCCGAAACGCTCGATGATTCTGGCGTGCCTGACCGCGGAGGAATAGTAGGACGCACCACCCGGTTCCGCCTTCAACTGTTTGAACAGGCGCAACGATTCGTGCTGGCTGGCAAGCGTTTCGTCGTGTTCGAACGGTAGATACGCGAACGCGCGGTGATGTGCGGTCGGCAATAAAAGATCGGCGCCGCTGGCGATCATCTGTTGCGCGACGCGCAGCGCTTGATGATCGCCAGCGAAAGCGCGGGGTGTATTGCGGTGGCAGTTGCGGGAAAACTGATCCAGCACGATGACGAGCGCTAATGCACCGAGCGGAGTCTCCGTCCAACCGTCGAGAGACCCTGCGCGCGCAGCGTCGATAAGTGCCCCGAAACGTTCCAGCAGCATCGCATCGAAGGCTGCGTCGCGGGAGAACCAGAGCTTGCGCGCCTCACCGAAGGTGGGCGAATGCGGGGCGCCGAACCAGCAATCCAGGACCGCGCGCGCCTCTGCTGCTTCCGGCTCCGCTACCCGCTCAACCATTGCGATTGCGCATCCAGTCCGCAGTCTCGAAGAACGACGCCAGCAAGCGCTCCCTCAACGACTCGGAAAGCCCAACGTCTTCCATCGCCCACGCCATGCAGCGAAGCCACTGATCCCGCTCGCTGGACGCGATCGGAAACGGCATATGTCTGGCGCGCAACCGCGGATGGCCGAACCGGCTGATGTAATGATCGGGGCCGCCCATCCATCCGCACAGGAACCAGAAGAACTTGTCGCGCGAGCCATCGAGCGACTCGGGATGCAAGGCGCGAATCCCGGCGAATTCCGCTTCGAGATCCATCAAGTCATAAAACCGGTCGACCAGTTCGCGCACGCGCGCTTCACCGCCCACCAGTTCGAAGGCCGTCGGCTGTGCCGCGGACACTTCGTCGTTAAGATCGCTCATACCCAATCACAAAAACAGGAAAGAAAAATTACGCATCTCGCAGCGATTGCAAGGCCGGCCGCGCCAGCACATGCCGCAAGCTGAGCCAGCCACCCACGCCCGCGCAAGCGATTCCGGCCGCGATACCCGCCGGCAACAACCACGGATCGAACGCCAGATAAAACTCGAACACACGCGTCGCCAGTTGCCAGCCGATCACCTGCGCACCGAGCGCCGCCATCAACCCCGCCAGCGCGCCAACCGCCACGAACTCGGCGACCTGCACCGCACGCACCTGGCGATGCGAGGCCCCCAACGCCCGCAGCAGCGCGGATTCTCGCATACGCTCATCGCGGGTGCCGGCAAGCGCCGCATAGAGCACCAGCACGCCGGCCGCAAGCGTGAACGCGAACAGGAACTGCACCGCGCCGATCACCTGCTGCAGGACACGCTGCACCTGCGCCAGAATCGGACCTGTGTCGATTGCCGTGAGGTTCGGATAGGCGGCAATCAACCCGTCGATGGTCGATTGCTTATCGGGCGGCAAATGGAAACTCGTGATGAACGTCGCCGGAAAATCCTGCAAAGAGGCCGGCGGCATCAGCACGAAAAAGTTGACCTTGAACGAGCCCCAGTCGAGCTTGCGCACACTCGTCACCGGCGCATCGATCTGCAGACCCGTCACGTCGAAGCGCAGGGTATCGCCGGGCTTCACGTTGATCAGCTTCGCGAGCCCCTGCTCGATCGAAATCTGCGGCGTCTTCGTGTCGCCATACCACGTGCCGGCTGAGAGGCGGTTGTCGTCGGGCAGCTCGGTCGTGTACGACAGATTGAATTCGCGGTCGACGAGACGCTTTGCGTCGTCGCCCTTGAATGAATCCGGATTGACAGGCTTGCCGTTGATCGCAAGCAGCCGGCCGCGCACCATCGGCGCGAGCACCGTGCCGGGCACGCCGTGCGTGCCCAGATATTGCGTGACGGCTTCGCGCTGGTCGGGCTGGATGTCGATGACGAATTCGTTCGGCGCATCAGGCGGCGTCGATTTGCGCCAGCCGGCCACAAGGTCGTTGTGCGTCATCGCGATCAGCAACAGGCACATCAGACCGATGCCGAGCGCGGTGATCTGCAACGCGCTGGCGCCGCTGCGCCGCTCCAGCGACGCCAGCGCGTAACGCCAGCCGATTCCCGCATTCACGCGCTCGCTGCGCACGACACGCGACGCACCCCACAACGCCAGCCGAGCGATGCACGCGAACACCAGCAGTCCGCCAGCGAAGCCGCCCGCTACGATGCCGCCGAGCTTCAACTCGCCCGCCGCGACGATCAGGAGCGCGGCGAACAGCACAATGCCAAGCGCGTAAGCGGCCCAGGCAGTGCGCCCCGCTTCGCCCCATTCGCGGCGCAGCACGCGCACCGGCGGCACGCGCGTCAACGGCAACAGCGGCGGCAACGCGAACCCGAGCAACAACACGAGACCGGCTGCGATACCTTCGAGCGCGGGCCATACGGTTGGATACGGCAGCACGACGTCGATCAGACTGCCGAGCCACGTCAGCAACGCCATATGCCCCAGGTAACCGAGCGCCACGCCGAGCGCGCCACCGATCAAACCCAGCCCCACGAATTCAAGCGTGAACAGCGTGCGCAGTGTGGCCTGACTGACACCCAGACAGCGCATCGCCGCGCAGCCGTCCAGATGCCGGCGCATATACCGGTGCGCGGCCATGGCGATCGCCACCGCCGCGAGCAACGCGGTAAGCAGCGAGACCAGTGTGAGGAAGTGGCTCGCGCGGTCGAGCGTCTGACGCACCTGCGGCTGACCGTCCTGCAACGACTCAAGCACAACGCCGCGCATCTTGCCGCCGTCCACCTTGTCGTGTGCGAATTGCGCGAAGCGCGCCACCGACGCATCCGAACCCGCCACCAGCAAGCGGTAAGTCACGCGGCTGCCGAAGGTGATGAGGCCGGTCGACTGGACATCGTCGGCACGCAGCATCAAACGCGGCGAAAAATTGACGAACGAGAAGCCACGATCGAGTTCGCGGGTAATCATCGCGCCGATCGTGAAGCTGCGGGACCCGACCTTCACCGCATCGCCGACATGCAGCTTCAGCGCGTCGAGCAATGCCTGATCGACCCATACCGTGCCAGGTGCCGGAATCGATTGGGTGGGATGGTCCGCCGCGCCCGGCGCTGGAGCAATCCGCAACGCGCCGCGCAACGGATAACCGGGCGACACCGCCTTGATAGCGGCCAGCCGCGAGACCGGCTGCGCGCCGGTCGAGTTGATCATGCTGGGAAAGATCGCCGTGCTCGCGGTGTTCAGACCGAGCGCGCCGGCTTGCTGCGCGAACTGCGGATCGACCGGATGATCGGCGCGGACGATGAAATCAGCGGCGATCATGCGCCGTGCATCGCGCTCGAGCCCCTGATGCAAACGGTCAGCCAGAAAGCCGACACTCGACAACGCCGCGACGGCAAGCACCAACGCCAGCAGCAGCATTGTCAGTTCGCCGGCGCGCCAGTCGCGCGCCGTCATGCGGATAGCCTGGCGCAACAGATCCATACTGCCCAACCGGCGCGCTGCCTTGGCGCGCGCCGTTACCCCGAGTCCCGTATCGCTCAATCGTGCCGACTCCTGGCAAAGCGCGACACCATGTGCGTCGCCATCCCGCGAAAACCGCCCTGCACCCCGCGCCACAGACGCGGCAACGCCCAGGCGGCCAGCATCAGGAAGCCCACCATCAAGACCAGGAACAGAAGCGGCACGAACAACGCGAGCAGCATGCCGCCGAACACGAGACCGTCTTCAGCGGTCGAGGTCACGACATTCGACACCGGTTCCGGCGACAGATTGATCAGCGCGCGCGTGCCCGCTTTGGCCAGATGCGCGGTGCCCGCCAGCGTGCCGCCCGCGAGCGCGGCGACCGTCAGCAGCGCAGGATCGGCATGGCCGAGCGCGCCAGCCGCCAGCACGGCGCCGGCGGGAATGCGGATAAAGGTATGGATCGCGTCCCATAAGGAATCGAACGCGGGGATTTTGTCGGCGAGAAATTCGGTGACCGTCAGTACACCGGCGACACCGATTACCCACGGCGAAGACAGCGCGGACAGCGTATCGGGAAGATGGATGAAGCCGAGACGTGCGAACACGCCGGCCAGCAGGACTGTCAGATAGAGGCGCAGACCGCTGCCCCATGAGAGGCCCGCAGCGAGCGAAAGTGATTCAAGCATGGCCGCCTCCAGGCGCGCTGTGCGTGCCGGGCGCTTCGACGGGCATTGGAAAGGGAGCCGCCGCACCGAAGTCGTCAGACCCGCGCCAAGCCGGCCGCGCCAAATAGGCCGCGGGCAAATTCAGGTTGGATTCGATCTCATTATAGCCACGTTAATTCGCAGAACGCAGAGCGACTAACAAATGGCGGACTCTAATGACGGGGGGTTGGCGCACTGTTTGAGCGCATGCGGACACGATATTCGGGTCCGCCAACAGGGCTCAATGCCCGGACGACAGCTTCAATCCGATCAATCCGATCACGATCAGCGCCGCGCTCGCCACCCGCGCGACCGTCAGGGCCTCGCCCATCATGATGATGCCGAAGATGAATGCGCCGACCGCGCCGATCCCCGTCCACACGGCGTAGGCCGTGCCGAGCGGCAACTGGCGCATCGCCATGGCGAGCAGAACGAAGCTGCCGAGCGCGGTCACGATCGTGAACACGGACGGCCAGAGCCGGGTGAAACCTTCGGAGGTTTTGAGACCGGCCGCCCACGCGACTTCAAGCAAACCGGCAATCAACAGAAGAATCCAGGACATGAGACAGCTCCATGGTCAGATGGGGCCGTCCCCGTTTGTAGCAGTGCGCAAGGTCGTCCTTACGAACTGTAATTATATCAAAATAGCGTGCCACCTTGCTGCGGCGACAAGCCGCAAAGGCGCGCAACGGCGCGGCGGACGCCTCGGGCAGGCTCAAACCGCGCCCACCAGCCGGTATCCCACGCCGGTTTCCGTGACGATATGCTCCGGCTGCGCCGGGTCGCGTTCGAGTTTCCCGCGCAAGTGCGCCATATAGATACGCAGATAGTGATGGCTCTCCACATGCGACGGCCCCCACACGTCGCGCAGCAATTGCCGGTGCGTCAGCACGCGGCCGGCGTGGCGCACCAGTGTCGCGAGCAGGCGGTATTCGATCGGCGTGAGATGGACGGCCACGCCGTCGCGGCTCACCTGACGCAAGGCCAGATCGACCGTCACTGCGCCAAAGCGCACCAGCGGCGATTCATTCGCGCCGCCCTGATTGCGGCGCCGCATATGCGCGCGGATCCGCGCCAGCAGTTCGGAAACGCCGAACGGCTTGGTGAGGTAATCGTCCGCACCGGCGTCGAGCGCGGCGACTTTCTCAGTTTCCTGGGTACGCGCCGACAGCACGATGACCGGCAGCTCGCTCCAGCCACGCAGTTCGCGAATCACGTCGAGACCGTCGGTGTCGGGCAGGCCGAGATCGACGATGACGAGATCAGGCTTGCGCGTTGCGGCTTCGACGAGACCTTGTTTGCCGGTCTCGGCGTCGTGCACAACGATGCCCTCGCCTTCCAGCGCGGTTCGCACGAAGCGGCGAATCTGCTTTTCGTCTTCAATCAGGACGACTGTGATGCTCGGGTCACTCATGGCTAGGCTTGGAACGCGGGTTAAGAGTTGAGTCGAGGTCCGGCAAGGCATCGGCGCCTTCGTCTTCCAGCGCATCCGGTGCTTCGGGCGGCGTTTCCACCGGCAGCGTGAACCAGAAGCGCGCGCCTTCGACGCGGCCGTCCGCGGACATCCGATTGAGCGCGCCGATTGTACCGCCGTGCGCTTCCACGATTGCGCGGCAGATCGCGAGGCCGAGGCCGATGCCCGGCTTGGCCGACTCTTTCTCGCCGCGCGTAAATTTCTCGAACACACGCGCTTCCATGCCGGCCGGCAGACCCGGTCCGTTATCGTCGACGGCGACGCGTACGAACGACTTGCCGTCCGCGTCGAGACGTTGCGCGCCGATCGTCAGGGGCGTGTCCGGTGGTGTGTACTTGGCAGCGTTCTCGAACAGGTTCGAGAAGAGCCGCTCCATCAGCACCGCATCAAGGTGCAGCAGCGGCAAATCCGCGGGCAGCTTCACCTGTACGGGATGATTGGCCAGCACGCGCTTGCAGGTCCGCAACGCGGCGCCCACCGTTTCTTCGAGGAGCGTCCACTGCTGATTCAATTGCAGGCTGCCGGCCTGCAAGCGCGCCATGTCGAGCAGATTGGTGACGATGCCGGTCATGCGTAGCGCTTCTTCGTGAATGGCTTCGACGAGATCGTCGCTGGGCTGCGTACCGGGATGCGCCTCGCGCGATTGCGCCAGCATCGACGAGAAGCCGACGATCGTCGTCAACGGCGTACGCAGGTCGTGCGAAATCGCCGAGAGGAGCGAATTGCGCAAGCGCTCCGATTCCATATTGACGAGTGCATCGCGTGCGATGTCGACGTAGTGCACACGCTCGAGAGCCAGCGCGATTTGCGCGGCGAACGCGTCGAGCATGCGTTGCTGCTCGGGCACGTCCAGCTCGCGCTCGTCGCGCATCACGACCGCAAGCACGCCCCGTGTGCGCATCGGCGCCTTCAGCGGCAGATACAGCGCGGCGGCGGCCGGCAGCGTATCGGTGCCTTGCCCGGCAGGCTTCTGCTGGTCGTAGACCCATTGCCCGACATCGATATCGAGCATCTCGCCTTCGAGCGTAATCGTCGCATCGGGGTCCTCGATCTTCTGCTTCACCTGATCGGCGCTGTCCGGCAACAGAATCGCGACGCGCGCGCCAAACACTTCGCTCACATGCCGGCTGCCGATGCCCACGATCTGCTCCATGGTGAGCGCCGCCGCCAGCTCACGCGCCATCGCATACATTGCGCCGGTGCGTTGCTCCCGACGCCGCGCAACACTCGCCTCGCGGCGCAAGCTCGACGTGAGATGGCTGATGACGAGCGACGTCAGCAGCATGCCGAAGAAGGTCAGCAGGTACTGCGTATCGGACACCGACAGCGACATGCGCGGCGGCACGAAGAAGAAATCGAATGCCGCCACGCTCATGAACGACAGCACGACGCCCGGCCCGCGTCCCAGCTTCACGGCGGTGAAGATCACGCCGAGCAGGTACAGCATGACGAGGTTGGTCAGATCGATATGATCGATCAACTGGCTCGACAGCAGCGTAATGGCCGCGCAAATCGCCAGCGCGAAACCATAAGCGCGCGGCGGCGAACGGCGTTCGCGCGCCGTGCTCAGCGCCTCGCGCCACGCGTTGGCGGTGGTGTTCAGTAAGTGGCGATGTTCAGCGGCATCACGTTCCGACGACGCGCGAATCAGCGTGAGATCGAGATCGCCCGCGCGTTCGGCGATGCGCTCACCGAGCGGCCGGCGCAGCCAGCGCTTGAGACCGGTGCGCGCCGACGCGCCGGCCACCAGCTTCGAGACGTTGCGAGCCTGCGCGTAACCGATCAGCGCGGCGACCGCATCGGTACCGGCCAGCGTCGCAGTTTCGGCGCCGAGTTCGGCGGCGAGCTTCAAGGCATTCAGCGTGCGTTCGCGGCGCGCGTCAGGCAAGCGCTGCAGCGCGGGCGTTTCCACATAAACGGCGATCCAGTCGGCTTTCAGGCTGGCGGCGAGGCGCGCCGCCGCGCGCACCAGCATCGGTGCTTCCGGGCCGGGGCCGACGCACACCAGCAAGCGCTCGCGCGCCTGCCAGATCCGCTGGATCGAACGATCGGCGCGATATTCCCGCATCTGCGCATCGACGCGATCGGCGGTACGGCGCAATGCCAGCTCGCGCAACGCGATCAGGTTGCCCTTGCGAAAGAAGTTGCGCACCGCGCGCTCGGCCTGCTGCGGCAAATACACCTTGCCGTCGCGCATCCGGTCGAGCAGTTCCTCGGCGGGCAGGTCGACCAGCGTGACTTCGTCAGCGCGATCGAACACACGGTCGGGCACCGTCTCCCAGACGCGGATGCCGGTGATCTGGCCGACCACGTCGTTCAGGCTTTCGAGGTGCTGGACGTTGACCGTGGTGTAGACGTCGATGCCTGCGTCGAGCAGTTCGTAGACGTCCTGCCAGCGCTTCAGATGCCGCGCGCCCTGCACATTCGAATGCGCGAGTTCGTCGACGAGAATCAGTTGCGGCTTGCGGGCGAGCGCGGCGTCGAGATCGAACTCGCCGAGCTTGCGGCCGCGATACTCGATATGCGCGAGCGGCAGCACGTCGAGGCCTTCGAGCAGCGCAGCGGTTTCGCTACGGCCATGCGTTTCGGCGATGCCGACCACCACGTCCGCGCCTTCATCGGCACGGCGCCGCGCGGCCTGCAACATCGCATAGGTTTTGCCGACGCCTGCCGACGCGCCGAAGAAAATCTTCAGTCTGCCCCGCTGACGCTTTTCTTCGTCGCGTTGCAGTTTGTCGAGCAGTTCGTCAGGATCGGGGCGGTTCATGCTCAATGGTTTTCATAGTAAGGCGAGCGATAGTGCATGCATGGTGGCACGGCAGCGGCCGCGCCGCAAATGGCGAAGGCGGCCCCGCATGGACGCCGCCTCCTCGAATCATAGCCATCAACAGCGCTTGCTAGCGCTCAACCTTGTTTCATCTCATCGAGCGCCAGATTCAGTTGCAGCACGTTCACGCGCGGTTCACCGAAAATGCCGAACTGGCGGCCGCTCGTATAACGATCGACCAGTGCCTGCACATCGTTGGCGGCGAGCTTACGCGCTTTGGCGACGCGTTCGATCTGATACGCGGCGGCCGCCGGGCTGATCTCAGGATCGAGACCACTGCCCGAGGACGTCACCAGGTCGACCGGCACCGGCTGCGACATATCCGTGCCGGCAGCCTTCAACGCGTCGATGCGGCCTTTGACTTCATCGAGCAACGCCGGGTTGGTCGGGCCGAGGTTCGAACCGCCCGAGCCTTGCGGGTTGTACGGCATCGGGCTGGTGGCCGACAGACGGCCCCAGAAGTATTGCGGCGCATCGAATTGCTGGCCGATCAACTTCGAGCCGACCACCTTGCCGTTCTGCTCGAGCATGCTGCCGTTGGCCTGATTGTTGAAGGCCGCCTGACCGACCGCGGTCATCACGGCGGGATAAGCGAGGCCGGTGACGGCGGTCAGCACCGCGAAGATCACGATTAACGGACGGAACAGATTTTTCATGATGAGTAATTCCTCTTAAACAGCCGCTGCTCAGACCCAGCCGAACGCGGCCAGCACCATATCGATCAGCTTGATGCCGATGAACGGCACGATGATCCCGCCCAAACCATAGATCAGCAGATTGCGGCGCAACAGGATCGCCGCGCCCAGCGCGCGATAACGCACGCCCTTGAGCGCCAGCGGAATCAGCAGCACGATGATCAGCGCGTTGAAAATCACCGCGGACATGATCGCCGAAGCCGGCGTGGCCAGATGCATCACGTTCAGCGCGTTCAGTGCCGGATAAGTGGTCGCGAACGCAGCCGGGATGATCGCGAAGTACTTCGCCACGTCGTTCGCAATCGAGAACGTGGTGAGCGAGCCGCGCGTCATCAGCATCTGCTTGCCGATCTCGACGATCTCGATCAGCTTGGTCGGATTCGAATCGAGGTCGACCATGTTGCCGGCTTCCTTCGCTGCCTGCGTGCCGGTGTTCATCGCCACCGCGACGTCAGCCTGTGCGAGTGCCGGGGCGTCGTTGGTACCGTCGCCGGTCATCGCCACCAGACGGCCTTCGGCCTGGTGCGAGCGGATCGTGGCGAGCTTGGCTTCCGGCGTGGCTTCGGCGAGGAAATCGTCGACGCCTGCTTCTGCAGCGATCGCTGCTGCCGTCAGCCGGTTGTCGCCCGTCACCATGATGGTCTTGATACCCATCTTGCGCAGTTCGGCGAAGCGCTCCTTGATGCCGCCCTTCACCACGTCCTTCAACTCGATCACGCCGAGCACGCGTGCGCCCTGCTCGCCTTTCTCGGCGACCACCAGCGGCGTGCTGCCGCGACGTGCGACTTCGGCGACTGCCGTGCTGACTTCGTTCGGGAAACGGCCGCCATTTGCTTCGACGTAGTTCTTCACTGCGTCGGCCGCGCCCTTGCGGATTTCACGGCCCGGCAGATCGACACCGCTCATCCGCGTTTGCGCCGTGAAGGCGAGGAATTCCGCCTTCAGCGAAGCCATATCGCGTTGACGGATATTGAAGCGCTGCTTCGCCAACACGACGATGCTGCGGCCTTCCGGCGTTTCGTCAGCGAGCGACGAAAGCTGGGCAGCATCTGCCAGCGCTTCTTCGGTCAAGCCCGGCGCCGGCACGAACTGCGATGCCTGGCGGTTACCGAGCGTGATCGTGCCGGTCTTGTCGAGCAGCAACACGTCGACGTCACCTGCGGCTTCAACAGCACGGCCCGAGGTGGCGATCACGTTGGCCTGCATCATGCGGCTCATACCGGCCACACCGATCGCCGACAACAGTCCGCCGATGGTGGTCGGAATCAGACACACCAGCAGCGCGACCAGCGCGGTAATCGTGACCACGTGACCGGCTTTTGCAGCTTCGACGGAGAACATCGAGAACGGCAGCAGCGTGGCGGTCGCCAGCAACATCACGATGGTCAGCGCGACCAACAGAATCGTCAGCGCGATTTCGTTCGGCGTTTTCTGACGCTTGGCGCCTTCGACCATCGCGATCATGCGGTCAAGGAAGGCCTCGCCCGGATTCGCCGTGACACGCACGACGATCCAGTCCGACAGCACGCGCGTGCCGCCCGTCACCGACGAAAAGTCGCCGCCCGACTCGCGGATCACCGGAGCGGATTCACCCGTGATCGCCGATTCGTCAACCGACGCAACACCGTCGATCACTTCGCCGTCAGCCGGAATCACGTCGCCGGTTTCGACCAGCACGACGTCGCCTTTACGCAGATCGGACGCCGTCAGAATGCGGATCGGCGACTTCGGATGCGGCTCGTTGAGCTTCTTGGCCATCACGTCTTTCTTCGCGCTGCGCAGCGACGCTGCCTGGGCCTTGGAACGGCCTTCGGCGAGCGCTTCCGCGAAGTTCGCGAACAGCACCGTGAACCACAGCCACAAGGTGACCGCGAGAATGAAGCCCGCGGGCGCCTCGGCCTGACCGCCGAGCGCGGCGATCCACAAAATGGTCGTCAGAATACTGCCGACGTACACGCAGAACATCACCGGGTTACGGAACTGCGTGCGCGGCGTGAGCTTCTTGAAGGAGTCCACGATCGCCGGGCGCAGCAGCGCCGGGTCGAACATGGACCTGGTTGCATTATGTTCAGTCATTGAATCCTCGAATTTCCCGTTTGCGCCTGTTCACTCGTTGGTCGCTGGTGTCATGTCAACGGGCCGCCTCAATGGGCGCCCATCATCATCAGATGTTCGACACCAGGTCCGAGCGCAAGCGCAGGCACATAAGTCAGCGCACCGACCAGCAGCACCGTGCCCAGCAGCAGCACGACGAACAGCGGGCCATGAGTCGGCAGCGTGCCGCCGGTCACACCGATGCGCTTCTTCGAAGCCAGCGAACCGGCAATCGCCAGCACCGGAATGATCGTGCCGAAGCGGCCGAACCACATCGCGATGGCCGTGAGCCAGTTGTAGAACGGCGTGCTCACCGTCAGGCCTGCGAAGGCGCTACCGTTGTTATTCGCAGCCGAGCTGAACGCGTAGAGGATTTCGGAAAAGCCGTGCGCACCGGGGTTAGCGATGCCCGCTTTACCCGCATCAGTCAGTACCGCGATCGACGTGCCCACCAGCACCAGCAGCGGCGTGAGCAGCACCACGATCGACACCATCTTCATCTCGTACGCTTCGATCTTCTTGCCGACGTATTCAGGCGTACGACCGATCATCAGGCCTGCCACGAACACGGCCAGCAGTGCGAACACGAGCATGCCGTACATACCGGAACCCACGCCGCCGAAGATCACTTCGCCGAGTTGCATCAGCAGCATCGGGTAGAGGCCGCCGATCGGCGTCAGCGAGTCGTGCGTATTTGCTACCGCGCCGCACGAAGCCGCCGTTGTGGCGACCGTGAAGATGCCCGACTGCGCGATACCGAAGCGCGTTTCCTTGCCTTCCGCATTACCGCCCGACTGCATCGCATTCGCCGATTGATCGACGTGCAACGCAGTCAACGCCGGATTACCCGATTGCTCGGCGCCGATTTCACCGAACACGCATACGCCGAAAGCGATCGTCATCGCCGCGAGCACGGCCACGCCCTGCTTGCGGTCCATGATCATCCGGCCAAATACGAGTGCCAATGCCGAAGGAATGATCAGGATCGCGAAGATCTGCAGGAAGTTCGAGAACGGCGTCGGGTTTTCGTACGGATGCGCCGAGTTGCCGTTAAAGAAGCCGCCACCGTTGGTGCCGAGCATCTTGATCGCTTCCTGTGATGCGACCGGGCCCATCGCGATGGTTTGCGTCTTCACCGGCGTGTCGACCGTCACCGGATTGCCCTTGGCATCCTTCACCGGATTGCCTTGTGCATCGAGCTTCGGGGCGGCGTACGTCGTGGTTTGCAACGTCGGTACGTCCTGATACGACTTGAAGTTCTGGATCACGCCCTGGCTCATCAGCAACGCAGCGATGATCGCCGACATCGGCAGCAACACATAGAGCGTCACACGCGTCAGGTCGACCCAGAAGTTGCCGATGGTTTTCGCGGTGTGACGCGCGAAGCCGCGAATCAGCGCGATCACCACCACAATGCCGGTGGCGGCCGAGAAGAAGTTCTGGACGGTGAAGCCGAGCATCTGCGCGAGATAGCCAACGGTCTGCTCAGGCGTGTAATCCTGCCAGTTCGTGTTGGTCACGAAGCTGACCGCTGTATTGAACGCGCCGTCGACCGTCATCGGGCCGAACTGCTGCGGGTTGCCCGGCAACCAGCCTTGTACGCGCAGCAACACGTAAAGAAACAGCGTGCCGAGCGCGTTGAACGCGATCGTGGCGATGGCGTAATGCTTCCAGCCCATTTCCGCCGACGGATCGACGCCCGCGATGCGATACAGCAGGCGTTCGATAGGACCGCCGAAACGGACCACGCGCGAGCTGCCGTCCATCACATTGCTCAGATAACGGGACATCGGCACTGCGGCAGCCAGCAGCACGACGATGAAGAAGCCCGCTTGCAGGACATTGTTCGAGTTCATTCAATGTCCTCCGCGCGCAACAGCGCATAGACCAGGTACATAAACAGCAGCGCCGTAGCCGCACCGGACAACCAGAGAATCCAGGTCATGAGCGAGCTCCCTGGCCACGCCGGAACTGCATCAACTTCTCGCAGCCGGCAATCAACGCAAAGGTCAGCGCGAAAAACAGCACCATCCCCCCGACATACAGCACATCCATTTTTATTCCCCATTCACGGACTTTGGATAGGTGCAACGTTATGCCGATCCGCGTAAAGGGCTGGTCAAAGATCTGAGATGGGATGTAAAAATCGCGTAAACGGAAAAGGCCGTTCCATCGTGGGATGGAACGGCCTTGTGGCGCTGGGTGTGGGTTTGCGGTCTTTCGCGTTTACGGCAACAGAATCGTCGAACCCGTGGTGCGGCGCCCTTCAAGATCCGCGTGCGCCTTCCCGACCTCAGCCAGCGCGTAGCGCTGATTGATGCTCGCCTTCACCTTGCCCGACACCAGCACGTCGAACAGCTCCGAGGACATCGCCTCGTAGTCGCTGCGTTTGGCGATATAGGTGAAGAGTGTGGGGCGCGTAAAGAACAGCGAACCGCGTCCTGCAAATTCCGACGAATCGATCGGCGGCAACGGTCCCGAGGCATTGCCGAAGCTCACGAACAATCCAAGAGGCGCAAGGCAATCGAGCGAGCCCGTAAACGTGTCTTTACCGATCGAGTCGTACACCACCGGCACACCCGCGCCGTTGGTGATCTCGCGCACACGCTTGGTGAAGTTTTCGCGCGTGTAGACGATGGGGTGGTCGCAGCCGTGTGCTTTGGCGATCTCGGCTTTCTCGTCGGAGCCGACCGTGCCGATCACCGTTGCGCCGAGCGCCTTCGCCCACTGGCAAACCAGCAGACCGACGCCGCCGGCCGCGGCCTGAATCAGGATTGTGTCACCGGCCTTCACCGGATACGTGCGGCGCAGCAGATATTGCGCGGTCAGCCCTTGCAGCATGACGGAGGCCGCCTGCTCGTCGCTCAATGCGTCCGGCACCTTGACGACTTGCGCCGCCGGCAGCACGCGCGCCTGGGCATAGGCGCCAGGCGGACGCGCCACGTACGCCACGCGATCGCCCGCTTTGAGACCGGTCACGCCTGCGCCGACCGCCGTCACTTCACCGGCCGCTTCCATGCCGAGGCCACCGGGCAACGGCAGCGGATACAAACCCGTGCGGAAATACACATCGATATAGTTCAGGCCGACCGCAGTCTGCTTGATGCGAATCTCGCCCGCACCCGGCTCGCCCACTTCGACGTCGACCCATTTCATTACCTCGGGGCCGCCGGTTTTGTCGAAACGGATTGCTTTGACCATCATGTCTCCCTGGTTTGTGGTTTCGATTGATCTTGAAACACCACCGCGTTCGCCTAGACCCGCTGCGTGAAGCGCAAGGTCAGTACGTCGAGAATCATTCGCGCGGTCGAAATATTGGTGGCGCATGGAATGTTGTGAACGTCGCAGGCACGCACCAGCGCGTTGATATCCGGTTCGTGCGGCTGCGGCGTCATCGGGTCGCGCAGGAAGATCACCATGTCCACCCGCCCTTCCGCAAGCTGCGCGCCGATCTGCAGGTCGCCGCCGTGCGGGCCGGACAACATGCGCTCGACCGTGAGGCCATGCGCGTCGCCAATGCGCGTGCCGGTCGTGCCGGTCGCGACGATCTCGCAGCGCCTGAGCGTATCGACGTATTCGCCGGCCAGTTTGACGATGTCGTCTTTCTTGTGATCGTGCGCGATCAGCGCAATGCGGGTGCTCATGACGTAAGACTCCTGAAACCGTTGTGATTGTCGTTGTTGTAGTGAAGGTGCTGCTGGTGCGTCAGAACGTACGCGCTCAGAACGTACCGGGGTAGGCGCCGCCGTCCATCAGCCAGTTCTGCCCAGTGATGTAGCCGGCATGCACGCTGCACAGGAACGCACAGGCGCGGCCAAATTCCTCACGCGTGCCGAAACGGCCGGCGGGGATCGTCTTCATGCGCTGCTTGCGCGCGTCGTCGACGGAAATGTGTTGCGCGTTGGCTTGCGCGGTGAAGGTGGTGGCGATGCGGTCGGTGTCGAACAGGCCCGGCAGCAGGCTGTTGATCGTCACGCCCGAGGCGGCTACCTTGCTGCGCGCCAGTCCCGCAATGAAACCGGTCAGCCCGGAGCGAGCGCCGTTGGACAGGCCGAGCACGTCGATCGGCGCCTTGACCGCCGAACTCGTGATGTTGACGATGCGCCCAAAGCCGCGCTCGCTCATCCCGTCGATGGTCGCTCGGATCAGCTCGATCGGCGTCAGCATGTTGCTCTCCAGCGCGCGAATCCAGTCTTCGTGCGTGAAGTTGCGGAAGTCGCCCGGCGGCGGGCCGCCCGCGTTGTTGACCAGAATGTCCGGCTGCGGACAGGCGGCGAGCGCCGCGGCGCGCCCTTCGGGCGTGGTGATGTCGCACGCCACCGTTTTCACGTCCACGCCGCTCTGCTTGCGAATCTCGGCGGCGGTCGCCTCCAGCGTCTCAGCCGTGCGCGCGACGATCGTCAGGTTGACGCCTTCGGCTGCCAGCGCTTCCGCGCAGCCGCGCCCCAGACCCTTGCTGGCCGCGCAAACCAGCGCGGTGCGTCCTGCGATTCCCATGTCCATGTGCCTATCCTCATGACGTAGTCGTGGTGCGGGGATGGTCCCGCGGTTGCCCGATCGTGGCAAAGTTTCCCCCGATTCTAGAAGAATCGGTGCCGGACTGCGCCGGGCCACTGCAATCTCCGGTATCTTCCGGCGCCACTCTTTCGGTAAACTTGCGCCGTGGCGCGCCCGCCTGCCGGTTTCAGGCCGTGCGGAGCGCCAAACCGATCCCTCTAGCCGCCGCTTGCGCCCCCGCCATGACCCAGGACAGCCGTTTTCCCAATCTTTTCATCCTCGATCACCCGCTGATCCAGCACAAGCTGTCGCATATGCGCGACCGGGACACCTCGACTCGCACGTTCCGCGAACTGCTGCGCGAGATCACGCTGCTGATGGGCTACGAGATCACCCGCAATCTGCCGATGACGACGCGCCGCCTCACCACGCCGCTGGTCGAGATCGACGCACCGGTGATCGCCGGCAAGAAACTGGCGATCGTGCCGGTGCTGCGTGCCGGCATCGGCATGTCGGACGGCCTGCTGGAACTGGTGCCGTCGGCGCGCGTGGGCCACATCGGGGTGTATCGCGCCGAAGACCATCGCCCGGTCGAGTATCTGGTGCGCCTGCCGGATCTGGAAGACCGCGTGTTCATTCTGTGCGATCCGATGGTCGCGACCGGTTACTCGGCCGTGCACGCGGTGGACGTGCTCAAGCGCCGCAACGTGGCCGGCGAGAACATCCTGTTCCTCGCGCTGGTGGCCGCGCCGGAAGGCGTGCAGGTGTTCCAGGACGCGCATCCGGACGTCAAGCTGTACGTGGCGTCGCTCGATTCGCACCTGAACGAACACGCGTACATCGTGCCGGGTCTCGGCGACGCAGGCGACCGCCTGTTCGGCACGAAAAACTGACAGCGGGCTGAAGAAAGCAGCGGGGCGGCGCGCGCAACGCGCCGCCACCACTCGATTTGCACGCTACGCCGGCACAATCGACAGTTCGAGACGCTTGCCAAGCGCGGCCAGCGCCGACGCGATGGTGTCGATCTTCGTGACGTGCCCAAGGTCAATGACGCGCTGGATATCCTGTGCACGCGTATGAAGACGCCTCGCCAATTCGGAAGGCGACACCTTTTGCGCGAGCATTTCGTTGAGCAGCAGCACTTTCGCGGCCAGGCTCGCTGGCAGCTCGACCAGTTCTTCGCCCCGTCGCGCTTTTGACGGCAACGGAACTTGCCGCTTGTCTTCGAAGTAAAAGTCCATCGCCGTCGCCAGCGCGTCGGCCGCCATTTCGCGTGCCTCTTCGAGCGTTGCGCCCGAGGTCAACGCCTCCGGAATATCGCGGAAGGAAACGGTAAAGCCAGCTTCGTCTGCTTCGATGCGGGCGGGATAGCGAAACATAGGTAACTCTCCGTGGTCCCTTGACGGGAAAAGCCTGGGCGGTGATGAAGCCCCTTGCGGGGCTTGCCTCTATTTGCATTTCAGTTGCTTAAGAATTGCTTTGCGAAGCGGCTCCGAAATCTCGTGAGCGGGATGCCTCGGCAGTGTGGTCTGCCGACCGTTCAGATACACCTTCAAATGTTTGCTGCCCTGTTCGAAAGTCGCCCCTTGGTCAGCGAGCCAACGTCTGAACTCGCTTTGCTTCACCGGCCCTCCTGTGTTCGTGAACACAGGGCAAAATATAAACAAAAATGTTTATATTCGCAACCACAACGACGACTGCAAAAGATGCGCGACCTACCTGGCGCGACTGAAAGAGGCGCCTGACGCCTACTTTCGCCTCGCCCCCTCTCTGCCGCACCCCTGCGCCGTGATAAAATTCGAATCCGCTCAAAGAGCGGCTCGACTTGCACTGCCACGCGGTGCATCACGCCTTAACGCCGGGTCTGCCGGGACCGGCGCACCTGTGGCGCCGCTGAGCCGCCCGCTGACCGTCCTGCCCCGCCCCAACCGCGCTGCCGACCTTCGGTCCCGCTCGCCGGGTCCGGCCGGGCGCGATCAAGCTGAGGAAAGCCTGACACCGGGCGGTCCGGCGCCGAGCGGTTTGACATCGAGGCGCATGGCCGCAATCAGCAGCGCCGCGCGCCCGACATCGCAACGACAATTGCACTATGCGTGCGCCCCACTGGCGCGCGCGACGGAGAAAAGTATGGCGGGTCATTCGAAATGGGCCAACATCAAGCATAAAAAAGCAGCGGCAGACGCCAAGCGCGGCAAGGTCTGGACGCGGCTCATCAAGGAAATTCAGGTGGCGGCCCGCATGGGTGGCGGCGACATCGACTCGAATCCGCGTCTGCGACTCGCCGTCGAAAAGGCGTACGACGCCAACATGCCGAAAGATAACGTCAACCGTGCGATCCAACGCGGTGTGGGCGGTGTCGATGGCGCAAACTACGAAGAAATCCGCTACGAAGGCTACGGCATCGGCGGCGCGGCGGTGATCGTGGACACCATGACCGACAACCGCACCCGTACGGTAGCGGACGTGCGTCACGCGTTCTCGAAGAACGGCGGCAACATGGGCACGGACGGCTCGGTGTCGTTCATGTTCGATCACGTCGGCCAGTTCCTGTTCGCACCCGGCACGCCGGAAGACAAGCTGATGGAAGCCGCGCTCGAAGCCGGCGCTGAAGACGTCGTCACGAACGAAGACGGCAGTATCGAAGTGCTGTGCCCGCCGAACGATTTCCCGAAGGTGAAGACCGCGCTTGAAGCCGCGGGCTTCAAGGCCGAATTGGCCGAGGTGACGATGAAACCTCAGACGGAAGTCGAATTCACGGGCGACGACGCGGTGAAAATGCAGAAGCTGCTCGACGCGCTGGAGAGTCTGGACGACGTGCAGGAAGTCTATACAAACGCCGCGATCGCCGACGAATGAGCGTGCCCCGGCGGCACACCGCGCGTGGATCTGCACCGAACCACACGCCCGCGTCGCCGGCTAGCACTCGCGTTGCTGCAGAGCGGGCGTTGGTTGGGGCCTTCCGCACCGCCACCACCCGGGTTCGCTATGTGCCCTGCGCCGCCACTTGGCTGCGGGCCCATTGCAAACCTCGCTGTTATTCCACGGCTGAGCGTGATGCTTCAGCCGTTTATGGTTTTTAAGTCTCGGGGATTCACATGAAGTTACTCGTCGTCGGTTCCGGCGGTCGCGAACATGCGCTGGCGTGGAAGCTCGCGCAATCGCCGCGGGTTCAGCTCGTCTACGTTGCGCCCGGCAATGGCGGCACCGCCCAGGACGAGCGTCTGCGCAACATCGACATCACCGATCCGGCCGAACTCGCCGATTTCGTCGAGAAAGAACAGATCGCGTTCACGCTGGTCGGACCGGAAGGGCCGCTCGCCGCGGGCATCGTCAATCTGTTCCGCTCGCGCGGTCTGAAGATTTTCGGGCCGAGCAAGGAAGCCGCGCAGCTCGAAAGCTCGAAAGATTTTGCCAAGGCGTTCATGAAGCGTCACGCGATCCCAACCGCCGAGTACGAAACCTTCGCCGACGTCGCGGCCGCCCACGCGTATCTGGACGCCAAGGGCGCGCCGATCGTGATCAAGGCCGACGGCCTCGCCGCCGGCAAGGGCGTCGTGGTTGCGCAAACGCTGGAAGAAGCACACGCCGCCGTCGACATGATGCTGTCGGACAACAAGCTGGGCGATGCCGGCGCACGCGTCGTGATCGAGGAATTCCTCGCCGGCGAAGAAGCCAGCTTCATCGTGATGGTGGACGGCAAGCATGTGCTGGCGCTCGCTTCGAGCCAGGATCACAAGCGTCTGCTCGACGCCGACCAGGGTCCGAACACCGGCGGCATGGGCGCCTATTCGCCCGCCCCGATCGTCACGCCGCAACTGCATGCGCGCGTGATGCGCGAAATCATCCAGCCGACCGTGCGCGGCATGGAGAAAGAAGGCATCCGTTTCACGGGCTTCCTGTACGCCGGCCTGATGATCGACGCGCAAGGCAACCCGAAGACGCTCGAATTCAACTGCCGGATGGGCGACCCGGAAACGCAGCCGATCATGGCGCGTTTGAAAGGCGACTTTTCGAAGGTGGTCGAGCAGGCCATCGCCGGCACGCTCGATACGATCGAACTCGAATGGGACCGCCGTACCGCGCTCGGCGTGGTGCTCGCCGCGTACAACTATCCGGACACGCCGCGCAAGGGTGACCGGATCAGCGATATCCCGGCGGAAACCGGCGATTCGGTCACTTTCCACGCCGGCACCACGCTGGTGGACGGCAAGCTGACCACCTCGGGCGGCCGTGTGCTGTGTGTGGTCGGTCTGGCGGATTCGGTGCGCAGCGCGCAGTCGGTCGCGTACGAGACGATCAACCAGATTTCGTTCGACGGCATGCAATATCGCCGCGACATCGGCTATCGCGCATTGAACCGCAAGCACGACGCCAAGACCGAAGGCAAGCACTAAGCCCGCCCCACTCGCCCGCGTGCGGCGCCAACGGCGCTACACTGCGGGTTTTCGCGGCCATCGCGGCGCCCACCGCTCCATGTGGGCTCACCCCGGTTGATCGGCATTTCACCCGGCGCGAACGACCGTAGCACCGCGCCTTCGCGGGAATGTCCTGACGAAGGCCGGCGCCCGCCCTTCACGAAGAACCCGCGGCACGACGAGCGTGCCGCCCTCAGCATCTGCATTCATGACCGATTCGAGCTATGACGCACAGGCCGTGCGCAGCTGGCTGCAAGGCCTGCAAACGCACATCGCGGACACGCTCGGCGCGTTCGACGGTAAGCCGTTCGCGACCGACGCATGGCAGCGCGCCCCCGGCGAAAAGCTGCGCGGCGGCGGCTACACACGGATTCTGGAAGGCGGCAACTTCTTCGAGCGGGCCGGCATCGGCTTTTCGGACGTAGCAGGCGACGCGTTGCCGGGTTCGGCGAGCGCCGCGCGTCCGCAACTGGCCGGCCGTGGTTTCGAAGCCATGGGCGTTTCGCTCGTGCTGCACCCGCACAATCCGCACTGCCCGACCGTGCATATGAACGTGCGTCTGCTGATCGCGACCAAGGCCGGCGAAGAGCCGGTGTTCTGGTTCGGCGGCGGCATGGATCTGACGCCGTACTACGGCTACGAGGAAGACGCGCAGCATTTCCACCGGGTGTGCCGCGACGCGCTGCAGCCTTATGGCGCGGACCTCTACCCGAGTTTCAAGCGTTGGTGCGACGAGTACTTCTTCCTCAAGCACCGCAATGAACCGCGTGGCATCGGCGGGATTTTCTTCGACGATTTCTCGGCGCCGGGCTTCGATCAATCGTTCGCGATGCTGAAAAGCGTCGGCGAAGGATTCCTCAAAGCGTACATGCCGATCATCGAAAAGCGCCGCAACATTCCGTACGGCGAAGCCGAGCGGGACTTCCAGGCATACCGGCGCGGCCGCTACGTCGAGTTCAATCTGGTCTTCGACCGTGGCACACTGTTTGGGCTGCAGAGCGGCGGACGCACCGAATCGATACTGATGTCGATGCCGCCTGTGGCGAACTGGCGCTACAACTGGCAGCCCGAACCGGGCACGCCGGAAGCGCGCCTTTACAGCGATTTTCTCGTGCCGCGCGAGTGGGTGTGAGGCTTTAAGCCCGCACCGCACACCACGTGACCACGACAAAGGATCTTCACCTGAAGCCGAACGCTCATCCTGTCGCCCTGCCTCGCCGGATTGGACTGCTCGGCGGCACTTTCGATCCGATCCACGACGGCCACCTCGCGCTCGCGCGGCGTTTCGCCGACGTCCTGAAGCTGACCGAGCTGGTGTTGCTGCCGGCCGGCCAGCCGTGGCAGAAAACGGACGTGTCAGCGGCTGTTCACAGACTGGCCATGACCCGTGCCGCCGCCACTGCGTTGGTGCTGCCGGGCGTGACCGTGCGGGTGGCGACCGACGAGATCGAACACGACGGTCCAACCTACACGATCAACACGCTGCAGTTATGGCGTGAACGCGAAGGTCCGAATGCGTCGATTGCGCTTCTGATCGGCGCGGATCAACTGGTGCATCTCGACACATGGCGCGACTGGCGGCGCCTGTTCGAGTTTGCTCACATCTGCGCGGCCACGCGCCCCGGTTTCGACCTCGCATCGATTCCGCCCGTGGTCGCTAAAGAAATCGACGCGCGCCGTGCCCGCGCCGACGTTCTGCAAGCCACCCCCTGCGGCCACTTGCTGATCGATACGACGCTTGCGTTCAACGTCTCGGCCACCGACATTCGCGCGCATCTGCGCGAGCAGGTGACCCAGCGGCTTGCCCTCGCGGGCGGCGAACCGCAAGACAGGAGCCAGGCCCGGGCCGCAAGCCATGTCCCCACTGCGGTGTGGGACTATATTCTTCAACATCATCTGTACCACCGGTAACCCCATGGATATTCGCAAACTGCAACGCGTGATCGTCGACGCTCTCGAAGACGTCAAAGCGCAAGACATCAAGGTGTTCAACACCAGCCACCTGACCGCGCTGTTCGATCGCGTGATCGTCGCCTCCGGCACCTCGAACCGCCAGACCAAGGCGCTCGCTTCGAGCGTGCGCGAGAGCGTCAAGGAAAACGGCGGCGACGTCATCAGCACCGAAGGTGACGACGTCGGCGAATGGGTGCTGGTCGATTGCGGCGACGCGATCGTGCACATCCTGCAACCGGCGCTGCGCCAGTACTACAACCTCGAAGAAATTTGGGGCGACAAGCCGGTGCGCATCAAGCTGTCCACGCCGGATCCGTTCGGCGGCGCGCGCTCGAGCGAACCCGACGACGAGGACGAAGAAGACGAAGCGCCGGCTGTCAAAAAGCCTGCACGCAAGGCGGCGGTACGCCGCAAGTAAGTACGTGGCTGGCAAACCGCTGAAGTCCGCGACGCAAAGTCAGAGCATGCGTGCGCGATTGCAGCGATTGCGTCCTCGATTCCACCCGTCATGAAACTGCACATTCTCGCCGTCGGCCACAAGATGCCCGACTGGATCGCCACCGGCTTCGACGAATACGCGAAGCGCATGCCGCCCGAGCTGCGCATCGAGCTGCGCGAAATCAAGCCCGAGCAGCGTTCGTCAGGGCGTCCGGCCGAAAGCGTGATGGCGGCCGAGCGGCAGAAAATCGAAGCCGCGTTGCCGAAGAACGCGCGCATCGTCGCGCTCGATGAACGCGGCAAGGATTGGACCACGATGCAACTCGCCGGCGCCCTGCCCGGCTGGCAGCAGGACGGCCGCGACGTGGCGTTTCTGATCGGCGGCGCCGATGGGCTCGATCCCGATCTGAAAGCACGCGCCGATATGCTGCTGCGTGTCTCCAGCCTGACGCTGCCGCACGCCATGGTCCGCGTGCTGCTCGCCGAACAGCTTTACCGCGCGTGGACCATCACGCAAAATCACCCCTATCACCGCGTGTGAGCGAACGAGGCGGCTGACGGATCGCGCGTTTGCTGGTCCTGTTGGCTGCGCTGATTGACGCGCCTTGTGGACGCATTTTCAGGCGCGTTTATCGATACGTTGATCGACGTGCTTTTCATCGTGTCCTTAGGCTCGTTCTTCGTCGATTGACTGACACGCTCATCGCGCGCGCCTTGCGCATTGACGCAACCCGCCTCATCGAGACCTGTTCATGCCAACGTCCGCCGATTCGCTGCATCCGTTCGTTTACCTCGCTTCTCAGAGTCCGCGCCGTCAGGAGTTGTTGCAACAACTCGGCGTGCGTTTCGAATTGCTCCTGCCGCGTCCCGATGAAGATGCCGAAGCGCTCGAAGTCGAGCTACCCGGCGAGCGGGCGCGCGACTACGTGCAGCGCGTGTGCATCGCGAAAGCGCACGCAGCGCGCGCGCGTCTCGTGGCAGGCGGCCATGCGGCACGGCCGATCCTGGTTGCCGACACAACCGTCACGATCGACGACGCGATCCTCGGCAAGCCCGTCGACACCGACGATGCCGTCGCAATGCTCACGCGCCTCGCGGGCCGCGATCACGAAGTGCTGACGGCCATCGCGGTGGTCGACGCGGAAGGCACGTTGCTGCCGGCCGCACTATCGGTATCGAAGGTGCGTTTTGCTGCACTGCAAGCGGACGCCGTGCGCCGCTACGCTGCAAGCGGCGAGCCGCTCGGCAAGGCAGGCGCGTATGGCGTACAGGGACGCGCCGCGGAGTTTATCGAGCATATCGACGGGTCCTATTCAGGTATCATGGGTTTGCCGCTTTTTGAAACCGCTGCCCTCCTGCGTGCAGCGCGCATCGACTTCTAAAATAACACCATGAATGAAGAAATCCTGATCAATGTCACGCCGCAGGAAACGCGCGTCGCGCTCGTCCAGCAAGGCGCCGTCCAGGAACTTCACGTCGAACGAACGCTGTCGCGAGGACGCGTCGGCAATGTCTATCTCGGCAAAGTCGTCCGCGTGTTGCCGGGCATGCAATCCGCCTTCATCGACATCGGCCTGGAACGCGCCGCGTTCCTCCACGTAGCGGATATCTGGCATCCGCGCATTGCGGGCGAACCGCAGCATCAAACGCCGCATCAGCCCATCGAGAAAATCGTCTTCGAAGGCCAGACGCTGATGGTGCAGGTCGTGAAAGATCCGATCGGCACAAAGGGCGCAAGGCTGTCCACGCAAGTGAGTATCGCCGGGCGCACGCTCGTGTATCTGCCGCAGGAGCCGCACATCGGCATCTCGCAGAAGATCGAGAGCGAAGCCGAACGCGAGGCCGTGCGCGCGCGTCTGACCGCCGTGCTGCCTGCCGATGAAAAAGGCGGCTACATCGTCCGCACCATCGCCGAAGATGCAACCAGCGAAGAGTTGGCCGGCGACGTCGCGTATCTGCGCAAGACGTGGGCGACCATCATCTCGCAAGGTCAGCGCATGCCGCCGACCAGCCTGCTGTATCAGGATCTGAATCTCGCACAACGTGTGCTGCGCGATTTCGTCAACGACGAGACCTCGCGCATTCAGGTCGACTCGCGCGAGACCTATCAGATGCTCGCCGACTTCGCGGCGGAGTTCACGCCGGCGGTGTCGTCGAAGCTGCATCACTACACCGGCGAGCGGCCGCTCTTCGATCTGTACAACATCGAGGCGGAAATCCAGCGCGCATTGTCACGCCGGGTCGATCTGAAATCGGGCGGCTATCTGGTGATCGACCAGACCGAAGCGATGACCACCATCGACGTGAACACCGGCGGCTACGTCGGCGCGCGCAACTTCGACGATACGATCTTCAAGACCAACCTCGAAGCCGCACACACCATCGCGCGGCAATTGCGGCTGCGTAATCTGGGCGGCGTGATCATCATCGACTTCATCGATATGGAGAACGTCGAGCATCGCGATCAGGTGCTTGGTGAGTTGAAGAAGGCGTTGTCGCGCGATCGCACGCGCGTGACCGTGAATGGTTTCTCGCAGCTTGGACTCGTGGAGATGACGCGCAAACGTACGCGTGAATCGTTGGCGCATGTGCTGTGCGAGCCCTGCCCGGTTTGTCAGGGCAAGGGACAGGTCAAGACGTCACGCACGGTGTGCTACGACGTGCTGCGCGAGATTCTGCGCGAGTCGCGGCAGTTCAATCCGCGCGAGTTTCGCGTGGTGGCGTCGCAGCAGGTGATCGATCTTTTCCTCGAGGAAGAATCGCAGCATCTGGCGATGCTGATCGATTTCATCGGCAAGCCGGTGTCGTTGCAGGTGGAGTCGAATTTGAGCCAGGAGCAGTACGATATAGTCTTGATGTAAATCATCAAATTCTCTGCATCAATGACCGGTTGACCGAGTTCGAAACCCTGAAATTTGCGATATAGCGGCGCAAGCGCGTGGCCGGCGCAAGAGGCGCGGCACGCCAAGGCACACGCTTGACGGCGCCGTGCGCCAAATCGATCGCTTTGAGATTTGAGCCCCGCTCCGGCGGGGTTTTGCCGTTCTGCCGTCGCTGCATCAATGCTTATGGTGAATCAAGTCACTAAGATGATGCTCTTTGAACCAATGGGTTAGCCGCTCCTGGTTGCTGGATGCGGCCCATATCCCCGCGCCACATATAGCAGCGATAATCCCAATCAAAATAGCCAACGTTAAATCAGACATGGCGGCCTCCCTATCAGGTTGCGACCATGCTTATATGTTAGGCGATGATCCCTCAATTCTCCTACATTGCAGGAACAGCCAACAGCGGGGACGGTCCGATTGTCACGAACAGCCGCGGCGGCCAGACATGACTCCGAGACTTCTGCCGTGACTTCTACCAACTATTGAATTCCCCGGTATCAATGCCGGTCGCTCGCGTAAATGGCGAGTGCAACGTCAAGGCAAACGTTGCTGCAATGGCGGTGTCGAGCCATTCGACGAATCCGGTTCACCCCTGTCCGTCACCGTCCTTGAACGCGAATGACGCAGCAATCAGAATGAGCCCACTCCAAAGAAACACCTGGCCGAATATTCCGCTTGTTCCAAAACCGCCGCCGACCATCGCGGCGCTCACGTAGTAAAAGAGCGTGCTCATCTTGATTCCCTGGGGGAACCCCCGACACGTTTCGTTTCACCCACTATACCGCGCGGCGGCCAGATCAATGCCTCCAATCCGCCTCCAGGCGCTAGGCTCGTCGTCGTATAGCCCATCATGGGCGTCCATGACCGGCCTCGCGCCTCAGTGTCGAACCGGCTCAAGGCGCAGCTTCTCAGGCCAACGCAATCGATAGAACGCAGTTGCGCAAACGGTAATCGTCGCCGGGAGAGCCATAGGCATTGTCGTCAGCAATGTCATCGCTCCGCGAGCGTCTCCCGGCCCTCAATTTCCTCATTGACGCCGTTCGGACCAGGCGCGTATAACCATCCCATTGGATGTTATTTGGATGGCATATGGATGCCGAGCGAACGCCGAACGGAATAGAAATGGCTAACCTCAAACTCATCGACACCTCCCGCCCCAAAGGCGGCGAGACCGAAAAGATCACCATCAATCTCGGCCCAATCGACCTGGGCCAGATCGACCTGCTCGTCGAAGAAGGCTTTTACTCGAACCGCACCGACCTGATCCGTACGGCGATTCGCAACCAGCTAGCCGTACACGCGCAGGTCGTCACGGAAACGGTGACCCGGCGCGCGCTGGTGCTCGGCCTGCAACACTTCTCGAAGCAGGACCTCGAAGCCGCTCAAGCCGCAAACGAGCGACTGGACATTCACGTGCTAGGCCTCGCCAGCATCGCAGCCGATGTGCCGCCGGAACTTGCGGCGGCCACGATCGCATCGGTGGTGGTGCTCGGCGCATTTCACGCGTCGCCAGCGGTCAAGGCGGCGCTCGCCGGACGCATCAGGTAGGCGCGCCCGGCATGGCTGATTTTTGTTTGAAGCCATGCTGAAGGCCGTGAAACTCATCGCCTGACCCCGTCACGCGCAATGCAAGTCAACGCAGTAACTCACACTCATGAAAATGAATGAAGATTTCCTGAAGTCGATGAAAGAAGCCTTCGACCTGCTACGCACCAAGGGGCCGAAGGAAGCGACCGCTGCAGTCCAGCGCGCACTCGCAGGCAGCAAGGCCAAAGCAGGCAATGCGCAAACGCCGCCCATGCCGCAGAGTGCCAACGAATGGGCACAAGCGTGGACACAGGCGCAATCTCACGCCAACACCACGCCGCACGCCCCTGCCGAGCGCACTTTCGACGCTGACACCCCCGGCACCTTCAGCACCCACACCTTCAGCAATAGCGCGGGCCAACGCCAATACAAGCTCTACGTACCAGCCGTCTACAAGAGCAAACCGTTGCCGCTAATCGTGATGCTGCACGGCTGCACGCAAAACGCCGACGACTTCGCGGCCGGCACGCGCATGAACGAAATGGCCGAGCGTAATGGCTTCATCGTCGTGTATCCGAATCAATCGCAAGCAGCCAATCCTTCGACTTGCTGGAACTGGTTCAAGCCTGCCGACCAGCAGCGCGATCAGGGCGAACCATCGTTGATCGCCGGCATCACGCGTGAGGTGATGGCGCGTTATCGCGTCGATCCGGCGCGGGTGTATGTGGCGGGTCTGTCGGCAGGTGGCGCCATGGCGGACGTCATGCTGAAAACCTCGCCCGACCTGTACGCCGCGGCCTGCGTGCATTCCGGCCTCGCCTACGGAAGCGCGAAAGGTCTGCCTTCGGCGCTCGCCGCGATGAAAGGCGGCAAAGCGCATCGCAGCCACTCGCACGTCGAACCGCAACGCCCGCTCATCGTGTTTCATGGCGATGCGGACACGACGGTGCATCCTTCGAACGCTACTGCGCTCGTAGCGGGCTTCGACGCCGGCGTCACGACACTCAGCCCGCTGTCGCACACCGCAGGCACAGCGAGCGGTCAGCGAGGCTGCACGGTGCAACGACTCGTCGCGGCAAATGGTGTCGAAGCGGAGTACTGGTCGATCCGAGGCGCGGGCCACGCATGGGCAGGCGGCAGTCAGCGCGGCACGTACACGGACCCATCCGGCCCCGATGCGACGGCCGAAATGCTGCGCTTCTTCCTCGCCCATCCGCGCGCGTCAGGCGCACATAAAGCTCCATTCAACTGACGAATCATTTTGACGAAAACGCTGTACATCCTGCCGCAAAGGTATAAAGTGGCTCATGTTGCAGCGCAGCAAAACCACTGTGCCGCGTCGACCTGCCGTCTCGCGTGAGACCTGGCCTCCGAAATCCTTTGGGCGCCTGCCCCGGGTCACTTTGGAGATCACTTATGCACAGCCCCGCGATCGAACATAGCGCCGCCTTCGGCCAACGCACTTTCAACATCTTCACCGACCTGCAGCTCGATGGGCTGGCGTGTCTGCAAAAGCTCGGCGAGCTCAATCTCGCGGCACTGAAGGCAACCGTCACCGAAAGCAAGAGCGCATTGTCGGCCGGCCAGTTCAACACCGCGCCGTTCGCCGGCGTGTCCGATTTGCAGCAGCAACTGGTTCAACGCACCTTGTCGTACGCGCAGCACGTCAAGGAAATTGACGCGCAATTCACCGCAGCGTTGACCAAGGCAGGTGAATCACTGCGCGAAGAGTTCGGCGCTAATGTGGCGCAACTCGGTTCGGGCTTCGGCCAAACCACGCCGTTCAGCTCGGATAGCGCATTCGGGGCAATGCAATCCGTGATGGCTTCGATGATTCATTCGAGCAATGTGGTGCAGGACAGCATCAAGCGTGCGTCCGGTATGGCCGGCACAGCGATCACCACCGCAGACGACGCAGCAAAATAAGTCTCACGTCGTAACGCGAGCAGACGAAAAGGGGCCAATCGGCCCCTTTCTCTTGTCCGGGTAGCTTTGGCGACACGCGTCTTGCGCGAAGTACGACGCGCTGCGGCGCCTGCGGGATGGCGACTTCAAGTTGGCAGCGGAATTGCCGACGTCAACCGGTGCCCAACGGCTTCAGCAAATTGCCCAACGCCGCGACGGTGATGGGTCGCGAGAACCAGAATCCTTGTGCCTCGTCACAGCCGAGCGCTTCCAGTTGCGCGGCCTGTTCGGCCGTCTCCACACCTTCGGCCGTCACCCGCAGCTTCAACGCATGGGCCATGGCGATAATGGCGCCGACGAGCGCCGCGCACTGCGGATCGGTACTCATGCGCATCACAAACGAGCGATCGATTTTCAGGCGATTCAGCGGAAAGCGCGTGAGATAAGCGAGACTCGAATAGCCGGTGCCAAAGTCATCCACCGCGACTTCAACGCCCAATTCGCGCAACGCATGCAGCGTCTGCAATGCCTGTTCGGTGTCGCCCAGCAGCACGCCCTCGGTGATTTCCAATTCAAGGTACGAAGGGTCGAGCGCGGCATCTTCGAGCGCCTCGCGGATCGTCTCGAACAGATTGTGCCGCTGGAACTGCTGCGGGGACACGTTCACCGCAACCCGTGGCAAGGTGCCGGTGAGCCGCAGCAATTTGCCGGCGTCGCGGCACGCGGTACGGATCACCCACTCGCCGATCTGCTCGATCAGGCCCGACTCTTCAGCGATCGGCACGAACTCGACCGGACTGATCAACCCACGCTGCGGATGATTCCAGCGCAGCAGCGTCTCCACTTGCGCGATGCGGCCATTGGAAAGCGTCACCTGCGGCTGATACACGAGATGCAGTTGCTGACGCTCGAGCGCTTCGCGCAGCATCGTCTCCAGTTCGAAGCGGCGCGCCGCCTGACCTTCGAGCGCGGTGGAAAAACGCCGCACCGCATTGCCGTTGACAGCCGATGCCGCCGACAACGCCACGCCCGCGCGACGCATCAGTGTCGGTGCATCGGCGCCGTCCGCAGGATAGGCGACGACGCCGATACTCGCCGTGATGTTCAGCGCGGTGCCCGCGTAGTCGATCGATTCGGCGATGCGGCCCAGTGCCTCAGCCGCAAAAGCATCGGCCGCCGCGCCGGTTTCATTGATCAGCAGCGCGAATTGCGTGCCACCGATCGAGGCGATCGTACCGTCGTGGGGGAACAGACCGCGCAGCCGTTCGCCGACGATCTGCAACACCAGTTCGGCCGCATGCAAACCGAGCGCATCGCGCAGCTTGCGCAAATGATCGAGTTCGGCGATCAACACGGTAAAACCACTGCCGCTGCGCTGACAGCGCGCAATCGTCAACTCGAGGCGTTCGGTGAAAAGTGTCTGATTGGGCAGACGGGTCACGCCGTCGTGATGCGAGACGTACCACAGGCGTGCCTCGGACTGCGCGTAGCGCGTCATGTCGATGGCAATGCCGACATAGCGGGCGGGCCCCGTGGTTACACCGCCAGGATGTGCCGGCTCGGCGGCGAGCGGCGCCAGCGCGAACACCACGCGAATTGGGGTGCCGTTGCGCCGCATGTAGGTCCATTCACCTTCATAGCGCGAGCCTAGCGCCGACAGCGGCGGCAATTCGGCGCGCCGCCTCGCGAGTTCGGCCGGGTCGTGCAAGGACTCAAAGGTGCGCCGGCCGATCAATTCTTCGGCGGTAAAGCCGGTCAGCTTCTCGAGAGCTGCGTTGACGGAGTCGAACGTGCCGTCGGCCGTGCAGATGAACATGCCGTAGGGCGCCGCCGCAAGCGCGGCGTCGCGTGTGCGCGCTTCGGCGTAGGGGTGAGCTTGCATCGCGCCGGCCTTTGATTTTCCTGGGTGTTAAAAGCGAATGAGGAAAGCGGGTGAGCTTTCTTCCTGACGCGCACGGCGCAACCGGCAAACCCGGCGGTTTCGGTCCGATCCGCCGGGTAACGTTCGTATGATAGCGGCTTTCCTGGCCGGGTCCACCGCACCGGCCGCACGTTCCTCGCCGCAATCGTTTCCCTCGGTGTATTCCCCGATTCCGGCAGCCGCATGCCCGTCATCGAGCACATCATAAAGCGCTCGCTATTACCGGGATACCCCGCGTCCCATGACTCAACGTACACCGGCCTTCGACGCCTTCGCACAGGGCTTCGCCGGATTGACGACCGCTATATCCATCGATATATTTCGCTCGCGATCCTTAGATAAAAAACCGCTGCCCCACTGCATGGATCCGCACGAAACAGGGTCCCGCTTTTCATGTCCAAGGAAGTCATCGATTCGCACCTTCTCAAGGTGCTGCACACGCTTCTGACCGAATCGAGCGTGTCGCGCACCGCAACGTTGCTCGGACAATCGCAGCCGACCGTCAGCGTGGCGCTGCGCAAACTGCGCGACATGACCGGCGATCCGCTGCTGGTGCGCAGCGGCAGCCGGATGGTTCTCACCGCGCACGCGCTCACGCTGATCGAACCCACGGCGCAGGCGCTGAACAATATCGCGGCCATTCTGCATCCCACCACGTCGTTCAATCCGGCCACCACCAGCCAGACCTTTCGGATCGGCTCGCCGGATTATCTCGATGCGTTCTTCGTCCCCGCCGTGGTCGATGCGTTTCATCGCGAAGCGCCCGGTGCGAAGCTCGAGTTCAGGCATCTGATGATGGTGGACGGCGGCTACGAACACGGCCTGGAAAGCGGCTTTCTCGATCTGGTGATCGGCAACTGGCGCACGCCACCGGAGCATCTACATTTGCAGCCGCTGTGCAAGGACGAACTGGTGTGTCTGATGCGCAACGGTCACCCCGTCAAGCCGGGGCGGCTTAGCAAGCCCGTCTACGAAGAGGCGGAACATCTGGCGGTGATGACGTACAACACGACGTCGTGGGGCACGGTCGATGTCGAACTCGCGCGCAATGGCCTGTCGCGCACCGTCACTACGACGCTGCCCTACTTCGGCATGGCGCCCTACGTTTTAGCGCGTTCCAATCTGCTGTTCACCACCACGCGTGCGCTCGCCACGCACTACACCAAGATGCTGCCGCTGCGTATCGAGCCGATTCCCGGCGAGCCGCAGGCGCTCACCTACTATCAACTCTGGCACGACCGCACGCATCGCAGCGTCGCCGCGATCTGGCTGCGCAGGCTGATCGCCAACGTCGCGAAAGATCTGGTTTCCTAAGCGTTCGCCGTCGGCACGCACTTCTTTCAAGCAGATAAAAAAAACGCCGCAGGCAGAGCTTGCGGCGCGAATGCGATCATCGGATGTGTTGCAGGTGACAGGCCCTTAAAACACCGAGCGATCACAAAGTGAGGTCGGTCAGACGGAAGATTGTTATGGGTTAGCTAGTCGCTAATGGCCCCTCTGTCATGGCCTTGATCAAGGCGGCCTTGCCCTCGATCGCCGCGCCGAGCAAGGCGAAGCCCAACGGACGCTCGCTGGTGGCATGCCGGCACACGGCGCGCGCCGCGTGTTTCGCAGCGTCGCCGGCGGTTTCGATCGACCATGCGCCCTCGCCCTCGGGCGCCACGACGACGGCGGGACTCGCGGGCGTCTTCACGGTAATCGGCATCACCGGGAAGGCGACGCGGGTCGGCTGCCCGGCCAGGGTGCGAGCGAGCGCTCGTGCGGCGTGCATGATCGGCAGGACATACGGCTGCACTTTGCCGTCGATCGCGGCACAGTCGCCGAGTGCGTAGATATCCGGTGCACTGGTGCGGCACCACGCATCGGTTCGAATGCCCTGATCGATCTCAAGACCCGCAGCAGCGGCCAACGCCGTACGCGGCACGAGGCCGACCGCCGACACGACCAGATCCGCGACGATCGGCTCGCCTTCGGCGAACGTCAGCCGGTAACCGTCCGACAGGCGGTCGATCCGATCCACACTGCGGCCAGGATGAAAACGGATGCCGCCATCGTCAAGCGCGCGGGCGAAAATCTCGCCCACGTCTTGCGGGAGCAAGCGCGCCAGCGGCGTCGAAGCCGGATCGATCAGACTGACCGCATAACCGGCGGCTGCCAGATCGTTGGCAAACTCGCAGCCGATCAGACCCGCGCCCAGAATCGCCACCGAGCGGCAACGCGTGAGCGCCAACCTGAAGCGCGCGTAATCGCCGAGGTCGTTGATCGACATCACGTCGGCCGCACCATCACCCGCCACTTTCAGGCGCCGTGGGTCCGCGCCCGTGGCCAGCACCAGCTTGCTGTAGCCGAGCAACGCATTGTCGACCACCAGCGTGTGCTCGGCCGGCAAAATGCGCTCCACACGCTGATTGACACGAATCCACGCGCCCAACTGCGCCGCCATCGCCATGGCGTCGAAACTCGCCAACGCCTGCGGCTCTTTCTTCATCGCCAGCGCATTCGACAACATCGGCTTCGAATAAAAGCTGCCGTCGTCGCGGCTGATCATCACGATCGGCACCGTGCTATCGAGCTTGCGCAATTCACGCGCAACCGTATAGCCCGCCATGCCCGTGCCGACGATCACCACCGGCTGTCCTTTGTCCCCATGCTGAGCGGCCGTCATGCGATCACCTGCATTTCAAAGTCGTGCTTGCCGGTCGCGCAGTCCGGGCACAACCAGTCGTCCGGTACATCTTCCCAACGCGTGCCCGGCGCAATGCCCGCTTCCGGCAGACCCAGTGCTTCGTCATAGCGAAAGCCGCAGATCACGCATTCCCATACTTTCATGACTTCTCTCCCGAATCACCAATCACCCATCACGAACGCGCACCGCGAACTAGCGCACATAGGCCTGGCCGAGGCCGATCTCGGCCAACGCCCGACGGTAGGCACCCGACGAACGGTCGGCGAGAATCGGCGCTTCCGCCGCGCGGTCGATCGGCAGATCTTCCGGGCGCTGCTGTTCGACGATCGCACGGTCTTCTTCGAACACCTGACGGTTGAACGCGTAGATGTCCTCGAGCGGCAAATCCTTATCGAAGTTACGCACGATCGGCACGAACAGACGCGTCTTGCGCGCGGACACCGGGCTCGCGGCATTCAGGATCGACAGGCGGCCGTTTTCGGGAAAGTGCACGGTCAAGCGCGCAAAGAACGGCACGTCCACGTCGAAGAAGCGGTGCCACAGATACCCCTCAGGCGCGCGATGCTGCATCGACTTCGGGAAGTTGCTGACCGTGCTTACGTACTCCGCGTGCATGCCGCGCTCACGCCGTTCGACCGAATACTGCGGCACCACCGGGTTATGCCGGTCGGCAAAACTGTCATGGTGAATCCATGCGAAATGCGCGACGTCGATGAAGCCTTCGGTCTGACGTCCCGCCGAAGCGTTGATGTCGATCGAGGGCGGCAGGATCTGCTGGAAGTCGGGATCGTCCCAGTTGGGAAACGCGGGCAACGCTTCGGTGCCGCCACCCAGCGAGACCCACACGAGGCCGTAAGCTTCCTGCGTCGCATACGTGACGAGATGCAAGCGCTCGGGAATCGGGCCATCCGTTTGCGACGGAATGTGCTTGCACTTGCCGTCGTTGCCGTACGCGAGGCCGTGATACGGGCACACGATATTGCCGTTATCAACCCACCCCTGGCTGAGCGGCGCGCCGCGATGTGGACAGATATCGCGCGCGCTCACCAGTTGGCCGTTCGAGCGGAATACGACCAGAGGCTCGTCGAGCAGCGTCACGCTGATGGGTTTGTCGGTCACGTCGGCGGCGAACGCCACCGGATGCCAGTAGCGGCTGAGAATCTCCCAGTCGTGGCTATCGAAGGTGCAATGGCGGGGTAAAGCGGGGGAACGTTGGAATGTCAGCGGCCTGGTGGTGGCGGCGGTGGCAGTAGCGGTGGCGGAACTCATGCATGTCTCCAAAACCTGGTGGGGGTTCGTCGCGCTCATGTGTTTTCTTGAGCGCGTGGAGAGAACGATAGCGGGACGAGGTCCGCCGACCCATCCCCTGAAATGCATCTAGTCTATGTATGAAAAAGCATAGGGTGCCACCGCACCGCTGGATCAGCGCTGCCTGAAACGCCTAGGCTGCGCGCGGAAGCGCGGCTTCGATAAACACCGCGCACAGTGCTTCCATGCCCTTCGCGTCTTCTTCATCGAAGCGCGCGACGACCGGGCTGTCGACATCCCACACGCCGATCAGCGTGCCGTCCGGTGCCACCAGCGGCACGACGATTTCCGATTGCGACGCCGAATCGCAGGCGATATGACCGGGGAATTCATGCACGTCGCGCACCACTTGCGTCTGACGGGTTTGGGCTGCCGTACCGCACACGCCCTTGCCGAGCGCAATGCGCACGCAGGCGGGCTTGCCCTGGAAGGGCCCGACCACCAGTTCGCGGCCGTCGTGAAAGTAGAAACCGGCCCAGTTCAGATCGCTCAGGGAATGGAACACGAACGCGGAGAAATTCGCCGCGTTGGCGATCCAGTCGGTTTCGTCGGCGAGCAGCGCGCGCGCCTGGGCGACCAGTTCTTCGTATTGCGCGGCCTTGGGGAGATGCGAGGCGGAGGAGACTTCGAACATGACGGCGTCCGTAATGAAAGCGGAAAGAGGAACAGCGAGGCGTGCAGTTTAAATCAAGCCGCCGTTTCCTTCACGGCACGCCGCGCTGCGCATGCTGCCCTCTTTCCGTTCGATCTACGTGCGACCTGACAGCGTTGTCCAGACGCCAAGCCTGCGAACAACGCCATGCATCGATCGTTATTCGACGCCGATGATCACGCTCGATGCCTTGAAGATCGCCGTCGCCGCTTTGCCGCTCGCGAGGCCGAGGCGGTCGACGCTTTCATTGGTGATGATCGCAGCGATCTGCGCGCCGCCCGCGCTGATGGTCACTTCCGAATTCACCGCGCCCTTGGTCACCGCCGACACGGTACCGGCGATGCAATTGCGTGCCGACACCTGGCTCTTCGCGACGTCGACCATCACGATCACCGACGACGCCTTGACCAGCGCAAAGGCCTTCTTGCCGGCAGCGAGGCCGAGCGACGTCGCGCTGCCGTGCGTGATGATCGCGACGATCTCAAGACCGTCCTGGGTGCGCAACGTGACTTCGTCGTTCACGGCACCGTGTTTGACTTCGGCGACTTCGCCGGCGAATTGATTGCGTGCGCTGGTTTGCATGTTGTTCTCCTGGTTGTGGAGCCTCGTGAAAGACGCTTCGAGGCGATGTGTCGAGTATAAAGAAACGCCCGGCCTGGACGGCCGCTTGCGCGTGAAGTGCGGTATGGCACAGGCGCTATTGACGATTCGAACCTCAATGAAACCACATAAACGTTGGGTAAATACACTCATGGCGCCGCAAACGCACAATGCCCCGCCCGTCGCGCGACACCGTATCATCGTGCCCTTGGACCATCACCGTCGAACTCCATGCCTGTCGCCGTCCTGCCCCGCTTTGCCGCACGCTTGGTCACTCGCGTGGCCGCCCGATTGCCGCACGCCCGCCGTGCCGCCACGCTATGCGCCGCCCTCGCAGCCGCCGCTACCTTCGCCGCCTGCAGCAATCCGTCGCCGACCCGCGACGCTCACGCGAGCGTCGACACGGTCGCACTGTTCCCGATCGCCAATTACGACCAGAACGTCGATCACTGGCTAGAACCGGACAGCCCCGGCTACGACCGGCCGTTCCTGAGTCCCGCAGATCAGCAGGCGCACTTCAGCGCCTTTTACGCACGCTATTTCGGCACCGGCACAACCGCGCAGTCGCCATGGAATTCCGCTTACGTGGCGATGCGCGTCTATCGCCAGCAAGGCGCGGACATTGTCGCGCTGCAGCAGCGCCGCATCGACAAGTTTGACAACACCGGCAAGAGCGGCGCGGCGCTCGGCTACGGCGAGAATTTCCGGCCGCACGACAAGGCGTGGATCGAAGCGATCGCTCAAAACATGGACGTTGGCCAGTTCACGCAGGAGGCGGTCTACAAACCCGAACGCCGCGCGATCGCAACCAGCAACCTGATGGTGCGCGAACTGCCGACCATGGACCCGTCGTTCTACGATCACCGCCTTGCCGGCGAAGGCTATCCGTTCGACAACCTGCAGATCTCCGCAGTACGTCCAGGCACGCCGCTGTATGTGCTGGGCAGCAGCATCGACGGCGCGTGGCGCTATGTGCAGACGCCCGACGTGCAAGGCTGGGTGCGCAGCGAAGGCGTCGGCCTGACTGACGACACCTTCGTCGACACGTGGCGCGCCGCCACCGCGAAGTCGCTGGGCGCCGTAATAGTCGCTTCGGCGCCGGTGCGCGACAGCCGCGGCGTGTTCCGCTTCGACGCGCCCGCCGGCACGCTGCTGCCGCTCGCCCCGGACCACGCGACGCGGCCCGCACCACATGCAAATCAACCCGCGAGCGAAGCCACCGACGCCCCCGCCTCCCGCAAACTCTTCGTCCCGGCCCGCGATGTGGACGGCCACGCGGTCATCCGCACCGCCCAACTGAGCGATGCCCAGATTGCCCCGATGCCGCTCGCCGCCACCCCGCGGCATCTGGCGATGTTGATGAAAACGCTGATCGGTCGGCCGTACGGCTGGGGCAATAGCGGCCTCTACAACGACTGTTCGTCGGAGCTGCAAAGCATCTTCGCGGCGTTCGGCGTGTGGCTGCCGCGCCATTCGTCGACGCAGATGCGCGCCGGACGCATGATCGATCTGTCCGCGTCGACGCCGGCACAACGGCTCGACTACCTCGCTCAGCACGGTGAACCGTTGCGCACGCTGATCTACATTGGCGGCCATGTGATGCTGTACATCGGCAACACGACCCGCAACGGCAGCGCGGTGCCGGTGGTCTACCAGGATGTGTGGGGCTTGCGTCCGGCCGACAATAGCCGGCGCGCGGTGATCGGCGGCTCGGTGATCCTGCCGCTGTTCGAGCACATCCCGGAAGATGCGACCTTGCAATCGCTTGCGGCGACCCCGACGTTCCAGATCAGCATCCTCGGCGCGCCGGGCGGTGGCGCGGCGACGCCGGCGACCCCTTCCACACCCGCCGCGCCACCGGACGACGACAATCCAGCCGGCTGAGGCACCGTATCGCACCGCACGGGCGTGCTTAAAAAATATTTTTCCCGGAGTGTCGATTCAACGGTGCTGCGCTCGTCGTAACGTTGAAGGCCTGGCTCACGCAGCCGGTCTTTCAACTCACGAACGTGTTACTTCAAGGAGTCGCCGTCATGTCCAGCCCCGCTGTCAAACCGATCCCGGACGGGATGCACTCGCTTACCCCGTATCTGATTTGCGCCAACGCCGCGGAAGCCATCGCGTTCTACACCAAGGCTTTCAACGCCGTCGAGGAATACCGCCTGCCCGGGCCGGGCGGCAAAGTGATGCACGCCAGCCTGAAGATCGGCGACTCCACGCTGATGCTGACCGACGAATGGCCCGACCACAACGCACTGGGCCCGAACGCGCTGAAAGGCACGCCGGTCACGATTCATTACTACGTGGAAGACGTCGACGCCAGTTTCAAGCAGGCCGTCGAGGCCGGCGCGACCGTCGCCATGCCGCTTGCCGACATGTTCTGGGGCGACCGCTACGGCCAGTTGAAGGACCCGTTCGGCCACAGTTGGTCGCTCGCCACGCACAAGCGCGACCTGACCCCGGAACAGATTCAGGAAGGCATGCAAGGCGCGGGGTGCGGCGCGCAATAAGCCGCGGCCCTTCGATCTTTGATAGGATCGGTCTCGACCCATAAACGGCGGGACATGAACGGTGCGCGTCAACCATCAGGCTTTCTTCTGCTCGCTGTTTGTCGCGCGTCTCGCCGATCAGGTCCTGCTGTTCCTCGTTCCACTCGTCGTGTTTCAGACGACGCACCAGGTCTCGTGGTCAGGTCTCGCGTTTTTTATCGAAACCCTGCCGCGTTACCTGGTCTTTCCCTTCTTCGGCGCCTTGTGCGACCGGATCTCGCCGCTCAAGCTGATGCGCGTGAGCCAGACCGTGCGAGCACTGGTGTGTTTCGGCGGCGTGCTGGCGTATGTGCTGTTTGGCGGCATCGGCTGGTTGATCGCGCTGTCGGCATTGTGCGGTGTACTCACAAGCCAGGGGCTGGTCGCTCGCGAAGTGATGCTGCCGCAAATCTTCAGCACTCAGCAATTCCAGCGTGTCCTCGCCTACTCGCAGTTGGCCGACCAGTTGGGTTTCGTACTCGGCCCGATGCTGGCCGCACTGCTGCTCGGCTTGTGGCGCTGGGAGTGGGTGGTCGGCGCAACGGGCGTGCTGTTTCTGCTTGCCGATGCGGCGCTGATGCTGTGGCAACACACCAGCGGTTTCCGCGCCGGTGATCCACCTCCCACTGCGCCGGGTCACTGGACGATGCCCCTGCGCATCGCGCTGCGCCATGTGCTGGTACTGCCCGGCCTGAAAAAAGTCGTGCTGCTCGCCGCAGCCGAAAATCTGGTGATCGGCGTGACGCTCGCGACATCCGCTGCGATGGTGACCGGCTTTCACGCGCAATCGAACCGCTACTATGCCGGCCTGCAAACCGCAGGCGCCGTGGCGACGGTGCTGATTCTCCTGACGATCGCGCGTAACACCTGGCCTGCGCAGACACTCGGCCGGGTCGCGTTCATTTCAATCTGTGCCGGCGGCGTGATCGCCGGCGCGAGTGCGGCGCCCTGGGGCTATGCACTCGGCTTCCTGCTGATTGTCGGCTTCGACAAGATGTTCAATGTCTACATCCGCAGCGCAAGGCAGAAAATCATTCCGCCCGAGGACTACGGCAAGACAACCGGCGCGGTGATCCTGTTGAACAACATGACGCAACCACTCGCCGGTTTGCTAGTCGGGGTGTTTTCGGCGCGCGCACAGACCGGCTTGCTGATCGTGGCGCTTTCGGTGGCGATGGGCTGCATCGGCGTGGCGGTGTCGCTCGGCTCGGCGCTGTTGCGACGCAAGCGCGCGCTCGCGCTTGGTGAATGAAGCCGCGCACGCCTGGTCGGCCGAAATTGCCCGTGCTTTGCGCACGGCGCCATCGGCACAAAACCGCCACGGGAGGCGAATGAATCCTATATTGCCTCACAGACAACATCGAACTTCATTAACTGCGTCGCCCCAAACGCATTGCTGATCGCGACGTCGGCGGCATCTCTCCCGCGCGCCATCAAAACCCGCCCCGTACGCGGCACATTGTTCCGCGGATCGAAGGTCTGCCAGCAGCCTCCCACATACGCTTCGAACCACGCGGCGAAATCCATCGTCGCATACGGCGGCGGCGTGCCGACATCGCTGATATAGCCCGTGCAATACCGTGCGGGGATATTCATCGCCCGACATAGCGTCACGGCCAGATGCGCGAAATCCCGGCACACGCCCTTCCTCTCCTGCCACGCCTGCCACGCGGTCTTGGTCGGCCGCGCGAAATCGTAGCCAAACACAATGTGCTCGTGCACGTAGTTGCAGATCGCATCCACGCGCCCGCGCCCGAGCGGCATCTTGCCGAACGTCTGCCACGCAAATTCGGATAGCAAATCAGTTTCGCAATACCGGCTGCCCAGCAGAAACACCAGCGTATCGTCAGGCAACGCCTCTACCGGATGCTGCTCGGTCAGCGGCGGCCGCCGCTCAGGCTCGGACGACACCTCGAGCACCGCGCTTGTCGAAAACGCAATCAGTCCCTGTGGCGCCACGATCCGGCTGCACAGATTGCCGAAGCCGTCGCGATACTGGCTGATCGGCACCGGCGGATTGACCGCCAGCAAATCCGGACTCAGCACGTCCTTCGCGTGCGAATAGTGCGTGTTCAACATCAGCATCATCGGCGTCGGTTGCACGCACTCATAGACCAGCTCGTAGCCAACGCGCAATTTCATCGCGACGCCCTCTTCCAGTTGAAACATTCAGTTGACGCGCCCGGTGAGCAACCTGAGTTGACACTCCCAGCTAACACGTTCGATTTGTGCAAGCCCAGTCATCCGGCTCGCCCCTCACTTTCCTTCGGTCACGCTCACATCGACCTGCAAACCGCGAAACGAATGCGGCGCGCCATGCCATGTGCCCCACAACGGCAACGCCTGGTAGTAGTTCCACGCCACCGCCACCCGAATCAGATGGCGATTGCCGACGATGCTATTGGTCGGATCGAAATCGACCCAGCCGGCGCCCGGCAGATAGATTTGCAGCCACGCATGCGTCGCACCGCCGCCTTGCACCGCGTCGTGCTCGGGCACGTCGGGCACGAACAGATAGCCACTCACAAAGCGCGCCGCGAGGCCGAGCGAGCGCACCGCATCCATCATCAGCACGGCGAAATCGCGGCAACTGCCGCTGCGGTTGCGCAAGGTGTCGCCAGGACGGTGCACGCCCTTCTCCGTGCGGCGCACATAGAAAAACGTGCTTTTTATGTCGAGTGTCATCGCGCGCAGCAACGCCATCGTGCCGCCGGTGCCGCTCTTGCCGCTCGCGCCGCTCACCCCGCCGCTGCCCGGCACGGGAACGAAGCGCCGTGCCCATTCGTCGACGTCGCGGTCGGGATACTGGCGGCTGCGTGCGTTCACGAGATCGGACGCTTCCTCGTTGGTGTACGCGAACGGCCAGTTCACCGCGTACGGCTCGAGCGCGTAGTCAGGCATGGGCGTTTCGAAGTGTTCGAGCGTCGCTTCGCTGTCGAAGCGCAATTCGCTCGCCTTGCCCGTGAAACTCGCGACCGCCACGGAATTGTCGAACACGTCGTGCAGCCAGTGCAGCCGCGACGGCGTCGGCGTAATCACCAAGCGGCTCGTGACGAGGCGCAAGTCGTGGCTGGCGCGCGGGCGGAACATCATCCGGTGTTCGCCGAACCGCACGGGTTCCGAGTAACGGTAGACGCTGACATGACGCACCGTGAAACGCTGTGGCTCAGTCATCTGACAGGCCGATGGATGCAACTGGATTCGTCCTGAGCATCACGTTCACGCTGGTAAAAACTGCTGCCGCAGCAGGCGCTGGGCGCCCGGCACGGTTTGATCCTGAAAGAGCCACGAACAAGGTTCGGCGTGGTGAGGTGCTGTCATCGACAAGCTTTCGCTTTGAGCATACACCCGCCATATTGGTTGAAATCACTCATTTGGCCGGAGGTGGCGCGCTCGCGGAAGTTATCAACAGAATCTGTTCGCAAATCTGTGCATAACTACCCGGCAAAATCGGCAAGCGCTTGATACGCCTACTGTTTCTACAGTGACGTCGAAGTCGGGCAGGCCCCGTGCGGCGCGCCAGCATCGAGCGCATCAAGCGCCTCAATCGCGCACAGTACTGGCGGCGCGGCTGGGCCCGGCTTCCTGCGCGGCCGGCGCGCCACGCTCTTCCTCGCGCCACTCCTGCCGCGAACGCACCATTCTGCGCACGGCGAGGCGCGCCATCTTCACCCAACCCGACGGACGCGGGTCGGCGAGCATGCTGAGCGCGCGGGCATAGTCGAGCGTGAGGCCCGGTGTCCACGCCATCGTCGCGGCGCGTTTGCGCAGTTGCGCAGCCACCCACAACTCCGGCGTCGTCATCACCCGCAGAAACGGCCGCCATCCGCCGAGGTTGCCCCATACCCGCGCCGACGCGCCTTCGATCGCCGCTTCCAGCGCGCGCGATACGCTGCTCGAGCAATTGCGGTGTGTCAGGTTGTAGGTCGTGTCCTGACGATAGGTGTCCCAGAAACGGCGCAGACGCGCGGGATCGTAATTGCGTATGCGCACCTGAACCGTGGACGGACACCACGCTTTCGATTCGGTCGGGTAGTCGGGCTGAAAAACACCGGGCACGTCGTTCTCGCGCGTCGCGCGCAGAAGCCGCGCGAAATCGTCGGGTGAACGATCGATCTCGACGCCCGGATATAAGCTGATGTAGATGCCTTCAGGCGATTCGAGCGCGGCATGCCCGGTCGATATCACGCCGTTACGATCCACCGCCGCAATATAACGATCGACGATCAACTGCCGCCGCGCCTCGCCCTTGGCCGAGCCGACCGGCGTCCACACGTGCACGGTCAACGCATCTTCATCGGCGCTGGGCGGGCCGTCCCATTCCACCGCGCTCAACCGACCGGGCGCGACCGCACCCGCCGCAGAGTTGGCCGCATCCGCGCTTGCATCATCCGACGCCACTGCGGGATTCGAGGCGAGACGCCGCACGCGTGTACTCAGCAGAATCAGGTTCCAGCCGCCGAATATCAGACCGAGGCCGAGACAGTACGGCACGGTGCCCACATAGTGCGTCGGATAAGGCTGATAGAAGAAAACCGCCAGCGCGATTTCAACACCCCCACCTATCATCGCGAGCCGCCAGGTGCGATAACGAACGACCTTCGCGGAAACGATCTGCAGCAGACCGTCGGCGAGAAAGAGCGTGCCGAAGATCATCGACAGAATGAAGTTGCCGTGATGATGGCCGGCGAGAATCAGCGCCGCCGCAAAGCAGAATGCGATGCCCTTCACATAGCGCAGCGTGCGTTGCCCGCCCATGCCAGTCCACGCGACGGTCAGCGTAGCGAGCCCTTCGAGCAACAGCAACAGCGCAAACGGCGTAATCGGGAAATAGAGCGCGCTATCGAGCGCGTCGATGAACACCACCACACCGAGCACGAGGCTCACCCAGCCGATCAACTGCAACGAGCGCCAGCGCGCGCGTAGGTAATCGACACCCAGCAGGATCATAACCAGTCGAACCATTGCAAGCCCTCCGTGATCGATGCGCCTTTCTGAACGCAATCTTAACCATATTCACGGCGCTGGCGCGAACGGGTTCGGTGTAGCGGTGGTCTGCGCGTGATGACGCTTTCACGCAGCGCCGCTTCGCGAATGCATCGTGCATCGACACCGCACGATCGCAGCAAGATCCTCAGACGTACTTGTGGCGCTCATGCCGATGCGCCTTCGACGGACGTGCGCCGCGCTTGCTCGCACTCGCGGCCGCATGCGGTTCATCATCGTGCGGCGAGATGCGCGGGGTGGCATAAGGACCGTTCGGCAACACGGCGGGGCTTTGCGGGGTTGCCGCGCTTTGTGGCGCAGTCGATGAAGTCTGTGCAGCGGGCAACGGCCCCGTTGCGGCGTCGATCACCTTCTGCAATTCGTCCTGCGCGTACGCTGGCAGCGGCGCGGGAGGATACGTCGCGTTGGCAGCCATGGCAGTGGAGGTGGCAGAGACGGCACAGGCAAGGCCGAGGGCGATCATCAAGTGGGCGATTTTCATGTCGAGTCCTGGTCAGGATGACGCGACTCGCATGATGGAAAGCGTGGCGCGCGTCAATGGATCGGAAGGTTCCTGACGGCTTGAACCGTCAGCACAAACAGTGTGACGGCCGGGACATGAAGGGTAAATTTTATTAAGCCGGATTCAGATAACCATAATCTGGCTTAATAAGCGCCGGCGCGAAGCATTCTCGACGCGCCGGCCTGCAACGGACAAACGCAGTTCCGGCGAATGTCACTCAGGCAGCCGCGGCTTGCGGCATTTCCATGCCCTGCTCTCCACCCAATGCGTCGAGCAGATCGCACAGCATGCGATCGAGTTCGGCGGTCATCAGCGTGACGTCGGAATCGAAGCGCTCGTCGTCGTTCTGCGCGGTGGGGTCGCTTGCTTCCTTGAGGACATCGAGCGGCGCGATGCGCTTGATTATCAACGAAGGCGTCAGCACGAACGACACGCGATCGTTCCACGTCATCGCGAGACGCATGCATTGCTTGCCGGCTTCGATATGACGGCGCATATCTTCGGCATCCAAAGTATGTCCGACGTAGCGCACCGTCGCGTTGCCTTCCGTCGGCGAGCGCAATTCGGTGTCCTGGTCGAGCGTGAAGCCCGCGGGACCCTCGCCGGAAAGCAGCCATCCGGTCATCGCCGCCACCGGAGATTGCGTGACGCGCACGGTGCCGAGCGGCAGTTGATCGATCGACTTCACCAGCAGGCCGCGCACTTCGTCGGCGACCGCTTGCGAGCCCGCGTCGATCACGAGCCAGCCGTTCCTGGTATCGATCCACACGCGCGTATCGCGACGAATGCTGAAGGCGCGCGGTAGCAGTTCGTCGGTCACCTGCTCCTTGAGTTCGCGCATCTGCTTGCGGCCAGGTTTGAAGCCCTGCTGCTCTTCGAGTTCGAGCGCACGCGCCTTGGTCACTTGCGTGACGACCGAAGCCGGCAGCAGTTTCTTTTCGGCGCGAAACACCAGCAGCATCTGGCCATTGAGCGAATACACCAGCGAGTCGTTGTCGCGCGGCGACGCCCAGCCGTGGCTTTGCATCTCGACGCTGTTGCCGGGCGCGAACGCGTGCGGCGCGAGCCATTTCTCCATTTGTTCAGGGGTGACGGACCACGGAGCGGGAAGACGGTGCAACTGAAGGTTTTTGAACCACATTGGCGGGGTCTTGTATGGGCAAAGCGCGTCATTCTATATGACTCGGAGAAGATGACGTGGTCGGGCGCGTGCCCGCACGCTCGGTGCCGACGCGACGCCACCGCAACGATGATTTTCAAATCAAACTCGAAAATCCTTTAAGCAACAGACCGATTATCAAACACAGCCGTTAGCCAGAGAATGCGTTTCATCAAATCAACTTCTCCGGAGCGTGTCATGTCCCCAACCTTCATTTACAGATTTGCCAGTCACGCGCTGCTCGCAGCGGGCCTCGCCGGCGCCGTGAGCGCACACGCAGCGAGCGCTGACACCTTGCCAGTGCCCCATCACATTGCCGTCGACTCCGCTTCGGCGAAGAGCGCCGCGATCGTGCGGACCGCGCGTCGCTACGCCGCGTTCTGGAATACTGGCGACGAGGCCTACGCGAAACTCGCACTGTCACCGGCGTTCGTCGACCGCACCTTGCCGGACGGCCGGCAGCAAGGTCCGAGCGGTCCGTTGCAGGCATCGAAGGGGTTTCGCGCGGCGGTGCCTGACCTGCACGCCGAAATCGACGACCTCGTGGTGGCGGGCGATCGCGCATCGGTTCATCTGCATTTCTATGGGCACTTCACCGGGCAGTTCCAGAACCTCGACGGCAATGGCCAGACCGTCGACTTCCAGGCTTTCGATCTTTATCGCGTGGAGGGCGGCCGCATCGTCGAAAACTGGCACCTCGAAGACAATCTGACCCTGCACAAACAGCTCAGGGCGATCAAACCATAGTGGTTTAGCCCCATCAGTCTTGAGGCGCGCTTTACGTTCAAATCAGCTAGACTTTTTGAGAAGCGCACGACAAAGACGGAGGCGGCCATGGCCGATGAAACCGCACCTTGGCAGATGGTGGAGTACGAGGGTTTCGAAATTCACGTGGCGCCCTTCCCGAAAAATCCGCCCGACGAAACGAAGCCGTCGGCCGCGCCTGATAACCGCTACACGTATGTCGGTTACGTGTGCCATCCGGGCGCCGATCCGGCCATCCCGGGGCATGCGGTGCCGTTCCATCCGGATGGCGAAGAGAGCTTCGCCGGCATGGAAGACGCGCTCTACGAGGGTGTGCATGTGGGTCGCAGCATCGTCGACGGCACGCACCCGGATTTAACGGTGCTGCCGCTGGTGACGGGCGGGGTGTGAACCTCGTTTGCGGTTCAGCGAGGCATTTGCACGCTCAGCGCGTCCTGCTTCGTCAAAAGACGTAGCGCGAGGTCCAGCATCCGCTGGTTGGCGCTTGCGGGCGTGAACGTCTCGACTTTTCGCAGTGCCGCCTGCACGAGACTCTGGCGTAGCTCGGTGTCCTTGAGTAGCCGCTCGATTGCGCGCGCCATCGCGTCCACGTCTCCCGGCGGCACTAGCAGGCCGGCCTTGCCGCCCTCCAGCAAATCCCGCGGACCGGTTGGGCAATCCGCCGAAAGCACCGGTGTGCCGAGCGCCATGGCCTCGCCGAGCACCATGCCGAAACCCTCGTAGCGGCTACTCAATACGAGCAACTTCGCCTGACGGATATAGGGCGGCGGATTGGCACAGAAACCCAGAAAATGCACCGAAGCGCCGATGCCCAATTCGTCGGCGAGTTGCTCGAGCTCGCGCCGGTCCCGCCCCTCGCCGATCAGGACGAGCACCGCTTCGCAGCGGCCGCCCTTGCGTACCTGAGCGTAGGCTCGCAACAGCGTCTTGTGGTCCTTCTGACCTTCGTCCAGACGCGCCACCGAAACGATGAACGACTCCGCCGGACGTTCGATCTCCGCGCGCGCCGCGCGCCGCAGTGCGTCGACGTCGATCACATTCGGCAATTCGACAATGTCCGGGCCGGTTGCCGAAAAGAGTTCTTGCGCCTCGTTCAGCATGGCGGGGGTCAGCACGGCGATCGCCGAGTAACGCGAATAATGCCTAACGCGACGGGCGACGTAACGCTTGCTCTTGCTGCCGAGCCGCGCCGCGAGGCTGAAATGGCTCACGCCGAACCAGGGCACGTCGCAACTGCCCGCCAGATGGCGCAGCGAAAAATCGAAATCGCAGATCAGATCGTGCTGCTTTGCGAGACGCCGCATACGAAACGCCGCCAGCGGCCGGATGGCGCAGTAGGTCAACAGCTTGTGCAATAACTTCACGCCGACACCGAGTCTGCGCCGACGAGCCGCCTGATGAAGCGCGTACATCCATTTCGACGAGGCAAGGACGTGCACAGGCACATCGGCGGGTATCGACTGCGCGCGCCAGAACGACAGGTCGTCGGTCGGATAGGCCACCGACAGGCTCGGCGCGAACAGCCGCCGGTCGAGCGTCTTCAGCCAGGACAGCAGCGCGGTCTCGGTGCCGCCTTTTCCGAAATCGTTGATATGAAACAGGATGCGCAGCGGCGGGCGGTCAGCTTCAGTAGCGTGAGGGTTCGCGTTCGTCATCCTGGTTATTCGCCCAACTCTGCCGTCGGCGCTTCGCGCCGCTGTTCGCTGCCTATCACCGTGGATTTCCTCCGTGCGGTTTCGGGCGCCATCCCACCCGAAGCGTCGACTTGCTCCGCGCAACCCAGCAGCAGCCCCGCAAAAGCCCAGAACGCGAGCATAGTGGTCTGCCACATGAAATCATCGGTGGTATTTTTCGCGATCATGCCGGCCACGAGCGCCACGCCCGCAGCACACAACCAGGGTTCAACCCGCCGCAGCCGCCAGAAACGCGCGATGAGGCACAGCAACAGCGCGCTCTGGAGCACGACTCCAATGACTCCCGTCTGCAACCACGTGTTGATGAACAGGTTGTGCGCGTGCGTCAGCGCTTGCGGTTCGACCGTCAGCAAACTGGCTGGCACCTCGCTGCGATAGACGATACCTGGCAGCGGCTTGCCGAAGCCAACCCCGACCCACGCATGACGCTCGGCTTCACCGATATAAAACGCCCACAGCTTCGGGCGCGTGTCGGCCGATACCGTGTCGCCGATTGCGGACAGCGAGCCCGGCACGTAGACCTGATGACCGTCGATCACGACATCGCGCGCCTGCGTGACAGCAGGCACGGCGCCGGCCGTCCGCAGACGGGCGCTGAACTCGAGCGTGCCGACGCTGACCGCGCCCACCACGGCAATGACCAGCACCGACAGCAGCAGACGGCGCCGGTATAGCGGGAACAGCGCGATCAGAAGCGTGACGGCGGCGGCCGGCCAGAAGAACCGGTTGAGCGTCGCCAGTCCGATGAAAAGGCACAGCACAATACCGCTTGCGCCGATCACACGCCAACGCAGCCGCATCATGAAGCCCGCGAAGAGCGGCATGGCAAATACCGCGAGTGTGCTCGTGTGACCGACACGGTTGTAGAAATGCAGCGGGAAGGTGTTGGCGGTGGGCGGTTGCAGATGCCCCCAGTTGAACGCGCTGATGGCGCCGAGCGCCACGCAGGCGACCCAGTTGACGAGCACCACGGGCGCCGGCCGCCTCAGTTGAGTGCCGAACAGCCAGAAGCCCCAGAACGACACCAGCGGATAAAGCACCTCGTCGCACCACGCGTGCAGACTGACCATTGGATACATGGACCACGCGACCGACGCCAGACTCCAGCCGGCCCAACCCGCAATGGGCAGCACCAGCGGCCAGTGCAACACCGACGGCCGGTTCGGCGAGCAGGCCGCCGCCAGGACGCCGAGCGCCATCAGGGCCAGCGCATTGAAGACGATCGCCGTCATGTGGCCGAACATCACCACAAACAGAATGACTGGACACGCAACCCAGAACACGCGCTCCACTCGCGCAGCAGCGTGAGTCATTACACTTTCACCAGAACAGTTTGCAAAGCGTTGTATACCGACTCGACCGACAGCCGGCCCATACAGTCGGCATGGTCGCCGCGCCACGCGACGCAGGTCGTCTCGTTGCGATCACAGCGCCGCACCCATGCTACCTCGCGGCGAAAAATAAAAGGCTGATCGCGGCACGGCATATCGGCGATCGTAATCGGCACGAACGGCACCTCGCACCAAAAGCGGCCCGCACCGTGAATCAACGCGTTGCCCGGCCCAAACAGCGCGAGCGTCGGCACCCCAATCAGACGCCCCAGATGCGCCACGCCGGTATCGGGACAAACCACGGCTTGCGCACCGGCAAACAGATGCCACAACTCGCCGAGACCGAGCCGCGCCGCCAGGTTCGGATGGCTTGGGTCCGGGTCGATCGCGCGAATCAGTTCCGCTTCGCCGGGCCCGCCGGTCCATACCGGCAGATAGCCGAGAGCTTCCACGCGTTGCGCAAGCTCACGCCAGCGCGCGTTGGGCCAGCGTTTGACGCTGCTGCTCGCGCCCGGATGGAGCACGACGTAAGGCTTCGCCAGTTGCGCCGGCTCGGGTAGCGCTACGTGTTGCGGCGCGCTCCAGTCGGTAGGCCGGTAGGCGCGCGGTGGCGGCCCGTCGATCAGTTCTGTGGCGAGGTCGGCCCAGGCCGCCGGCGCGGCGGGATACGGCACGCTCCGGTTGAGCGGCCAGTTCTTCCAGGCTGGATCATCGCCCGCGTGTCCGATGATCCAGCGGCAACCCGCGCCCAACGCGAGCCAGCTATGACGATTGTCGCCGAGCACTATGCCGAGGTCGTAAGGTCCGGAAAGCAAAACGTCCCGCACCGACTTCGAATCACGCGGATCGAACGGCAAGGCTGTGACGCCGAAAGGCCGCCCCGCATACAGCGGCAAGATCGCCTTCGGACAGTTGAGAACGATCTGCGCTTGCGGATATTGCGCCCGCAGCTTGGCGAGCAGCGGAGTGAGCAGCAGCGTGTCGCCTAGCAATAGATGGTGCGCAATCAGGATACGGCGCACGTGCCGCGGCTCGCGGCGCAAAGGCTTGATCAGGAGTCGCGGGATGGCCCGCGCAAAGATACGAAGACGCCCGGCAAGCCGACTCATGGGCTCATCGGCGCGTTGGTTCCCGCCGCGATCTTGCTGTACGCCGATACCCGGCGCGAGGTCGCGTTCGCCATACACAATCTCCAACGGTATTCTTCAAGAAGGCCTCCAGTGCGGCGGCTACGGCCCCGTCACAGCGGGCTGGCGCGGTTCGGGACGGCGCCTCTAGCCCGCCGCCTGTCCAGGCCGGCATGGAAAGCTCGATGAAATATAGGGGTGTTCGGCTCGAATTGAGTTTGAGTTCGAGCCTCGATATCTGAAAATTATAACATGTGCCCCTGCCGCGGAACGATGCGAAGCCGCGCCAGGAGGCCCGCCCGCCTCTTCTGCGGCAACGCCGCGGCGGCCCTTAACACGCGGCGTCGATCTGCCTCGCCAGCGTCAACAGCGCGCCAGCGTGAGCGGCAACGCCCGGGTCGTAAAGCACCGCGTCGCGGGCGAGTTCCGGCGGCGCGCGACGCGTGCCGTCGCGATACTCCCGCACCGCTCGCTCGAGTGTCACGCGCAGGTCGGCGAGGTCGGCCGGTGCGAAAACGAATTTCGCATGCGGGGCGATCGCATCGCAGCAACCGATACTCGACGGGAAAATAACCGGCGTGCCGCACATCACCGATTCGATGCCCACTAAGCCGAACGGCTCATAGGTCGATGCGAGGATCGTGAAGTCCGCGGCTTGATAACACTCCGCGAGCTCTTTCACGTAGCCGATATAGCGTAGCCGTTCGGACGCGCGCGCGGGAGGCCGCCCGGCCACGGCCACCACCACGGGCAGCGCCGTGTCGCGCAGCGCGGCTTCGATGAGCGGCAAACCCTTGCGCTCGTGGCTGCTCGACGGAAACAGCAGGACGATCTCGTCATCGGCGAAACCGTATTTCTGACGCAAGGCGGCGCGCGTCGCGGCATCGGTCGGCGCGAAGCGCGTGCCGTCCACGGGTGGAAACAACACGCGGATCTTCGCCTCGTCGACACCGTACAGTTCGCGCAACTCGTCGTGCATCAGTTTCGAATGCGCCACCACGACCTTCGAGCGCTCGTATTGGCGGCGCTCGAGCGCAATTTGCCAGCGGTCCGAACGCTTCTGCGCGCGTCCCGTCGCCCGCAAGAAACCGAGATGCGTACCGCCGCAGATCGCTACGTCAGACGAGTCGACACGGTTACAGCCGATCAGCACGTCGACGTGCGCCGCGCGGCGCGCGGCGCGCAGCCGCCACGAAAACCAGTGGTCGCGCAGCTTACCCGGCAGGAACGAGACGTTGATGCGGTGGGGCTCGACCAACTTGCATTCCGGCAGCGACGTGTCGAAACGACGCGCGAAAAAGGCCGGTTCGACGCCGAGCGCGGCAAGGCCGCGCACGAGATCCATTGCGTAGCGCTCGAAACCGCCGCTGTGCTGTAAGGCGTTACTGGAGAGTCCAAGTTTCTTCATTCAGACAGCGCGCGCCAGCGCCTCGTCAATTGTTACGGGGGTAAGTCATGCGCGGTCCGGGCTAGCGGACCGCATGAATGGAGATCCGCATGGCCGATGACGTGTCGTGTCGTGCGCTTTACGCTGCGTCCTGCTGGAACTGGATGCGATGCAAATGCGCGTACAGACCATTTTGCGCGAGCAGTTCGCGATGACTGCCGCTCTCGACGATCCGCCCCGTTTCCATCACCAGAATCCGGTTGGCGCGCTCAATGGTCGACAGGCGGTGCGCGATGACCAGCGTGGTTCGGCCCTTCATCAAGGTTTCCAGCGCCGCCTGCACGTGGCGCTCGGATTCCGAATCCAGCGCCGAGGTGGCTTCGTCGAGAATCAGGATCGGCGCGTCCTTGTAGATCGCGCGCGCAATCGCCAGACGCTGGCGTTGACCGCCCGAGAGCATCATGCCGTTGTCGCCGACCAGCGTATCGATGCCATTGGGCATCGCCTCGACGGTGTCCCACAGGTTCGCCGCACGCAGCGCCGCCCTGACCTTGTCCGGATCGGCCGGCTGGCCATAAGCGACATTGTTCGCCACCGTATCGTTGAACAGCACCACGTCCTGGCTCACCATCGCGATCTGGCTGCGCAGCGCGTGCAGCCCGTATTCTGGCAACGCGACGCCGTCGACCAGAATCTCGCCACCGGTCGGATCGAAAAAGCGCGGCAGCAGATTCACCAGCGTGGTCTTGCCGCTGCCCGACGGCCCCGCGAGCGCCACCATTTCGCCCGGCGCCACCTTGAACGACACCTGATCGAGCGTGTGGCGGCCATGCGTGGCGTTGCTGCCGTAGGTGAACGACACGTCGCGGAATTCCACTTCGCCACGGGCCCGCTCGAGCGGCTTGCCGCCGCCTTCCGGTTCGGAGGGTTCGTCGATCAGACCGAAAATCAGCTCGCACGCCGTCATGCCGCGCTGCAGCGGCTGGTTCACGTCCATCAGGTGCTTCAGCGGCGAGATGATCAGCAGCATCGAAGTGACGAACGCCACAAAGCCGCCGACTGTGGTTTGATCCGACGACGACTGCACCACAGCAATCGTAATCACCACGGCGAGCGCAATCGACGCGAGGAACTGCGTCAACGGTTGCGCGAGGCCGCCGGACACGGTCATGCGCATGGCGTAGCCGCGCAGACGCTTGCTCATCGCCGTGAAGCGGTCCGTCTCGTACTGCTCGCCGTTGTGCACCTTGACGACCTTGTAGCCGCCCACCGTCTCTTCGACGATGTACGACAGTTCGTTGGTCAGCAGTTGATGCTCGCGGTTCAGGCGCCGCAAGCGGCGGTTGATCTTGCCCACCAGCCAGCCGATCCCGGGCAGCAGCACCGCGACGATCAGCGTCAGGCGCCAGTTCAGATAAAACAGGTAGCCGAGCAGGAAGAGGACTGTCAGCGAATCGCGCACCAGTGTGACCAACACGCTCAACAGCACGTTGAGAATCTGGTTCACCTCGAAGACGATCGCGTTGATCACGGTGCTCGCGGTTTCGCGCTGGAAGAACGCCACGCTCGTGTGGATCATGCGGTCGAACATCTTCAGGCGCAGATCGAGCAGGATCTTGTTCGATACGTAGGCGAGCAGATAACCCGAAGCGTATTGCGACACGCCGCGAATCAGCGCGAGGCCGATCACGGCGGCCGGTACGAACCACTTGGCGTTGTCGTTGGCATGCGCGCCGAAACCTTTGTCCAGCAGCGGTTTGAGCAAGGCGGGAATCGCCGCGTCGGTGCCGGCGCTCGCCGCCATTGCGACAATCGCGCCGATCACCACCCACAACAGCGGCTTGATATATGGCCACAAGCGCCGGAAGACGACGGCAGGCGACGATGCCTCACCTGAACCGATGGGTTTGCTTAACGTAGGCTTCGCGCTCAAGGAATCCTCTGGGAATGCGGGACAGCATCCGTGCTGCGGGCGGAATGCCCGCAGCACGTAAAATTAAATACGGCATTGTAAACGGTTGCGGATTGCCCGGCCGGTAGTGATGAATTGGCCAGATTCGGCCGGATTCACAGGCCGATAGCGGCCGGCGGACGTGTCCGGCCACGGCCACCGCGCGCTGTGTATACTTGCGCGACTCATTCCGTCACCCTGCGCCCTCCACGCAATTCAGGTATGCAAGAAACCACCCTCGGCGTCGCCATCATCACCAAAAACGCGGCGGCGCGACTGGCCGAATGCCTGCAGGCCGTGGCCTTCGCCGATCAGATCGTCGTGATCGACGGCGGCAGCACCGACGGTACCGCCGACATCGCCCGGGCACATGGAGCGCGCGTGCTCGAGCAAACCGACTGGCCGGGCTTCGGCCCGCAAAAAAACCGCGCCGTGGAGGCGCTGACCACCAGTTGGATTCTCTCGCTCGACGCCGACGAAATCGTCACGCCGGAACTGGCTGCGGCGATCCGTGCGGCGCTGGCCGCACCTACCGCCGATGTCTACGCGGTGGACAGGTTGTCGAGCTTTTGCGGCCACTGGATTCATCACAGTGGCTGGTATCCGGACTGGATTCCGCGCCTGTTCAAACGTGGCGCCGCGCGTTTCTCCGACGACCTCGTGCACGAGCGCCTGGTGTTCGACACGCCGTCGCAGCGACTGACCGGCAAGCTGATGCACTACTCCTATGAGGACTTCGAAGGCGTATTGCGCAAACTCGACGCGTATTCGACGGCGGGTGCGCAGCAACGTCACGCAGCGGGCAAGCGCGGCAGTTTTGGCAAGGCGCTCGGGCGCGGCGCGTGGGCGTTCGTGCGGACCTATGTGCTTCGACGTGGATTTCTCGACGGCCGCGCGGGTTTTATGATCGCGGTGTTCAATGCCGAAACGGTGTACTACCGGTTTCTGAAGCTGGCGCGGATGGGGGAGCAGACGCGGCGCTAGGGGCCACGGCTCGCCAACGGTTGGCCCACACCCACGCAACCGCGCGGGCCAACCAGACATCAATAAACGATTTCGATCGAGCTTCCGGCAAACTCACCGCGCAATGCCGCGAGCAGTTCGTCAGTCGGCTTCACGCGCCACGCATCGCCCAGACGCATTTCGCCTTGCGCGTTTTCGCTGCGATAGACCACCTGCACCGCGAGGCCGTTCGGAATCTGCACAGCCTGGCGCTGGCCACCGCCGCCATAACCGCCGCCGTTGCGGCCACCACCACCCCCGCCTCCATTGCCACCACGCGATGACGCCGCCGGCGCCGGCGTAGCTTGCGGCTCGTCCTTACCCGCGCTATGCGCTTCGAGCACACGCCGCAACGCCAACGCGTCCGCATTGCCGTTCATCTGCACCTTCACGGCTTCCGCATAACGGCAACGCGCGCGGCCGAGATCCATCACCGTGTCGACCGTGAAACGGATGCCGCCGGTGAACGCGTCGTTACGCGCCTGGCCCTGCACCACCAGTAATTCGTCTTCCTTGAATAGCTGTTTGTGCGCTTCAAAGGTCTCGTTGAAGACGGTCACTTCGCATTGACCGGTGCCGTCGTCGAGCAGCGCGATCAGCATCTTGCCGCGCTGGGTCATCTGCGTACGCAGCGACGCGATCACACCCGCGACCAGCTTGTCGCGCCCTTCCTTCAATTCGCCGATCTTCTGGCGCACGAAACGGCGCACTTCATTCTTGTAGGCATCGAACAGATGGCCCGACAGGTAGAAGCCGAGCGCGGCCTTCTCTTCCTGCAGCTTCTTCTTTTCCGGCCATTCCGGCTCGTCGACCAGTTCGTGACCTTGCGAGGGCGCGTCGCCCATATCGAACAGGCCCGCCTGCATCGCATTGGCGCTTGCCTGCTCGGCGGCTTCCATGGCCAGCGAGACGGAGGCGATCAACTGTGCGCGATTCGCATGCAGCGTGTCGAACGCACCGGCGCGGATCAATGCTTCCACCGTCCGGCGATTGACGATCCGGCGGTCGACCCGGTTGCAGAAGTCGAAGATGTCGATGAACGGACCTTCTTCGCGTGCACGCAGGATTTCTTCGATCGCGTTCTGGCCGCTGCCCTTGATCGCGCCGAGACCGTAGCGGATCGTTTTCGAGCGCTTGCCGTCCGCTTCCGCGACCGGCTCGAACCGGTACGCCGACAGATTGACGTCCGGCGGCAGCACGGCCATCTTGTTCGTGAGGCAGTCCTCGAACAGGATCTTGACCTTGTCCGTGTCGTCCATGGCGAGCGACATATTCGCCGCCATGAATTCGGCCGGATGGTGTGCCTTCAGCCATGCGGTGTAGTACGCAAGCAGCGCATACGCCGCCGCGTGCGACTTGTTGAAGCCGTAGCCCGCGAACTTCTCCATCAAGTCGAAAATTTCGTCGGCCTTCTCGCCGGCCAGCCCGTTCTTCGCGGCGCCCTGGCGGAACAGCTCGCGATGCTCGGCCATTTCCTCGGCCTTCTTCTTACCCATCGCGCGACGCAGCAAGTCGGCGCCGCCCAGCGAGTAGCCGCCGATGATCTGCGCCATCTGCATCACCTGCTCCTGGTAGACCATGATGCCGTAGGTCTCTTTCAGAACAGATTCAACACGCGGATCCGGATACTCCACCACTTCGCGGCCGTGCTTACGCGCACAGAAGCTCGGAATCAGGTCCATTGGGCCCGGACGGTACAACGCCACCAGCGCGATGATGTCCTCGAAGCGGTCAGGCTGCGCGTCTTTCAGCATGCCTTGCATGCCGCGGCTTTCCAGCTGGAACACGGCAACCGTGTTCGCTTTCTTTAGGATCGAGAACGACGCCGCATCGTCGAGCGGCACCTGCGCGAGCGACCAGTCTTTCTTCGACGGATCGAGACGGCGGATATAGCGCTCGGCCCAATCCAGAATGGTCAGCGTGGTGAGGCCCAAAAAGTCGAACTTCACGAGGCCGACGGCTTCGACGTCGTCCTTGTCGTACTGGCTCACGACGCCGCTTTCGTCGCCCTGCGTATAGAGCGGGCAGAAATCGGTCAGCTTGCCGGGCGCGATCAGCACGCCGCCGGCGTGCATACCGACGTTACGCGTGAGGCCTTCCACGCGCTGCGCGAGTTCAAGCAGCTGATGCACTTCGTCTTCGTTATCGAAGCGCTCCTGCAGGAGCGGCTCTTCCTTCATCGCGTCGGCGATGGTGACGTGCTTGCCCGGCTTGAACGGAATCAGCTTGGCGATGCCGTCCGTAAACATATAGCCGAGATCGAGCACGCGGCCGATGTCGCGCACCGCCGCTTTCGCCGCCATCGTGCCGAAGGTGGCGATCTGCGACACGGCGTCCGCGCCGTACTTGTCCTTCACGTACTGAATCACACGGTCGCGGCCGTGCTGGCAGAAGTCGATGTCGAAGTCGGGCATCGAGACCCGTTCCGGATTCAGGAAACGCTCGAACAGCAGGTTGTAGCGCAGCGGATCGAGATCGGTCACGCCGAGCGCATACGCGACCAGCGAACCTGCGCCCGAACCCCGGCCCGGACCGACCGGCACGCCGTTGTTCTTGGCCCAGTTGATAAAGTCCGCAACGATCAGGAAGTAGCCCGGAAAGCCCATCTTGATGATCGTGCCGCACTCGAATTCGAGGCGCTGGTAATACGTCCCGCGCTGCGCCTCGCGCTCGGCCGCATCCGGGTACAACTGTTCGAGACGCTTTTCGAGGCCCTCTTTTGACAATTGCACGAGGTAGTCGTCGAGCGACATGCCGTCGGGTGTCGGAAAGAGCGGCAGCTTGGGCTTGCCGAGTTCGAGCGTCAGGTTGCAGCGCTTGGCGATTTCGACACTATTGGCAAGCGCCGACGGAAGGTCCGCGAACAGCCCCGCCATTTCTTCCTGCGTACGGAAATACTGCTCGGACGTAAAGCGTTTCGAGCGGCGCGGATTCGCCAGGATGTCGCCTTCGGAAATACACACGCGCGCTTCGTGCGCGGTGAAATCGTCCGGCGTCATGAACTGCATGGGGTGAGTGGCCACCACCGGCAATTTCAGCGACGCCGCGAGCGCGACCGCCTGCTGCACGTACTGCTCGCCGCCCGGCTGACCACACCGTTGCAGTTCGATATAGAAGCCGCCAGGAAACACCTTCGCCCAATGCAATGCATTGCGTTTGGCCGCTTCTTCGTTACCGGCGGCGAGCGCGAGGGCAATGTCGCCCTGTTGCGCGCCCGACAACGCGAGCAGGCCTTCACCCAGACCGGATTCGAGCCATCCGGCTTCGATTTCCGCACGGCCGCGATACTGGTTGGTGAGCGATGCCTTGCTGAGCAACTCGCACAGATTCAAATAGCCGCGCCGGTTCTTGACCAGCAGCAGCAAGCGGGAAGGCTTCTCGCGGTCGTCGGGATTGGTAATCCAGACGTCGCAGCCGGCAATGGGTTTGACCCCTTTGCCGCGGGCTTCCTTGTAGAAGCGGACGAGGCCGAACGCGTTGCCGAGGTCGGTGAGGGCGAGCGCACCCTGACCGTCTTTGGCAGCGGCCTTGACGATGTCGTCAAGACGCACGATGCCATCGGCAATCGAGAATTCGGAGTGGACGCGAAGATGAACGAAGCGGGGATCTGACATGGGCGACATTGTAACTCCACCCTTCCGGAGTTTTCAGGGCAAAACCGCGCGTTAGCCGTTCGGCTTAGGACAGAAACGCGAGCGCGCCGCACACCGGTGTTGTGCAGGCGATTTGCGCTGCCGCAAAGGGTTGGCCATTCGGCCGAGTCGGCCAAAGCGCCGGCTTGAGGGATAATACGGGTTTCGCCCTTTTCGACGTGGCCGCGCCGCATGGAGTTTGAATGCGGGCGTTTTCAATGCGCCCCGTTTTCCGCGCGGCCACTTCTTACCGCTGGACACACATGAGTATCGTCAATCTCGCCGCGTATCATTTCGCGACCATCGAAGACACCGCCGCATGGCGCCCGTTCGTTACGGAGCGCTGTAATGCGCTCGGCTTGCGCGGCACCATCCTGCTGGCGCCGGAAGGCATCAACCTGTTCGTCGCCGGCACGCGCGAAGCCACAAACGCGTTCATCGACTACATCCGTCACGACGCGCTGTTCGAAGGCAAGTTCGTCAATCTGCAGTTCAAGGAAAGCCTGTCGGACAAACAGCCGTTCACCCGCATGCTGGTCAAGCTCAAGCGCGAGATCATCACGATGAAAAAGCCGGCGATCCGGCCGGAGCTTGGCCGCGCGCCGTTCGTCGACGCCCCCACGCTGAAAACCTGGCTCGACCGCGGCCATGACGACGAAGGTCGCCCCGTCGTCATGCTGGACACACGCAATGCGTTCGAAGTGGACGTCGGCACGTTCGATGACGCGCTCGACTACCGCATTACGAAATTCAGCGAATTTCCCGAAGTCATCGAACAAAACCGCGCCGATCTCGAAGGCAAGACGGTGGTGTCGTTCTGCACAGGCGGGATTCGTTGCGAGAAGGCGGCGATCCACATGAAGGAAGTCGGCATCGAGAACGTGTACCAGCTCGAAGGCGGCATCCTGAAGTATTTCGAGGAAGTCGGCGGCGCGCACTATCACGGCGACTGCTTCGTATTCGACTACCGCACCGCGCTGAATCCGCAACTGGAGCCGACCGCGACCGTGCAATGCTTCGGCTGCCGCGCGGTGGTGCCGCCGGAAGCGCAGCAATCGCCAATGTACGTGGCGGGCAAGACGTGTCCGGAATGCCATCCGGACAGCAAGGCGGCGCACGCCGCCTGATGCGGGCGGTTGCAGCGGGCGGGCACCTTCACGTTGCGGCCCGCCGCCCCCATACGGATTCTTGGCTGAGCGGCATGGGTCCCTCAGTTGTTCATCGTATTTGCGCATCAACACACCGATCGAACCCATGACCTATCGTGGACGCTTCGCGCCGTCGCCTACCGGGCCCTTGCATTTCGGCTCACTGGTGAGCGCGCTCGCAAGCTGGCTGGACGCGCGCGCGCATCGCGGCGCGTGGCTGGTGCGCGTCGAAGACATCGACGGGCCTCGCACCGTCCCAGGCGCGGCCGAGGAGATTCTGTCCACTCTCGAACGCTTCGGCATGCACGCTGACGAGCCGCCCGTCTGGCAAAGCCATCGTATTGCGCGCTATCAGGAAGCATTCGAGCAATTGAAAGTTGGCGGCCTGGTCTATCCATGCGGCTGCACGCGCAAGGAGATTGCCGACTCGCTGCTGCATGCGCACGCGCGCAACACCACGCTCGCCTACCCTGGCACCTGCCGCAGCGGCCTGCATGGCAAACCGGCGCGCGCATGGCGCCTGCGCGTACCCGACGGCGATGCCGCGGTGATCACATTCGAGGACCGCTGGCAGGGCAAACAGACGCAGAACCTGGCCACCGAGGTCGGCGACTTCGTCCTGAGACGCGCTGACGATCAGTGGGCATACCAACTGGCGGTGGTGGTCGACGATGCGGACGCGGGGATTACGCATATCGTGCGCGGCGCGGACTTGATGGATTCAACAGCGCGGCAGATCTACCTGCAGCGTTGCCTGGGCGTGCCGACGCCGGAGTATTTGCACGTACCGGTGGTCACGAACGATGAGGGCGAAAAGCTCAGCAAGCAAAACGGCGCAACTGCGCTGGACAATGACAAACCGTTTGAAGCGCTGAGCGCAGCCGCTCGTCATCTGGGGCTTGGATTAGACGGGACTGCGCATACTACGCTAGAGGGTTTTTATGCAGCCGCGACGGCAGCATGGGCGCAGCGCACGGGCGTGCGAGTGTGATGGCAGCGAGGCGTAGCGGCCGCCCCGAACAGAGGCAGCGCCAGTGAACCGCGCAGAAAGGAAGCGCTCAGAAAAGAAACACTAAAAACAACAAGACCAAGGCAAAAAGCCGGGCATCAGGTAGACGACGGCGACTTCCTCGGCATCCCAAACCCACCGAGCAACGCAGCCAACGGCTGCTTGGAAGTCGACTTCTGCGGAGCAGCAGCAGACGAGGCAGCCGCCTCTTCAACCTTCCTCACAGACGCTGCCGAAGGCTCATAAGGCTTGAGGAAGAAATCATCCACAGGCTGCGCACGATGATGATGCGGCCGATCGAACGAACCCGAGGACGAAGCCCCCGAACGCCGGCGACCGCCCCGCTCGTCGCGGCCCTCTGCACGGCCATCCACGCGCTCGCGCCGCGGCGGACGCTCTTCATGGTGATGCCGCACCGGCGTATCGACAGTCAGGTGTTGCACTTCCAAAGGCCGCTTGATCAGCTTCTCGATGTCGGCAAGCTGCTTGCGCTCATTCGGGCTGCACAGCGACAACGCATCGCCGGAAGCCCCAGCACGCCCGGTACGGCCAATCCGGTGCACATAATCTTCCGCATTGAACGGCAGATCGAAATTGATCACGGCGGGCAGCTCGGCAATGTCCAAACCGCGCGCAGCGACGTCGGTCGCCACCAAAGCCTCGATCTCGCCACGCTTGAACGCATCCAGAGCCTGCATCCGTTCATTCTGGGTCCGGTCACCGTGAATCGCCGTAGCGATCACACCGTCGCGCTCCAGGCTGCGCGCCAGCCGGCTCGCGCCGATCTTGCTGTTACAGAATACGATTACCTGCTTGAGGCCGCGGTCGCGAATCAGCTTAACGACAGCGCCGGTCTTGTCGCCCTCGGCCACTTCATAAACGATCTGCGTCACATTGGTCGCAGTCGAATTGCTGCGCGCGACTTCGATGGTCTGCGGGTCGCGCAGATACGTGGCGGCCAGTTTCTTGATTTCGCCCGAGAACGTAGCCGAAAACAGCAGCGTCTGACGTTCCTTCGGCAGCAGGTTCAGGATGCGCTGCAAATCCGGCAGGAAGCCCATGTCGAGCATCCGGTCGGCTTCGTCGAGCACGAGGATCTGCACCTGGCCGAGATTGGCGGTTTTCTGTTGCACGTGATCGAGCAGACGGCCTGGCGTCGCGATCAGAATTTCGACGCCGCGGCGCAGTTGCTCGGACTGCGGATTCATATCGACACCGCCGAACACCACGGCGCTGCGCAGCGCCGTGTGCTTCGCGTACGACTGCACGTTCGCCGCCACCTGGTCGGCCAGTTCGCGGGTCGGCGTGAGGATCAGCGCGCGCACCGGATGGCGGGCGGGCGATGCGCTCGTGCTGGCCTGCGGCAGCAAGCGCTGGATGATCGGCAGCGAGAAGCTCGCGGTCTTGCCGGTGCCGGTTTGCGCGGCACCCATCATGTCCCGGCCGGCCAGCACGACGGGAATCGCCTGCTCCTGGATCGGCGTAGGGATGGTGTAGCCCGATTCTTTGACGGCTTTCAGGATGTCGGGCGCGAGACCGAATTGATCAAAAGTCGCAGTACTGGGCGTGACGGCTGTGTCGGACATGGTGGCTTTCGCTAAAAATGCGCTTGGCGCGGTGCGCGCGGCAGCGGTCGGAACCGCAGAGGGCATCAGGATGAAGGCGGAGCCACGGCGTTCCGCACGGGACCCGTCAGTATTACGGGAAAAATGCGGCCGGCTCCGGCCGGCGGAAACACCCGCCGGAAAGGCCGGTATTGTAGCACTTCAGCAAAAACACTCATGGCGCATCTGCCGGCTTTCTGCTTACGTCGACGAAAGCCGGACGGCGAGCCGCTCACCAGACCGTCGGTGCCGGCTCCGAAAGGCGGCCTGCGAGGGTCGGACCGCCTCGCTGGCAGCGTAGTGCGCGCGTGCGACAGATGCATGACAGTCCGGCTCAACCCGACCCTGCCACAGGATGCCCGAACGAGGGGGCACGGACCACCGCACACCACGACGGGGCCCGAATCCCTGTAGATGAAGCACAGCCCCGGCAGGCGCCCGCATCATCGTCGTGCGCCGCCGCACCGCCCCGTCACCACGTCTCGCGCATCACCATCAAACGCATCTCGGTCATATCCTCGATCGCGTAGCGCACGCCTTCGCGCCCGAGCCCGGAATCTTTCACGCCGCCATACGGCATGTTGTCGACCCGGAACGACGGCACGTCGTTGATCACCACGCCGCCCACGTCGAGCAGATCCCACGCGCGGTGCGCATGGGCGAGCGAATCGGTGAACACGCCGGCTTGCAGGCCGAAGTCGCTGTCGTTGACAGTAGCGAGCGCCGCGTCGAAATCATCGAAACGCTCCAGAATCGCGACCGGGCCGAAGGCTTCCTTGCGGTAGAGGTCAGTGTCGCGCTTCACGCCTTCGAGCAGCGTGGCCTCGAACATCGCGCCCTCCACCCTGCCACCGGCGACGATCTTCGCGCCCGCCTGCACCGCGCTTTCCATCCAGCCGGCGAGACGATTGGACTCCGATTCGGAGATCATCGGCCCGACAAAGGTCTTCTCGTCCTTCGGATCGCCCATGATCAGCGACTTCGTCTTCGCGATCAGCTTCTCGCGCAGGGCATCGTAAATCTTCGCGTGCACCAGAATCCGCTGCACGCCGATGCAACTCTGCCCCGACTGATAGAACGCGCCGAACGCCAGCCGATCGACCACATAGTCGAGCTTGCCGCCCTGATCGCCGTCGACGATCGCCGCCGCGTTGCCGCCCAGTTCCAGAATCACTTTCTTCTTGCCGGCCTTTTTCTTCAGTTCCCAGCCCACCGCGGGCGAGCCGGTAAAGGACAGCAGCTTGAAACGTTCATCGGTGGTGAACAGATCGGCACCGTCGCGATGCGCGGGAAGAATCGAGAATGCGCCTTTCGGCAGGTCGGTTTCCGCCAGAATCTCGCCCATGATGAGCGCGCCGACCGGGGTGCGGCTCGCCGGTTTCAACACGAACGGCACGCCTGCCGCGATCGCCGGCGCGACCTTGTGCGCGGTCAGATTCAGCGGAAAATTGAACGGCGAGATAAACGAACACGGACCGATCGGCACACGCTTCACGTAGCCGTGGTAGCCCTTCGCCCGCGGCGAAATCTCCAGATTGATGATCTCGCCGTCGATGCGCACCGACTCTTCAGCCGCCACCTTGAACGTGTCGATCAGACGCGTGACCTCGCCCTTCGAGTCGTTGATCGGCTTGCCCGCTTCGATACATAGCGCGAGCGCCAATTCGTCGTAACGCTCGCGAAACCGCTTCACGCAATGTTCGAGCACGGCCTGACGCTTGAACGGTGGAAACGCGCGCATTGCCGGCATCGCTTCGACGGCATAGCCGATCGCTTTGTCGATCGCCGCCGCGTCCGCCATCGCCACGCGGGTCGCCACTTCGCCGCTGAATTTATCCGTGACTTCGAGATCCGTGTTGGCCGCCACCGCAATGTTGGCGAGGTAGTACGGGTAAGTCTTGTTCAACATGACGCGTTCTCCTTGATCCAATGCCTGACATCAGCCATGCAGCCGGCAAGTGCTATGTCTCGTTGCCGCACATGGCCGCACCATTCATAGTTGGGCGCTCAGCCGCTTGATCTCGCGATTCAGCACACGCTCGTTGTCCGAGTAGTCGATCGGCAGATCGATCACATGCACACCGGGCGTCGCGAAACATTCGCGCAGCAGCGGCGCGAATTCCGCGGCCGATTCAATGCGATGCCCCTTCGCGCCGTAACTCTGCGCATACGCGACGAAATCCGGGTTGCGCAGCGTCATGCCGTAGTCCGGAAAGTTCATGTTTTCCTGCTTCCAGCGGATCATGCCGAACGCGTCGTCGCGCAAAATCAGGACCACCAGATCGAGCTTCAGACGCACTGCCGTTTCCAGCTCCTGCGAATTCATCATGAAGCCGCCGTCACCGCACACCGCCATGACCTTGCGGTCGGGGTGCACGATCTTGGTCGCGATCGCCGACGGCAAGCCGGCGCCCATCGACGCCAACGCGTTATCGAGCAGCAGCGAATTCGGTTCATGCGCGCGGTAGTAGCGCGCGAACCAGATCTTGTACATGCCATTGTCCAGACACACGATGCCGTCCACCGGCGTGGTCTCGTAGACGTCGTTGACGATCCGCACCGGGTACATCGGGAAACGGTCGTCGTGCTGGCCTTTGACCAGATGCTCCTCGAAGTGCTGCTTGATCTCCTTGAAACGCGTGAAATCCCAGTGTTCCTGACGCTCCTTGAGGCTTTCCTTGAGCTGCCACACCGCGTTGGCGATATCGCCGACCACCTCGATCTGCGGGAAATACACCGTATCGACTTCCGCGCCGAGAAAGTTGACGTGAATCACCGTCTTCTCGCCGGCGTCGCCACTGCGCATGAAAAACGGCGGCTTCTCGATCACGTCGTGGCCGACATTGATGATGCAATCCGCGTGGTCGATTGCGCGGTGCACGAAGTCACCGTCGGACAAGGTGGCGTTGCCGAGCCACATGGGATGCGATTCGTCGATCACGCCCTTGCCCATCTGCGTCGTAAAAAACGGAATGCCGATCTGGTCGACGAATTCGCGCAACATCTTGGTGGTGGTCTTGCGGTTGCCGCCCGCGCCGATCATCAGCAAGGGATGCTTCGCTTTCGTGATCGCCTCGACCGCGCGCGCCACGGCCTTTTCCTCGGCAACGGGGCGGCGGCTGAAGCTCTTCGGAATCGGATGGCCGTCGCCCTCTTCGTGCGCAACGTCTTCAGGCAATTCGAGGTGCGTGGCGCCCGGCCGTTCTTCCTCCGCCTGACGGACCGCTTCGCGCACCGCGGCCGGAATGTTGGCGATCGACACGATCTGCCGCGTGTACTTGGTGAGCGGCTCCATCATCCGCACCACGTCGACGATCTGAAAATGCCCCTGCTTGCTCGATTTGATCGGTTTTTGCCCGGTCACCATCAGCATCGGCATGCCGCCCAACTGCGCGTACGCGGCAGCGGTCACGAAGTTGGTCGCGCCCGGTCCGAGGGTGGCCAGACACACGCCGGTGCGACCGGTGAGGCGTCCATACGTGGCGGCCATGAACCCGGCCGCCTGCTCGTGACGCGTGAGAATCAGACGAATTTTCGAGCGGCGCAGCGATTCGAGGAGATCGAGATTTTCTTCACCCGGGATGCCGAACACGTACTCGACACCTTCGGCTTCCAGCGATTTGACGAACAGGTCCGATGCTTTCATGGAGGGTCTCGCTTGATGAAACGGACGCGGGCCATGAGCCCGCCCGTTGAAGTCCAATATCGGACGATCGAAGACGACGACAACCGCGCGAGCCTTGCGCGGCCTGACATAACGGCGACAGCGACGACACTGGCGACAGCAATGGCAGCGGACACAGCGGATGCCATGCCGGACAGCTTACTACTCGAACGGAAAGGATGCGCGCAGGCGGGCAGCGCCACAAGGCAGAGACAAACGTAAGGCGAGGCAGGCGGCGTGTCTGAAGAAAGCCGCCGCATCATGCTCAGCGATTGATGGTGACGCAGTCGGACAGCATCGGCGGGGCGTTTTCGCCGTCCGTCGCGTCGTAGAGATCGGCGCGCGGACCCTTGGTCCACCAGGTGTAGCTGCCGGCCTGATACTTCGCGCCGGAAGCCGAGATCGTGTTGACGAACAGCAGTTGCTGGCCCTTGACAGGCACGAGCGCGAAGCTCTGGCCGTTCGCCGTGTTCCAGTAGGTCACTTGCAGAATCTTGCCGGTCGCGCAGGTGTATTTATGCGTCTGGCGATTCTTCGCCTGAATATCGGCGAGGTTCGATGGCGCGGCCCATGCATTGCCGTACAGCGCCGCAAGACCCGCTGCCGCGGTGACTGCAACAAGCCATTTCTTCATTCGATGCCTCGATTGTTGTTGCACATCAAGCGTGGGCGGCGCGCCTTGCGTTGCGGCTGTGTTGCACGCCCGGACCGCTCATGACCCCATCGCGAACCGGTCGTGGATTGCTTATGGATCGATCACCTCGGCGCAAGCGTCGGTCGGCGCGGCAGCGACGTGCCCGACCAGCGGCACGATCTTCAGTCCAGCCGACGCCACCCGGCACGGCGCAGCGGCGAGGCCGCACCCTGTCATCCCCGCACACAGCGCAAGTATCACACCCAGTGCGCCGAGACGGCCGAAGCTTCCAGACCGCATGTTCTTGCGGGATTCCAGGGGCATACGTACCTCTACTTCAACAAACTTCAATGAGTCGGGTTTCGCGCGCGGCGGGTTTGCGCGGCGCGCGGGTACTTCACACTTCACGGCACATCGACACGCTGCAGCGCCGCAAGGCAGCGCTTTGACGCGCCTTACTTCGTGGAAACCGGCCGCACCGCCGCCGCGGCCTGCTTCGCGCGCGAGCGTGCTTCTTCGGTCGTCTCGCCAGTGGCCAGCGCCACGCCCATGCGGCGCTTGACGAAGCTCTCCGGCTTGCCGAAAAGCCGCAGATCCGCATTCGGCACGGCCAACGCCGCCGCGACACCTTCGAAAGCGATCGCCGTTTCGTCCAGTCCGCCGTAAATCACCGCCGACGCGCCCGGCGCCCGCAGCGACGTATCCACCGGCAAACCGAGAATCGCGCGCGCATGCAGTTCGAACTCCGAGAAGCGTTGCGAGCACAGCGTGACCAGACCGGTATCGTGCGGACGCGGACTCACTTCCGAGAACCATACGTCATCGCCACGCACGAAAAGTTCCACACCGAACAGGCCCCTGCCGCCCAATGCCGCTGTGACCTTGTGCGCCACTTCGCGCGAACGTTCCAGCGCGAGCGGGCTCATCGGCTGCGGCTGCCACGATTCGACGTAGTCGCCCGCCACCTGCACGTGCCCGATCGGGTCGCAGAAATACGTGCTGACTTCGCCGCTCGCCGGATCGATCGCGCGCACGGTGAGTTGCGTGATTTCGTATTCGAAGTCGATAAAACCTTCGACGATCACCCGGCCGTGATTCACGCGGCCACCCGCCATCGCATATTGCCAGGCGGGTTCGACGTCCGCGTCGCTCTTCAGCACCGACTGCCCCTTGCCCGACGATGACATCACCGGCTTCACGACGCACGGATAGCCGACTTTGGCGATGCCCGCGCGCAGTTCCTCGAGCGAATCGGCGAACGCGTATGGCGAGGTCGGCAGGCCGAGTTCTTCAGCGGCCAGACGGCGGATGCCTTCGCGGTTCATCGTGAGTTGCGTGGCGCGCGCGGTGGGGATCACTTCGGCGAGGCCGTCGGTTTCGATGGCGGCGAGTGCATCGGTCGCGATGGCTTCGATCTCGGGGACGATCAGGTGCGGACGTTCCTGTTCGACGAGCGCGCGCAAGGCGGCGCGGTCGGTCATGTCGATCACGTGCGAGCGATGTGCGACCTGATGACCCGGCGCGTTCGGATAACGGTCGACGGCGATCACTTCGACGCCCAGCCGTTGCAGCGCGATGATCACTTCCTTGCCGAGCTCGCCGGCGCCGAGCAGCATGACGCGCGTGGCGGATTCAGAAAGGGGCGTGCCGATCCGTTGGCCGATCTGCATGGGGTCTCCAGATAAAAGTCGGATGAGGGTGGGATTAGGTGGAACACGATGTTAACATGCGCACCCCGATGCGCACCCCGCACCGCACCCGATACGTCGACGTCGCGCTCGCGTGCGGCGTGCCGAGTGCGTTACCCTTACGCCTTCGCCAGTTTGAAGAGGACCGACGCCATGCTCCAAAGCTCCTCCGCGCGAGGTGTTGCGCGCTTCATCCCGTATGCGCGCACGGCCATCGCCGCGTTGAGCGTCGCCGCGCTATGCAGCGCGTGCGCCATCCCGAAGCACCCCGACTCGGAAGCCGCACCGCCCGATCCGTTCAACCCGGCCGCCACCCAGTTGCTCGACGACACCAGTTGGGTACTCACCGGCTGGAAACAGGCCGACGGCACGGCCCGCGCGATTCCGTCCGCGGATCAGGGCGCGCCGATCACGCTCCTGCTCTCCACCGACAAAGGCCAGCGCCACGCCAGCGGCTTTTCCGGCTGCAATCGCTACATGGGCTCGTATGCGCTGAAAGACGGCAAGCTAAGCTTCGGCACCCTGGGCGGCACGCGCATGGCGTGCGCGACGCCGGGCGGCCAGATCGAAGGCTCGTATCTCGACGCGCTGAACCACATCGACCGCACTGGCGTGCAGATGCGCGCGCCGCAGCAGATGCAACTGGTGCTCGACAACGGCGACACGCTCACATTCGACCGCAGCGCCAAGTGATCGGTACGCGGTTCGTTCCATTTGGCGCAGGCATACTTGCGTCTGCCTTCGAAGCATCGGGCTTCGCCGGTTAAACTCGACGGATTGCGTTCTTGCGCGTCCGTCATACGTTGATGTCTAGTATGCACACGGTAGTTTTCGGCTGGTTCGGCGGGTCGGCCGTCTGGTTCATTCCTCTTTTCTGGCGCCTCGTGAAGTCGGTGCTGCCGGGCGGCGCAGGTTTGCGCGGCCCCGGCACGATCCGCCTTTGGCTCGGCTTCGTCTGCGTCCTGGTGGCAAGCTGCGCGCTGGAGGCGTCGTTGATCGGCGTGGCCGGCGTGAATGGCTTCGGCCATGCGCTGGCGGCGGGCTTCGGTCATCTGCTCGGACACATCGGCACGCCGCTCGCGGCGCTTGCCCTGCTCCTGATCAGCCTGCCCTGGCTGATCGACTTCCGCTGGCGCGACGTCGCCGTGTGGGCCGACGGTGCATTCGGCCTCGGCTTGTCCCGCGGCCTCGCGAAACGCGACGAGGAAGCGCGCCGCCATCGCAGTGTCGATGACGGTTTGCCGTCGCACGTATCGCCGTCCACCAATACGATGGCGCCCAAAAGCAATGGGCGTTATGCGCGCCCGACCGTCTGGCGGCCGCCGGCGAGTGGCCGCGGCGCGGCTGCGGCGGGTGCGGCGGGTGCGGCGGCGGCCAAGGACGCAGCGGCGCGTGGCGCCGGGGCGAGCTGGCGCGCCGGCGCAGTGAAGACGCGCAACCAAGCCACGCAGGCGGAGCCGGTGCTGCGTACGTCCGCCGCAACGCCGCCGCGCCAGGCGCCACGGCAAGTGCCGACGCAGACGACGACGCCGACACACTTGCAGAACGCGGACAGGACCGCATGGATGCCGGCCGAACCAGTCGCGCCGGCCGGATGGTTGCGTGATTCGGCAACGGCGCCGCGTGCGCCCGCATCTGCAGCCGGTTCGCCAGCGGGATCAGGAACGACAGCGACTCCGGCTCGCGATGGCGCATCGCAGGTTGGTCGGCGCTCTGCTGGCGAGCAACGTCCGGTGGGATCGTCGGGCTCGGGCGTGGCGGGTGTGGCGGGTTTCGGGGGCGCAGTCGCTGCGCCGGCTGCTGCGGCGCAAGCGGCGCACGCCTTGGCGGCAACGCGGATGGTGTCAGGCTCGGTAGCCGGTTCGGCGGCGAACGCCTCGGCTGACGCAGGCCGTCCGTCGACGGCGCCGGGTTCAGCCGCCAGTGCAGGATCTTCGGGAAGTCGCTCGACGGCTGCCCAGCAGCCGTTCTCGCCCGCTCCGCGCGCGGACACTAACACCGCGCCGGCGCAGACAACGCGGCGTCCGGCTCCGTTCAGCACGCCGGCTCCGAGTTATACCCGGCCGATGGCGACCGAGCAAAAGGTCACGCCGCCCGCCAGCGTCCAGGAGACGCTTCGCAGCATCGCGGAAAACGCCGCGCGCTGGACCGACATTGCCGGCGTCAGCCTCGCGCGCAGCAGCGGCGCGGAAAACGCGATCGTCACGACGACTCTGGACGCTCTGACGGGTACCGAGCCACCGGTCGAGGCTGGGCAATCGGACGTAGCTTCGTCTTCACATGCGAACGAAGCCGAAATGGCCGCGGTGCCGGATGTAAGCGCGCCTTTGCAGGACGTAGTCGAGGCTGCGCCGGACCACCATGCAGCGACGCAATCGCCCGTCGAAACGCCGCGAATCGAAGGCGCCTCTGAAGCGCCGGTCGAGGACGATACCGAGCCTGTCGTGCAATGGCCGATTGAACCGCCGGTTATCCAGGCGCCGTTGGTTGCGACACACACGCCAGCCACGCAGTATGCAGCGCCGGTGCCAACGCCAACGCCATTTCAAATCTTCGCAGCCCAACTGGAAGCCAGTGACGCGCAAACGGACGTGCCGCCGTTCGTCGAAGACGAACCGACGCAAGCGCACAGCGCGACGTCCGTGCCGGTTGCTGAAGTCGTCATCGAAAAACCGCTCGCGCCCTGGGAAACCAGCATCGATGCTGTCGCGCCAGTCGACGCGGCAATGACGAACGCCCCTGCCCTATCGGATGTATCGGACGCATTGGAAACAGTGGACGTAGCCGACGATTTGAACCCGTCGGCCGCCTCGGACGCTTCGGCCATCGTTGCCGCAGTAGAACCGCAAAGCGCCGTATCGCACGCGTCGAACGTGGTTCGTTTCCCTGGCTTCGCAGTTCAGGCAGCACCAGCGACCTCGGCCACCATCGTCGACGAACCCTCGACCGAGCGCACCGACCCTGCAGACCCCGCTGAACCCGCCGAACCCGCAATCCAGCGCACACCGCTGCGCGGCCACATCCCCGCCAACGGCTTCGAATTCCGCGCGCCCGCGGCATCGATGGTCGAGCTGCCGACGCTTGATCTGCTCGCGCGCGCCGACACCGACGTCGAACCCGTTTCGGAAGAAAAGCTCATCGAAACCGGCCTGCTGATCGAGCAGCGTCTGCAGGAATTCAAGGTGCCGGTCACCGTGGTCGGCCATTCGGCCGGCCCGGTCATCACGCGCTTCGAAGTCGAGCCGGCGCTCGGCGTGCGCGGCAGTCAGATCGTCGGCCTGATGAAGGACTTGTCGCGCGGCCTCGGTCTCACGTCGATTCGCGTGGTCGAAACGATTCCCGGCAAGACCTGCATGGGCCTCGAGTTGCCGAATGCCAAGCGGCAGACGATCCGCCTGTCCGAAATCCTCGAAGCCAGCGTCTACCAGAACTCGCATTCGCAATTGACGCTGGCGATGGGCAAGGACATCACCGGCCATCCGGTGGTCGCCGATCTGGCGAAGGCGCCGCACATGCTGGTTGCGGGCACAACGGGTTCGGGCAAATCGGTGGCGATCAACGCGATGATCTGCTCGCTGCTTTACAAGGCGACGCCCGAAGAAGTGCGGCTCATCATGATCGATCCGAAGATGCTGGAACTGTCGGTGTACGAAGGCATTCCGCATCTGCTCGCGCCGGTCGTCACCGACATGAAGCTGGCCGCCAACGCGCTGAACTGGTGTGTCGGCGAAATGGAAAAGCGCTACCGTCTGATGTCCGCGGTCGGCGTGCGCAACCTGCCCGGCTTCAATCAGAAGATCCGCGATACGGAAGCCAAGGGCAAGAAGCTCGGCAACCCGTTCTCGCTGACCCCGGATGCACCCGAGCCGCTGGCGCCGCTGCCGCTGATTGTGGTGGTGATCGACGAGTTGGCCGACCTGATGATGGTCGCCGGCAAGAAGATCGAAGAACTGATCGCGCGTCTCGCGCAGAAAGCGCGCGCCGCCGGCATTCACCTGATTCTGGCGACGCAGCGTCCGTCGGTGGACGTGATCACCGGCCTCATCAAGGCGAACATTCCGACGCGCGTGGCGTTCCAGGTGTCGTCGAAGATCGACTCGCGCACGATTCTCGATCAGATGGGCGCCGAATCGCTGCTCGGCCAGGGCGACATGCTGTTCCTGCCGCCGGGCACGGGCTACCCGCAGCGCGTGCACGGCGCGTTCGTCGCCGACGAGGAAGTGCACCGGATCGTTGAGTATCTGAAGCAGTTCGGCGAACCGCAATACGAGGAAGGCATTCTCGACGGCCCGGCCACTGAAGGTGCGTCGCCCGATCTGTTCGGCGACACGCCGGATGCCGAAGCCGATCCGCTTTACGACGAAGCCGTCGCCTTCGTGGTGCGCACGCGGCGCGCGTCGATCTCGTCGGTGCAGCGGCAATTGCGCATCGGTTATAACCGCGCGGCGCGTCTTGTCGAGCAGATGGAGACGGCGGGCCTGGTGTCTGCGATGGGCATCAACGGCAGCCGTGAAGTGCTTGCACCGGGACCGGCGGAATAAACGGGACCGGCCGGTAGCCACCAACCAAAGCCAGACAAAAGAACGGGTCGCTCGAAGCGACCCGTTTTTTATTCAACGCGCGGATTCAGATCGTCAGCAACCCACCTCACGACGGCGACACCAGCTTGAAGTCCACCGGCGAATCGATCTCGATACGTTTCGGATTCGCTACGAGCAACCCACTCTGTTGATCGCGCTTGAACACATACACGGTGCCGCTGTTCTGATTGCCGACGATCAGCCAGTTGCCGGTCGGGTCGATCGCGAATTCGCGCGGCGACTTGCCGAGGCTCGACTGGTGCCCGATCTTCTTCAGATGGCCGTTGGCCGGATCCACCGAGAAGATCACGATCTCGTTCGCATCGCCGCGATTGGTGGCGTAAAGGAAGCGTCCGTCCGGCGACAGATGAATGGCCGCGGCGCCTACTGCGCCCTTGAAGCCGGGCTCGATCAGCGAACTCGTTTGCACCTGAGTGAGCTTGCCGTCGGCGTAATTGAAGGTGCTGACCGTAGCAGCCAGTTCGCTAGTCAGATACGCATGCTTGCCGTCCGCGCCGAACACCAGGTGACGCGGGCCCGTGCCTGCTTCTTCCTGGGTGTAGCGCCAATCGGTCGGGCCGAGCAGGCCGCGGCTGCCGTCCGGCGTGTAGCGGTACGAATACAGCTTGTCGGCGCCAAGGTCCTGCGCGAACAGGTAGTGACCGTCCGGCGAGAACACGGTTGAGTGAACGTGCGAGTTGTCTTGACGTCCCTTCACAGGACCGCCGCCTTCATGATGCACCGTGAGCACCGACGCGCCCACCTGGCCGTCCGCCTGCAATGGGAACACCGCGAAGCTGCCGCCCGGGTCGGCCGCCACCGAGTAGTTCGCGGTCAGCAGATATTTGCCGTCCGGCGACAGGCTCAGATAGCACGGGTCATTGCCGTCCGACGAGACCTTGTTGAGAAAGCTCAGTTGGCCGCTCGCGGCATCGAAGCGAAACGCGCTGATGCCACCGCGCTGCGTGGCCGGGCCGTTATCGCCCGGCAATTCGTTGACCGTATAGACGAAGCGCCGGTCACGGCTCACCACCAGATACGACGGATTGACCGTCTGCGCGGCCGACACGCGGGTCGCTTCGCCTGTCTTCGTGTCGAAGCGATAGACGTACAGCCCTTCGCTCTTGCCAGCCGTGTAAGTGCCGACCAGCATGTCATAGACGCCATCGGCGGGAGCCGGGCCGGAATCTTGCGCAAACGCATGCGAAGCAACAATCGAGACCATGAGCACGAAACCTTTTATTATCGAGCGGGCGGAGCGCAGAGGAGCTGGCTGGCCGCCGCGCCATGAGGTGGATTGAGCAGCAGAAGGCAAAGGAGAGCTTGAGACAGCACGCATTGCAGCACGGTGACTACGAAGCATATGACCTCCTCTTCATCGGTTATTCGGTTGTAATGGTGTCTCTGGTCTGCCGCGCAATCGGTCGAATTGTTTTGTCGAGGCAAGTATAAAAGCGTTGCGTCGGATCATGCAGCGAATCCGGAGGGCCGCGTAGGCCGGGCCGCGTTCGGCTGGCCGGCCTGCCGGTTCATGCTTAGCAATTGTCCCGCCTGACGGGGCGTTTTTTTCAACCGCGTCTCACCCATCTCACACTACGGAGTTTTCATGAACGTCACACTCAGCCTGGGCCCGCTGGTTTCGTTGATCGCCGGCATTCTGATTCTCGTCATGCCGCGCCTGTTGAACTACATCGTCGCGCTCTATCTGATCATCATCGGCATCATTGGGATCTTCGGCATGGGGTCGTCGCACTTCTAGGCGACGGCAGTCAGCCATGGAAGCTGCAAGAAGGGACGCACGACCGGGCGCAGTGCCGGCCCGGAAATGTCTCGCACGAACGGGGGGCCGGTGCGGGATATGGCGCGCGTACTGATAGCGGCTGTGGCAATGCAACACGTGGCACAGCGAAGCGGTACGGGCGCGACAGATTCGCATCGGACGCAATGCGCCAGATGCGAGACAACTGCGGACAGCCGCATTGCGCGAGCCCGCGCAATGGAGAAAGGCAGAAACGGAGAAACGGTCAGCCGTTCGAAAGCTGATCCAGCCGCAAACGGCCCTGCAACGACAATCCGCCGACGGCATAATGGCCGTCACCTTCCTGATGACGGCGGAAGCAGGCCCGTTCGATCAGAAAGGCCGCCGCAGCCAGCATTCCGTTGCGGCTCAGGCCCAGCCGGCCATGTTCGAGCGGCAACATCGAATCGTCAGCCAGTTCGCTGGCGGCGGAGAGAATTGTGATGCAATCGGATTTCGACGGGTTCAGCATTGCTTGGGTCCTCGAAAACGGCTTTTGCATGCGCCATGGGCAAGGCCGACGCATGATCCGGCGAACTCCGAGCATCGGCATGAAAATTGATTGTAGGCAGTGATTTGACAATTACCAACCCGCGTTTTGCCGCATTGCGCGCTGAACCAAAACGCATCGCGCGGGTCCGGTAACACAATGACCCCCAGCGCGGCGGCCTTCGCCTCGCCTAAAACAGACACGCTCCCCCATGCCCGCACTCATCGAAGACTATGCGCTCATCGGCGACGGCCACACTGCCGCGCTCGTCTCCCGCGAGGGTTCGGTCGACTGGCTCTGCTGGCCACGCTTCGACTCCGGCGCGTGCTTCGCCGCCCTGCTCGGCACGCCCGACAACGGCCGCTGGCTGATTTCGCCAGTCTCCGATACGCCACCCACGATCACGCGCCGTTATCGCGGCGAGACGCTGGTTCTGGAAACCGATTTCGAAACGCCCGAAGGCGCAGTCACGCTGATCGACTTCATGCCGCCGGGCAACGGCTGGTCGGAGATGGTGCGGATCGTGGTCGGCAAACGCGGCACGGTGCGCATGCAGATGGAACTGGTGCTGCGCTTCGACTACGGTTTTTCGATTCCATGGGTGGATCGCCTGAAGCACGATAGCGGCATCAAGGCAATCGTCGGCCCGGACACCGCGGTGCTGCGCACGCCGGTCGAGCTGCGCGGCGAAAACATGAAGACCGTCGCGGAGTTCACGGTAAGCGAAGGCGAGCGCGTGCCGTTTTCGCTGGCCTATGCGGCTTCGCATCTGCGCATTCCGCCGGGACGCGATCCGCACACGTCGCTTGCCCGCACCGAGAACCATTGGCTCGAATGGTCGGCGCGCAGCACGGTCGAAGGCAAATGGGCCGCGCAGATCCGCCGCTCGCTGATTACGCTGAAGGCGCTGGCGTACGAGCCGACCGGCGGCATCGTCGCCGCGCCCACCACGTCGCTGCCGGAACAGTTGGGCGGCACGCGCAACTGGGACTACCGCTATTGCTGGCTGCGCGACGCCACCATCACGCTGCTCGCGATGATGCGCGGCGGCTACTACGACGAAGCCCGCGCATGGCGTAGCTGGCTGGGCCGCGTGATGGCCGGCGCGCCGGATCAATTGCAGATCATGTACGGGATCGCCGGCGAGCGGCGCCTGCCCGAATTCGAAATCGACTGGCTGCCGGGTTATCAGGACGCCAAACCCGTGCGGATCGGCAACAACGCGGTCGGGCAGCGCCAGCTCGACGTCTACGGCGAAGTGATGAACGCGCTGCATCTCGCGCGCGTCGGCGGCCTGCAGGCGGACGACACCGCATGGAACGTGCAGCGCGCGTTGCTCAGCCATCTCGACACGATCTGGCAAGAGCCGGACGAAGGCATCTGGGAAACCCGTGGCGGCCGCCAGCACTTCACCTTCTCCAAGGTGATGGCGTGGGTCGCCTACGACCGCGCCATCCGCTCCGCCGAAATGTTCAAGCTGGAAGGCCCACTCGATGAATGGCGCGCAACCCGCGCGACAATCCACGCGGAAGTCTGCGCGAAGGCGTGGAATCCGGCGCTTAATGCGTTCTCCCAGTCCTACGGCAGCGATCAGCTCGATGCGAGCGTACTGCTGATGCCGTTGGTCGGCTTCCTCCCGCCGACGGATCCGCGCGTCAAGGGCACGGTGGCGGCGATCGAAAAGGACTTGATGCACGACGGCTTCGTGATGCGCTACCGCACCACTGAATACGACGACGGTCTGCCGCCTGGCGAAGGCACCTTCCTCGCGTGCTCGTTCTGGATGGTGGACAACCTGGCGCTGCAAGGCCGCATCGATGAAGCCGTCGCAATGTACGAACGGCTGCTCGGCCTCTGCAACGACGTCGGTCTGCTGGCGGAAGAGTACGATCCGACCGCGAAACGCCTGGTCGGTAATTTCCCGCAAGCGTTTTCGCATGTGGCGCTGGTGCACACCGGCCTGAACCTGATGAAGCACGAACAGGCGATGGCCCAGGCGACCGGGCAGCCACCGCATAACGGCACCATGACAGAGGAACTTGAGGCTGCGGCAACCCCGGATAGCGGCGCGGCGGCATCGTAAGTACCATGATTTAATGACAGTTTGCGCGCAGCCCGCACGCAAATTGCTGCATTGCACAAGTACGCTTTGTTCAGTATGATCGAGCAGACTGTTGGCCGAAAATCAATGTGCCTACAACCAATACGGCCTGCCGCAACGCCACACGCGTGTTTGCCAAGCCCCATGCGAACCGCTTAAACGGAGCACCCATGCTCTACCAACTGCACGAATTCCAACGGGCGATGTTGAGCCCCCTTACCGCCTGGGCCCAGGCTGCGTCGAAATCGTTCGCGAATCCCGCCAGCCCGTTAGCCTATGTGCCCGGTGCCACACGCCTCTCAGCCGGTTACGAACTGCTCTACCGGCTTGGCAAAGATTACGAAAAGCCTGAGTTCAACCTTCATCAAATTGTCAAAGACGGTCACAACATTCCGATCATCGAACAAACGATCATCGAAAAACCGTTTTGCCGCCTGATGCGCTTCAAGCGTTTCGCGGACGACAGTGACGCTGTTACCCAATTGAAAGATGAGCCGGTCGTGCTGGTGTGCGCACCGTTGTCAGGGCACCACGCCACGCTCCTGCGCGATACCGTGCGCACGTTGCTGCAAGACCACAAGGTCTACCTGACCGACTGGATCGATGCACGCATGGTGCCGCTCGAAGAAGGCGAGTTTCACCTCGACGATTACATCGCTTACATCCAGGAATTCATCCGCCACATCGGCGCGAAGAATCTGCATGTGATCTCGGTATGCCAGCCCACCGTCCCGGTGCTCGCCGCCATTTCGCTGATGGCGAGCCGCGGCGAAGACACGCCGCGCACCATGACCATGATGGGCGGCCCGATCGACGCGCGTAAGAGCCCGACCTCGGTCAACTCGCTCGCCACGCAGCACTCGTACGAATGGTTCGAAAACAACGTGATCTTCACGGTGCCGCCGAGCTACCCGGGCGTGGGTCGCAAGGTTTACCCGGGCTTCCTGCAGCACACCGGCTTCGTCGCGATGAATCCTGAGCGCCACGCAGCTTCGCACTGGGACTTCTACCAGAGCCTGCTGCGCGGCGACGAAGACGACGCGGAAGCGCATCGCCGCTTCTACGACGAGTACAACGCCGTACTCGACATGGACGCGGACTATTACCTCGACACGATCCGCGTGGTGTTCCAGGACTTCAGCCTGGCCGAAGGCACGTGGGACGTCGCCGGCGAGCGTGTACGCCCGCAGGACATCACGAAGACCGCGCTCTTCACGATCGAAGGCGAGCTGGACGATATCTCCGGGGACGGTCAGACGTTCGCTGCGCAAGAGTTGTGCAGCGGCATTCCGGAGAAGAACAAGCGTCACTTCACCGCGGAAAAATGCGGCCACTACGGCATTTTCTCGGGCCGCCGCTGGCGCACCATCATCTATCCGCAGTTGCGCGACTTCATCCTCGAGCACAACAAGGCGCCGAAGGTAGCGAAGGAAAAAGTCGAAGCCTGAGCACCCCGCGCGCAGAGATAAACAACGGCCTCTTCTTCAGAGGCCGTTGTCGTTTCTGACGCCTGTTTTGCCGCTTTTTCGTCGCTTCTTATGCGGTCGATGCGCGATCGCGCTGCAGCTTACTTCCGCAACAGATACGCAAGCAGCAACTCGGTGTTCATCTGAATGAGTTCGCTGCGTTCGCCCGCAGTGCTGAAATCGCGGCCGAGTGTCGCCTCGAGCGTGAAGCGGTTCGACACGATGTAGTAGCCCATGCCGGACAGCGTCACGTAAAAGCGCAGCGGATCGACGTTGGTGCGAAACAGCCCCGCGCGTTGACCCCGCTCAAGAATGCCGCCGAGCGTGGCGACAATCGGCGAAATCATTTCGCGGATGCGCGTGGACTTCTGCATGTAGCGTGCCTCATGCAGGTTCTCGTTATTGACGAGACGCAGTAACTCGGGATGATCGCGGTAGTAATCCCAAACAAAATGCGCGAGACGTGTCACCGCCTCGACCGGTGCGACACCGTTCAGTTCGAGCGTTCGTTCCGCTTCATTGAGCGCGCTGAATGCGTGCTCGAGTACAGCAGTGAAAAGCTGCTCCTTGCTACCGAAGTAGTAATAGAGCATGCGTTCATTAGTTTCCGCGCGGCGGGCAATCTGATCGACGCGTGCGCCGAACAACCCTCCATTTGCAAACTCTTCGGCCGCCGCAAGCAGAATGCGGCGCCGCGTGCCTTCAGGATCTCTTTTGATTTTCGGCTGATTCATGGTGGCATCGTCTTCGTGAGCCGCGTTATCCGGATCGCGCCGCCGGCCTCTCCTCGGGCCTTGCACCGACAGCACTGAACGGGCTGGTTGGGGGAACACCCTTATGCGGTCTTTCGAAAAAGCGCTTCGATTATGGCACATGGATTGCGGATGGCAATTGGGGAAATCGGCGATAATGTGCTATTTAGTTCAAGCCCAGCGCTTGCGCTTAGTTGCAGCCTCAGTTGCACAAATTCGCGCCTCTATTCGTGTCTGTATTTGCCTATATTGGCGCGTGTTTGCGCGCTTTCGCAGCGCTTTTGTGTTGCCCCGGCCTGCCGCGTGTTTTCCCTAATCCGCGCACGGCACGCCGTGCGGCCACGAGGCAAGCCCCAACGTCGTGACCGTGACCGATTCCAGAACACTCGCAGACCGCATCGAAGATCTGCTGCCCCAAACGCAATGCACGAAGTGCGGCTATCCCGCCTGCCGCCCGTATGCCGAAGCCGTCGCCCATGGCGAAGCCAACTACAACCAGTGCCCGCCGGGTGGTGCCGAAGGCATCGCGCGCCTTGCCGCACTGCTCGGCAAGCCGGTGATCCCGCTCAATTCCGCCAACGGCGTCGAACGGCCGCGCCCGTTGGCGGTTATCGACGAACAAGTTTGCATCGGCTGCACGCTGTGCATGCAGGCCTGTCCGGTCGATGCAATAGTTGGTGCACCGAAACAGATGCACACGGTGATCGCCGAGCTCTGTACCGGTTGTGACCTGTGCGTGCCCCCCTGCCCGGTCGACTGCATTGCGATGCCGCCGGTCACGGGCGAAGCAACGGGCTGGGACGCATGGAGCCAGAGCCAGGCCGACGCTGCGCGCGAGCGCCACAACCGGCGTGAAGCCCGTCTCGCACGCGAACGCGAAGCTGCGGAGGCGCGTGCTGCAGCGCGGCGAGCGGTCAGCAGCGCGCCCGCTCAGGTGATGGAAACCGGTGCCGCAGCAGCACCCGCCGCGCCTGCAGCGGACTCCGCCGAAGCGAAGAAACGCGCGATCATCCAGGCCGCGCTCGAGCGTGCACGCCAGAAGAAAGAAGAGTTGGCCGCCAAGGGCCAAGGTCCGCAGAACACCGAGCGCGTCAGCGCCGACGTGCAGGCGCAGATCGATGCCGCCGAAGCACGCCGCCGCCGTCTCGGACTCGCTGCGGACAACACCGACACTCCGCCAAAGAAGCGCTAACCCTTAACTCTACGCTGCGCATGAACGCGAACAAACGCCGCGCCATCTACGAGACGCTTCAGAGTCTCAACCCGCATCCCACGACCGAGCTCGAGTACACCACACCGTTCGAACTGCTGATTGCCGTGCTGCTGTCCGCGCAAGCCACCGACGTGTCGGTGAACAAGGCAATGCGCAAGATGTTCCCGGTCGCGAACACACCGCAGAAGGTCTTCGACCTTGGCGAGGAAGGGGTTGCCGGCTACATCAAGACAATTGGCCTCTATCGGACCAAGGCGAAGAATGTGATCGCAACCTGCCGCATTCTGCTCGACCAGTACGGCGGCGAAGTACCGGAGGATCGTGAGGCGCTCGAAAGCTTGCCGGGGGTCGGCCGTAAAACGGCGAACGTGATCCTGAACACGGCGTTCGGTCATCCGACCATCGCTGTCGATACGCATATCTTTCGGGTTGCGAATCGAACCGGGCTCGCGCCTGGCAAAGACGTGCGCGCGGTCGAAGCGGCGCTGGAGAAATTCACGCCCACCGAGTTCAAGCAGGATGCCCACCATTGGCTAATTCTGCATGGCCGCTATGTATGCAAAGCGCGCCGTCCGGAATGCTGGCACTGCGTGATCGAGCCGCTATGCGAATTCCGGCCCAAGACGCCGCCGCCGGATCTTTGAGGGCGATACCGTTCGGCGAGCGCACGAGCAGACGCCGCATCGCCGTGGCGCGTTGGTCCGGCGCGTACGCGGCACGCACTCAGTGCGTCCGCGGCCGCCGCCGCGCTTCGGTCCGTTGACGCGCCGCCAGCAAGCCGCCCTGCGTCGGCGTAAAATCACCCCCTTCCAACCCGCCTCACACCCAACGCACCGTTCCCACGATGTTCAATCCCAGCCGCGACGAAGTCCGCCAATTTTTCACCGACACCTGGCGCAAGCAGCGTCAAGGCGAGATTCTGACACCGCTCGAAGCGATCGCTGCCGACTGGATCGTCGAGCATCCGGAATATCACGCCGATCTCACCAGCACGGAAACCGCCCAGGCGCAGGACTACTCGCCCGAACGCGGCCAGACCAACCCGTTCCTGCATCTGTCGATGCATCTGGCGATCACCGAACAGTTGTCGATCGACCAGCCGCCGGGCATTCGCGCGGCGCACGAGCGGCTTGCTGCCCGGCTCGGCTCGACCCATGAGGCACAGCACGCGATCATGGATTGCCTCGGCGAAACCATCTGGGAGGCGCAACGCACCGGCACCCCGCCGGACACGGACGCGTATTTGCAGCGCATCGAGCGGCGCGCCACGCGGGACTGAGGCAATCCGGTCGACTATGGCGGCCAGCGGTTGCCAGCACGCCCGCGGAACTTGGCCCGGCACCAAACCCCAGCCCCAAAAGCACGACACCCCGCCGAAGCGGGGTGTCGTTCATTCTGAAAACAGCGCAGTGCGATTACTTCTTCTGCACCAGCGCACCGTCCAGCGATTCGATGTAGGCGGCGATGTCTTTCATGTCGCTTTGCGACAGGCTTTGTACCTGCGCCTGCATGATCGCGTTGTTGCGACCGAGGTGCGGGTTGCCGTTGCCCATCTGATACTGGCGCAGCGCCCAGTAGACATAGTCTGAGTGCTGACCGGCGAGCTTCGGATATTCCGGGCTCACCGGCTTGTTCAGGTTGACGCCGTGGCAAGCCGCGCAGTTGTGGCTGTCTGCCAGCACCTTGCCGTTGCCGGCGTCTGCGGCGTGCGCGACGTTCGCTGCAACCAGACCGATGACTGCCGCCGACGCGCATGCAGCCTTGAACACCGTGTGGAGTGCCTGTTGGGGCTTATTCATGAATTCTCCTATCCCGCGAATATAAATAGCCGAGTGACCGGTTGGATGACCGCAGCCGATCACTTGTCGGGATTGCTCTTCGAAGAGGAATTTTGCGCTGCGTAGTAGGCAGCGATGTCGGCGATGTCCTGATCCGACAGCGACGCGGTGATTGCGCGCATCGTTTCGAAGTGGCGGTCGCCCTTCTTGTAGCCGTGCATGGCGTTCTCGAGGTATGCCTGATTCTGGCCGCCGAGCATGGGCACGCGGTAGACCTCAGGGTATGCCGTGCGGTATTCAGGGATGCCGTGGCAGCCAATACACATCGCGACCTTGCCTTGGCCCGCCTTCGCGTTGCCGACGACATCCGCTGCCTGCGCACTGGCCGCATAGCCCGCGAGCACCGACAGCGCTGCGATCACGACGTGTTTGCCGACGAATTTATTCATAGCATGTAACCTGGCTTGAGGGGAAACGGGCGCCCGAAAAGGCAACGGCCCGCGCCGTTATTCTTATAGGGTAGCCACGCAGGCCAAAAAAATCGGGCTAATTGTACCGCGACGCCGCGCCGAACGTCCACCGCGCGGGGCGAGAGGCGTATCCGGCCGCCGCAAAACCACGGCTGGCGCCATTTTGCTCCGCCACGCCGGTTCCGCATGGCTTCGTGCCGCCCGCTACGCACCGCCCGCCCGGCCCACGACGCCCTGCGCGCCCGCCCACCGGGCACGCAGGGCGAACGGACTGCTCGCGAACGCCGCATAGGCACGTGAACCGGCGTCCAGCACCGCGGGTGACACCTTACGCCAGGCTGATTCAGCCCAACAGGCCTTCTGACTTATACTGGGTTTTTTCCCAAAAAAGAGCATCTCGCCATGCGTTTTGAAGGCTCATCGCAATACGTCGCCACCGACGACCTCAAGCTCGCGGTCAACGCCGCGATGACGCTGAAGCGCCCGTTGCTGATCAAGGGCGAACCCGGCACCGGCAAAACCATGCTCGCCGAAGAGGTCGCCGCCGCGCTCGGCATGCCGCTATTGCAGTGGCATATCAAGTCCACCACCAAGGCCCAGCAAGGCCTGTACGAGTACGACGCGGTGTCGCGCCTGCGCGATTCGCAGCTCGGCGACGAGCGTGTCAAGGACATCCGCAACTACATCGTCAAGGGTGTGTTGTGGCAGGCGTTCGAGTCGGAGGAGCAGACGGTGCTCCTGATCGACGAGATCGACAAGGCCGACATCGAATTCCCGAACGACCTGCTGCGCGAACTCGACCGCATGGAGTTCTACGTGTACGAGACCCACGAGCTGATCCGCGCCAAAAAGCGCCCGCTCGTGATCATCACGTCGAACAACGAGAAGGAACTGCCGGACGCGTTTCTGCGCCGCTGCTTTTTCCACTACATCAAATTCCCCGACCCGGTGACCATGCAGCAGATCGTCGAGGTGCACTACCCCGGCATCAAGAAGGAACTGCTTGCCGCGGCGATGCAGAGCTTCTTCGAGTTGCGCAACGTCGCCGGTCTGAAGAAGAAACCGTCCACGTCGGAACTGCTCGACTGGCTGAAGCTGCTGCTCGCCGAGGACATTCCGCCCGAAGCGCTGCGCTCGTCCGACCAGAAGCAGATCATCCCGCCGCTGCACGGCGCGCTCCTGAAGAACGAGCAGGACGTGAGCCTGTTCGAGCGGCTGATCTTCATGAACCGCAACAACCGTTGATGAACCGTTAACGAACCGTTGATTGATCGCGAATACCCGTTGATGAGCGCGGCGCATCGCCCACTCACCGCCGCCGAGGACACAGCATGCTGATCGACTTCTTCTACTCGCTGCGCGCGGCCAAACTGCCGGTGTCGGTGAAGGAATACCTGACGCTGCTCGAAGCGCTCAAAGCCAATGTGATCGCGCCGTCGCTCGACGAGTTCTACTATCTCGCACGCATCACGCTGGTCAAGGACGAGCAGTATTTCGACAAGTTCGACCAGGCGTTCGGCGCGTATTTCAACGGCGTCGCGCAAGTCTCGGAGCTCGCCTTCGACGTCCCGCTCGACTGGCTCAAGAAGAAGCTGCAACGCGACCTGTCGCCCGAAGAAAAAGCGCAGATCGAAGCGATGGGCGGCCTCGACAAGCTGATGGAGCGCCTGAAGGAGCTGTTCGACGAACAGAAAGAGCGCCACGAAGGCGGCAACAAATGGATCGGCACGGGCGGCACCTCGCCGTTCGGCAACGGCGGCTATAACCCTGAGGGCGTGCGCATCGGCGGCGACGCGGCGGGCAACCGCACCGCGGTGAAGGTGTGGGAAGCGCGCGCCTATCGCGACTACGACGACCAGGTCGAAATCGGCACACGCAACATCAAGATCGCCCTGCGCCGCCTGCGCCGTTTCGCACGCGAGGGCGCGGCCGAAGAGCTCGATCTGCCCGACACGATCCGCAGCACCGCCGCGAACGCCGGCTGGCTCGACCTGAAGATGGTGCCGGAGCGGCACAACAAGGTGAAAGTGCTGATGCTGCTCGACGTGGGCGGCTCGATGGACGATCACATCAAGCGTACCGAAGAGCTCTTTTCCGCCGCCAAGGCCGAATTCAAGCATCTCGAGTTCTATTACTTCCACAACTGTGTGTACGACTTCCTGTGGAAGAACAATCGCCGCCGTCACGCCGAACGCATGCCGACGTGGGACCTGCTGCACAAGTTCACGCCCGACTACAAGCTGATCTTCGTCGGCGACGCGACCATGAGCCCCTATGAAGTGCTGCAACCGGGCGGCTCGGTCGAATACAACAACGCCGAAGCCGGCGCCGTGTGGCTGCGCCGCCTCGCCGATCATTTCCCGCATTACGCGTGGCTCAATCCGGAGCCGGAAGGTTTGTGGGCGTACCGGCAGTCGGTCAGCGCGATCCGGGAAGTGCTCGGTCATCGCATGTATCCGCTCACCCTCGCCGGACTCGAAACGGCGATGCGCATGTTGAGCAAGTAATCAGGTCGGTTCACGTTTTTCTCCAACTATAAGAAAGTTTCTGCATGAGTCAGTCTTCATCGCCCGTTTTGTCCCCTGCCGACGTACACCCCGGGCCGCTCAGACCGTTTGCCGATACGTCCTTGTCCGCCCTCGTCGCCGGCTTCGTCGCGATGATGACGGGCTACACCAGTTCGCTCGTGCTGATGTTCCAGGCCGGCCAGGCCGCCCATCTCACCGATGCGCAGATTTCGTCGTGGATCTGGGCATTGTCGATCGGCATGGCCGTCTGCACGATCGGCCTTTCACTGCGCTTTCGCGCACCGATCGTGATTGCCTGGTCGACGCCCGGCGCGGCGCTGCTGGTGTCGTCGCTGCCGCATGTGACCTACCCTGAGGCGATCGGCGCGTTCATCGTCTGCGCGGTGTTGCTGACCCTGGTCGGCCTGACCGGCTGGTTCGACACGCTGATGAAGAAAATCCCGGCAGGCATCGCTTCGGCTTTGCTGGCGGGCATTCTGTTCGAGATCGGCATTGAAATTTTCCGCGCGGCGCAGTTCCAGACCGCGCTCGTGCTGGCGATGTTCTTCACCTATTTGATCGTCAAACGCCTCGCGCCGCGCTATGCGATCGTGACGACGCTGGTCGTCGGCACGGCGCTCGCCGGTGGGCTCGGGCTGCTCGACTTCAGCCGCTTTCACGTCGCGCTCGCCCACCCGGTGTTCACGATGCCGGTGTTTTCGGTCGCGGCGGGCATCAGCATCGGCATTCCGCTTTTCGTCGTCGCGATGGCGTCGCAGAACGTGCCGGGCATCGCCGTGCTGCGCGCGGACGGCTACACCACGCCATCCGCGCCGCTGATTTCGACGACCGGCATCGCCTCGCTGCTGCTCGCGCCGTTCGGCTCGCACGGCATCAATCTTGCGGCGATCACAGCGGCGATCTGTACCGGCCCCGAAGCGCACGAAAACCGCGACAAGCGTTACACCGCGGCAGTCTGGTGCGGTATTTTCTATCTGATTGCCGGGATTTTCGGCGCGACCATCGCCGCACTGTTCGCCGCCTTGCCGAAGGCGCTGGTGGTCTCCGTTGCGGCGTTGGCGCTGTTCGGCTCGATCATGAGCGGCCTCGCCAACGCCATGCAGGACCTGAAGCAGCGCGAAGCGGCGCTGGTGACGTTCATGGTGACGGCCTCCGGCCTCACCCTGCTGTCGATCGGCTCGGCGTTCTGGGGGCTGGTGGCGGGCGTACTGACTCAACTGGTGCTGAACGCCCGGCGCGCCTGAATCCGCCATAGAATAGAAGCATCCGGCAGCGCTTTCCGTCAAAATTCCCCGGCAACATGACGGGCAAACGCTGCAGCGTGACCCGCGGCCACCGGAACGGTTTGTCTTTTCCCTCCGGTGGCGATCTCATTTCTCCTGAACCACGGCGCACGCGCGCCATGAAGGCTCGAACATGACAACCGCACTCGACCAACTCAAGCAATACACCACCGTCGTGGCCGATACCGGCGACTTCCAGCAGCTTGCCCAGTACAAGCCGCAGGACGCGACCACCAATCCGTCGCTGATTCTGAAAGCCGTCCAGAAAGACGACTACAAGCCGCTGCTCGAAAAGACCGTGAAGGCGCATGCGTCGAAGCCGGTCGGCGCAATCATCGACCAGTTGCTGATCGCATTCGGCACCGAAATTCTCAAGATCATCCCGGGTCGTGTGTCGACCGAAGTGGATGCACGCCTGTCGTTCGACACCGAAGCGTCGATCGCCAAGGGCCGCGAGCTGATCGCCCTGTACAAAGAACACGGCATCGGCCGCGAACGCGTGTTGATCAAGCTGGCCTCCACGTGGGAAGGCATCCGCGCCGCCGAAGTGCTGCAAAAGGAAGGCATCCACTGCAACATGACGCTGTTGTTCTCGCTCGCGCAGGCCGCCGCCTGTGCCGAAGCGGGTGCGCAACTGATCTCGCCGTTTGTCGGCCGTATCTACGACTGGTACAAGAAGAACGCCGGCAGCGCGTGGGACGAAGCGAAAGACGGCGGCGCCAACGATCCGGGCGTCAAATCGGTGCGCCGCATTTACGCGTACTACAAGAAGTTCGGCTACAAGACCGAGGTGATGGGCGCGAGCTTCCGCACCCCGGGCCAGATTCTGGAACTGGCCGGCTGCGATCTGCTGACCATCAGCCCGGATCTGCTGCAAAAGCTGCAGGAGAGCACCGAGCCGGTCGAGCGCAAGCTGTCGCCTGAAATGGGCAAAGGCGTGGACATCGAACGCGTGCCGGTCGACGAATCGTCGTTCCGTTTCCTCGTCAACGACGAAGCGATGGCGACCGAAAAGCTCGCTGAAGGCATCCGCGCGTTCGCGGCAGACGCCGTCAAGCTGGAAAAGATGATCGAAGCGCTGCGTTAGGCTTCGGCTTAGTCTTGGCCGCTTGAGTACGCGGCTGCACACGAGGTCGCGCACTTATTGGCGAGCCTGGTTGCGCATCCGGTTGAATACGCGGCCCTGAGCCATCCGGTTCAGGGCCGCGTGCCGTTTACAACCGCACATCCGATACCTGTCCGCGCCACTGCTTCTTACGAAATAAAGTCACAATTGCTGCCCCAACGGACGACTACAATCGTCTGCACGCCCGCCCCTCGATACCATTTGCCGAAGGAGCGCGGCGCCGCTGATCCATATCCCGGGAGACGATCATGTACGTTCAGCCTTACGTATTTTTCAACGGACGCTGTGAAGAAGCGCTCAAGTACTACACAGAGAAGCTCGGCGCCGAGGTATTGCTACTGATGCGCTACAAGGACGCGCCGCCCAGCGCCGACCCGGAGAACCAGCCGCGCCCCGGTCTGGAAGAAAAGATCATGCACGCCACGATCAAGCTCGGCTCGACCAACTGGATGGCCTCCGACGGCCACTGCGACCCGCAGGCCACGTTCAGCGGCTTCAGCCTCTCGCTGACGGCTGACGACGCCGAGTCGGGCGAGAAATATTTCAACGCGCTGGCCGACGGCGGTTCGGTGACGATGCCGTGGCAAGCCACCTTCTGGAGCAAGGGCTTCGGGATGGTGGTGGACCGCTTCGGTCTCGCGTGGATGGTGACGCTGCCGGATGCCTGAGCGCGTCATGCAAGGCTGCATGGTTGCGGCTGAGGCGGTGTGCCGACGCGATCGCCGTAACCATGCAGCCGCCGTACTGTATGTAGCCGCAGCCTGTCAGGCCGCCACACCGGCTCACCCGAACAACGTGAAAAGCTAAGCCTTCTGCAAAACGGGCGAACGCCGCTCGATGTCCCAGTTCGGCTCGGTCTCCAGCAACAAGGCGCGCAACCGCTCCACCTGTTCGGCTAAGCGCTGCCCGAGCCAATACGGCCCCTGCAAGTCGGGCGGCAATTCTAGCGCCGCGTCGCCATGCGCCTGAGCAAGCGGCGACGCGGCCGGAATGCCGAAGTGCGTCGCGCGGCCAAAGCGCAGGCCGCGCGCCATTGCCAGCAGGATGCCGCGCACGGCAAGCACCTCAACGTCGCACGCCCGCACATACGCAGCGCGCGCCGCGGCATCGGCGCGCATCAGCGGGCCGATCGCCAGCAATTCCAGCGAACTGAGCACCGAACGGTGCAGCCGCTGGATCTCCTCGAGCCGGGCCTGCGGCACATCGATCTCCTTCGCCACCGAAGGCATCAGCGAGCGCAGCTGAACCAACCGCTTGTTGATCGCGAGGAAGCGTTTGACCTGTTCGTCCTCGTTGATCGTGTCCCCTTCCAGCAGACGGGTGTAAATCTGCGCGCAGGCCCGCAGATTGTCGGCGATCCCGTAACGCCACGAATAAGTCGCGTGCAGCGGCAACACGAACGAAAACGCCAGCGCGATTACAATGCCGATCAGCACGTTCAGCGTGCGCCATAGACCGACGTCGATCAGATTGTCGCCATGGCCCGCGACGATGCACATCGTGATCGCCGTCAAGAGACCGATATACCCCGACGAACCGATCGCGAACCATGCGCAGATCCCCGCGACGATCGACATCAGCACATAGGTGAGCGGCAGCGACCCGGTCAGATTCTGCGTCAGGATGAGCAGAAGCCCGATCACCGCGCCGAGCAGCGTTCCCGCCGCCCGGTCGGCAGCCTTCTTGCGGATATTGCCGTGATGTTGCAAGCCGCCGATCACCACCAGCAGGGTCACCGACGACCAGATGCCGTGAGGAATGTTGATACCGGTGGTCGCGAGAATCGACACCAGCATCGCGACGCCGACGCGCAGGCTATGCAGCACCTTCGCGTGGCGATAGCGGTAGTACGGCGACGTGATCGTGCGCACCATGCGGCTAATGGCCGAGCGGCGAACAACGACACGGGGGGAATCGGCAGAAGCCATGGCTCGCGCGAAGGACGCTTTGAAGGACGGTTCCGCTATCGTGCCCTGGAGTGCTCCGGAAAGACAAACGCCCGCAAACTTTTGTCTGCGGGCGTTGCTTTTCCGGCGAACTGGAACGGCTGACTTAGCCTTCGACCACGTCCAGATAATCTTCCGGACGGGTACGGTCCTCGGCGCGCTGCATGCCGAACATGCGCACCAGCAGGCTCACCACGACCGACACCACCAGGTTGACGATCAGCGACCACACCGCCGCGTAGCCCGGAATCGCCATGCCGAACAGGTGAATCGTGAAGATCGAACTCGCCAGCTTCAGCGAAATCGCCATCCACGTGCCGGTTGCGATGCCGACCGCCCAGCCGATCAGGAGGCCGCGGTAGTCGAGCACACGCGTGTAGAGACCCAGCACGATCGCCGGCAGTGTCTGGATGATCCAGATGCCGCCCAGCAGTTGCAGCTGAATCGCGTACGTGAGCGGCAGACCGAGAATGAACGCGACGGCGCCGACCTTGACGATCAGCGACACCAGCTTCGCGACGTTGGTCTCCTGCTCATGCGACATATTGCGGTTCACGAACTCCTTGTGGATGTTCCGCGTGTACAGGTTCGCTGCCGCAATCGACATGATCGCCGCCGGCACCAGCGCGCCAATACCGATCGCCGCGAAGGCCACGCCGACGAACCACGACGGGAAGAAGTGCAGGAACAGCGCCGGCACCGCGAAGTTCGGGCCGAACGCCTTGAAGTACGGCGCGAATTCCGGCATGTCCTTCACGCCCGAAGCCAGAGCCATGAAGCCCAGCAGCGCGAGCAGACCGAGCACCAGCGAGTAGGCCGGCAGCATCGCCATGTTGCGGCGGATCGTGTTACCCGACTTCGACGACAGCACCGCGGTGATCGAGTGCGGATACAGGAACAGCGCGAGCGCCGAGCCCACCGCAAGCGTCGCGTACGCGCTGTAGCCGTTCAGGCTCGACACGTCCGGTGCCTTCAGCAGCAGCTTGGCCGGCGGCACCACGCTGAAGATATGACCGAAGCCGCCCAGTTGCGGCGGAATCACGATGACCGCGGCAAAGATCACGACATAGATCAGCACGTCCTTGACGACCGCGATCATGGCCGGCGCGCGCAGGCCCGACGTGTACGTGTAAGCCGCCAGAATCGCGAACGCGATGATCAGCGGCAGATCGCCGACGAAGCCCTTGGTGTCGAAACCCAGCGCGCCGATCACCACTTCGATACCGACCAGTTGCAGCGCGATGTACGGCATCGTCGCGACAATGCCGGTCACGGCGATCGCCAGTGCCAGCATGCGGCTGCCATAGCGAGCCGAGACGAAGTCGGCCGATGTCACATAACCCTGACGTTTGGCGATGCTCCACAGTTTCGGGAACACGACGAACGCGAACGGATAGATCAGGATCGTGTACGGCAGCGCGAAGAAACCCGTTGCGCCCGCACCGAACACCAGGGCCGGCACGGCGATGAAGGTGTAAGCGGTGTACAGGTCGCCGCCCAGCAGGAACCACGTGACGATGGTGCCGAAGCGCCGGCCGCCGAGGCCCCACTCTTCCAGATGGGCCAGGTCGCCCTTGCGCCAGTGGGCCGCGACAAAGCCGAGAATGGTGACGCCAATAAAAAACAGGACGAAGACGAAAGTTGCGGTGGCGTTCATTGTTGTGCGCCCCCTTGCGAGCTGCCCGTCGAGCGGGTCTTGGTCTTGAAGTACACGAGCGCCGTGATGATCGCGCTGATCAACACCCACAGCAGTTGGTACCAGTAGAAGAACGGAAAATCGAACAGTTGCGGTTCGACCTTGTTATATGACGGCACCCAGATCATTGCGATCCAGGGCAACAGCAGCAACCAGAGCCAGTGCTTGCTGGCCTTGTTCGCGTCGGCGTCGTGAGCCATGACGTCTCCTCTTCCCTATTATTGAAATGTTGGCCCGTGTGTGGACGGGTGGTGGATGTCCCGTCGCAGGTAGGCCACGGGTACCCCGAAAGCTTCGAAAGAGTATAGGAGCCGAGAACGTCCGGTCAAGCAGGGACGACCCGAGGCGCAAATGTGCCGCTGGGACGCGCCGGGCGGCGGTTTAGCAGAGATGAGGGGTGGGCGCGAGGCGGCTTGACGCGGGGGCTGGGTCGCCGATCGTCGACATGCGTGCTGGGTATCCACGGAATCGAACCGGCCGTGCAATGTACTGGAGAAGCGGTTGGGAAACCGTCGTACCAGCGCAACGGGAAGCCTGGGTCGAACCAGCCTCAAGCGGCCTCAAGCGGCCCGACCCATTCTCACATCAGATCGAGAACGAACTGCCGTTCTGTCCGGTCGATTCCTGCAGACCCTTGATCCACTTGCGCGCCGGCAAGCCGAGTTCCGCTTCGATCAGCTTCGCACGCGCTTGCAGCGTCGTGAACGGCACGTCGAGCGCCGGGCCCGAGAACGCGATGGCGATGCGGTTGCCGTCATGCACTTCCGGCAGCGCGACCACGCGGCCGTCGAAAGCTTCGTTCAGGCGCTTCATGTTGCGCACGAAGCTCGGATGGTCCCCAAACAGGTTCACCGTCACCACGCCCGCCTCGGTCAGGCACGCGCGCACCGCGCGGTAGAAGCCGACGCTGTCGAGCACCGGGCCACGCGCGGTGGCATCGTAGACGTCGATCTGCAACGCGCCGATCGTGCCGTGGTTGGCGCGGTCGTTGACGAAGTCCCACGCGTCCATTTCGTGCACGGTCAGACGGACGTCGTCGTGCGGCAGTTCGAACATCGTGCGCGCGGCCACGACCACGGCCGGGTTCAATTCGACCGCTTCGACTTTGGCGCGCTTCAGAAACCGGTGGGCAAATTTGGTCAGTGCGGCGGCGCCGAGACCGAGCTGGACGATTCGCTTGGGCGTTTCGATGAACAGCAACCAGGCCATCATCTGCTGCGCGTATTCGAGTTCGATGTGATCCGGCTTACGCAGACGCATTGCGCCTTGCACCCATTCCGTGCCGAAGTGCAGGAAGCGCACGCCGCCCTCTTCCGAGAACGTAACCGGTGCGAAACGCGGCTTGCGCGGCGCTTCGATTTGCGGCGCGTCGTGCAGGTCATCGTCATGCAGCGCGCGCTTTTTATTGCGCACTGCTTTCTGTTTGTTCAGCGTGGTGTCGCCTGCGTCAGCGTCTTTGTTGCGGAAAGCACGGGCTTCAGCCGAGGCGCGCCTGATCAATTTCGTCATGTAAGGATGTCGCGCCAGAGACGCAATTTTTGGTCGAACGAGAGCATAGCATTCGCCGGACTCGACGAAGGCAATACGAGGGTGGCGTAGCCCGCTTCGCCGATCACCGGCGCAAAGCGGCCCGCCGTCTTGCCGTTGAAGCAGACTTTCTTCAACAACGGCGCGTGGGCGCGGAGCGTTGCAAAATCGTTGGGGTTGGCATTGCGGATCGCGGCGTCGAGACTGCCTTCGCGCTCGCAGGCGGCGAGCACGTCCCACACGCCGATGCCGTGCGATAGCAAACGCGGTAGCCGTTCTTCATAGGCGAGTTCGGGAAGCGGTTCGTCGAGCACCGTGCCGAGCAAACGCCAGAACTGGTTGCGCGGATGCGCGTAATACTGTGTAGCGGCCAGCGACGCTTCGCCAGGAAAGCTGCCGAGAATCAGCGTGTGTGTATCCGCCGCAACGACGGGAGGAAAGCCGCGGAGCATCAGCGCTTTTCCTTACGGTCCGATGTCGGCGCGTGCCCGGATTCACGCGCACCCCGTTCGGAAAGGTGTTCTTGCTCCGCACGCGGCGCACCATGAGCGCGCGACGCCGTATGCTCGAGCGGCCGGCCATGTTCACGCACATGAGTACGCTGCGGCGCGTGAACGTGGGGGGAGGCTGAATACGCAGACGGTGTGCTGGCCGAAGACGCCAGACGCGCCCATAGCGCCGGCAACATGCACTCGGTGACCATCAAGGGCGCGCCGTGGCGCTCGAACACCGAGCGACGCGCAACCAGCGTATGCGGCCTCACGCCACCGATCTCAATCGCGGCCAACCGGTACAACGGATGACGCGCCGTCAGCCTGCGGCTCACCAGCGACGATCGCGCGACACTGCTATCGCTGTACAGCAACTCGGCGAGCGGCCGCGTGCGCAAGCTTCGCGTGGCCTGCCATACGCCGACGCTCGCGGCCAGCGGCGCGACGCTGTGCGCCGCGACAAACGGCACGCCGTCGACCGACAACACCACCTCCCGAACCCACACCGGCGCACGCGGCGCGAGGCCGAGCGCGGCGTGCTCGTCGGCCCACGGCAGCGCGACGGCTTCGCGCGTCACGCGCACCGCAACCGCGCCGAGCGTGCGCAGATGCGCGGTCAGCGATCCACCGCGGGTCAACCAGTCTTTCTGGGCGGCGCTAAAACCGGGTAAGGGCGCGACACGCCAGTGGGCGTCGGCGGCATCGAAACGGATAGGCATGGTGTCGGATTATAACGGCGCAGTTGTCAGAGGATCGCGAGTCCCTCACCTGCCGTCCCGTCGGGAATGTCAGTCGATCTCCATGCCGGACGGAACCGCCTCAATCAGTGTATCGATTTCAGACAGTTCCGATTCTCCTGGTCCAGCGACGCGCGATACAACCTTCGTGCTTTAACAAGTCGACGGTCCGCCCGCGATCGAAGGGCGTGCCATGTGATCGGATATTGAAGGAGAAAAAGAAACATGAAAACGTTCCCGGGCGCTGCTGCATGCGCAATGTCTGTCGTGCTGATGGCGGGTTGCGCGGCGCCGCTGAACCGCGACAAAGAAACATCGTTGAATAAGGCTGTCGGCATCGAGGTGACGCCGGTTGCCAATGGTGTCTCAGTCAAGCTGCCCGAAGCCGCGCTGTTCGAGTTCGGTAAATCCGAAGTGCGTGGTGATGCAGCGGCCGTCATCAATCGTTCGGCCGTTCTGCTCAAGCGCAGCAAGAAGCCGATATTGGTCGAGGGTTACACCGACAATGTCGGCACGCTCGACTATAACCAGCAGCTTTCCGAATCGCGCGCCACTGCGGTAGGTTATGCGCTCGTGGCGCGCGGCGTGGCACTGGACCGGATCAGGACGAAGGGCTACGCGTACAACAACCCCGTCGCGAGCAACGATACAGCCGAAGGGCGCGCGCTGAACCGGCGCACCGAGATCGTGGTGCGCGGCGAAACGATGGATACGCTGATGGGGCAGAAGTAGGTGTTCGTCATCTGATGTGAGGTTCGAAAAAAACGCCCGCGTCATTCGGGCGTTTCTACGTGTGCGCTCTTGTTCTTTCGGACGCGGTTTTCCAGGTTCCGCGCGATTCGCGCGAACAACTACTGCGCGCTTAACATTGCCCGCAATTGGGCCGCCACGCGCTCGACCACCGGCTCCCACGCGCCCGGCCGCGGCTGCCGGAACAGATCAACCGAGTCGTACCACGGTTGCGTCTCCTCATTGCCCCACGTCCAGTGCGACACGTGATCGAGCATCGCCAGCACCGGGCGCCCCAGCGCGCCGCCCAGATGCAAAGGTGCACTGTCGATGGTGAGCACCGCATCGAGCGCGCTCACGTGCGCGGCCACGTCGTCGAAACCGGCCTGATAGTGCGCAGTCAGATCGCAAACGCGATAGCCCTCTCCGCTCAGCGTCGCCACATCGGCGTCACGGCCCGGCGTCAGCGGATGGAACACGATATTGGGTAGCGCGAGCACGGGAGCCAGCGTCGCAAGCGGAATCGACCGCTTCGCGTCGCGGCGATGCGTCGGGCTGCCCGACCAAACGAGGCCGATATGCAATCGCGCCGCCTCCCCACTCCACGCGCCGATCCGCTCGCGCCATGCCGCCACGCGACTTGCATCGGCAGTTAGATAGGCACCGCCGCGCACCTGGTCAGACTGCAAGCCAAGCACCGACGGCACGCTCATGATCGGCAGCCCAAAGTGAGGCTTGCCGAGCGGTCCGTCCTCGATGGACACGCAATCCACGTAAAAACGCGCAAACAGCGGCTGTAACGCCCGGCGCACTGCGAGCACCAGCCGACCTCCTTCATCGCGTACGCGCGCCGCCAGTTCGTGCACGAATCGCACCATCTGAATATCGTCGCCGTTGCCCTGTTCGCTGTGCACGATCAAGGTCTTGCCGCCCAGCGATTGACCCTGCCAGCGCGGACATAGCCGTTCCATCACCGTCACGACGTTGTTCGACTCTCGATCGTCGCGCGTCAGACGCGCCGCGAAGTGTGGCCATGCGTTCGACCAGTCGCCTCGCCGCAACTTCAGATCAGCCAGATCGACGGCCGCCTGCGATGCCGACGGGTCGAGCGTGAGCGCTGCATGCAGCGCCGCTTCGCTTTCTGCAAAACGCGCCTGCTCGGCCAGATACATGCCGATCGCGCCCAGTACGTGGGCATTGCCGGGCGCGGCGACATCGACAGCGCGCATGGTTGCCTCGGCCGCGGCGGCGTCGTTGCACTGCCATTGCGCATGGCTCAGTTGCCAGGCGATTTCTGCATCGGCGGGATGGCGTGTCAGCACCTCACGACAAACGCGTTCCACCGTGGGCCAATCGCGGATCTCGCGGAAAGCCAGCACGAGCTGCAACGGCAACGCGGGGTGGATCGCCGGATCGAGCACATAGGCCCGCAACAGCGCCACGCGACGCTCGGCTCGCGCGCTTGCATCCGGCGACGTCGCAAGCGCAATCGCCAACCACCAGGGGGCGCGGGCATCCTGTGGTTCGTGTTGCTCGTACGCGCGCAACATGTGTGCCGCCGCCGAATGCGCGCCACAGCGATCGATCAACCAGACGATCCATTCGAGCGTCGCTGCCGACGGCTGGGCGCTTACCGCCAACTCGCTGTTGCGCTGCGCGGCGTCAGCGCGGCCGAGTGCGTCGGCGAACAGGGCTAACCGGGCGTAACGCGCGCCGTTCGTTGCCGACTGCATCTGCGGTTGCGATGCACTGTGGTACGCCGCTTCAAAACGCCCTGCGCTCGCGCACAGGTCCGCGTGCAATTGCGGCGTGACGCCCTCTGCAATGAGTTCGAGGGCCCGTCGCTCAGCAGCGTCGAAACCTTGCTCGCGCAAGATCGACCACAGGAGATGCACGGGATCGGCGGGGGTTGGTAGTGCGGAATCGGACATGGGAATACAGAAAGTTATCGCGGCGCGTCAATGCGCAATTGCAGAAATGAGATCGGATGCGTGAACGGCCGGGAGACTGCAAATAGTCCCTTAAGCATCCAAATTTCGATCGCGCAAGCATAAGACAGAACCACGTTTTCACATCTCACAAATCAATCTCGATTTAGCGCGTTGAATGGGTTTGATTGGTTAAAGGAGGGCAAAAAAAATGCGCTGCCAAGGCAGCGCATTTTTCGATCACAAGCGTCAAAACGACGCCGGTCCAGACTCAATTCAAACTCGAAAACTCAACCAGCACGCGCCAGCAACAACGCGTTGGTACGCTTCACAAAGCTGGCCGGATCTTCCAGCGCGCCGCCTTCAGCAAGCAAAGCCTGATCGAACAACAGATGACACCAGTCGTCGAAATTCACGCTGTCCGCATGCAAGCCCTTCACCAGCGCATGCTCCGGATTCACTTCGAGAATCGGGTGGAACGACGGCGCTTCCTGACCCGCCGCCTTCAGCATACGTTGCAGATAGCCGCTCATTTCGCCATCGTCGGCCACGAGGCAGGACGGCGAATCGGTCAGGCGGAACGTCAAGCGCACGTCTTTGGCCTTGTCCTTCAACGCTTCTTTCATCTTGTCGACGAGCGGCTTGAACTCTTCGCCGACCTTCTCCTGCGCCTGCTTTTCTTCGTCATTCAGCGCGCCCAGATCGAGATCTCCACGCGCGACGCTTTGCAGCGGCTTGCCGTCGAATTCGTTCAGGAACGACAGCATCCATTCATCGACGCGATCGGTCAGCAGCAGCACTTCCACGCCCTTCTTGCGGAACACTTCGAGATGCGGGCTGTGGGTCGCGGCCTGCCAGGTGTCGGCGGTCACGTAGTAGATCTTCGTTTGCTCGGGCTTCATCCGCGCAACGTAATCGGCGAGCGAGACGTTTTGCTCCGGCGATTCCGTATGCGTCGACGCGAAACGCACCAGCTTCGCAATACGCTCGCGATTGGCGAAATCTTCGCCGATGCCTTCCTTCAGCACCTGACCGAATTCCTTCCAGAAGCCGGCGTACTTTTCCTTATCGGCGTCGTTTTCGGCGTTCGCCAATTCTTCGAGCATCGACAGCGAACGCTTGGTCACGCCTTCGCGGATCGCCTTCACGTCGCGACTTTCCTGCAGGATTTCGCGCGACACGTTCAACGGCAGATCAGCCGAATCGACCACACCCTTCACGAAACGCAGATAGCCAGGCAGCAATTGCTCGGCGTCGTCCATGATGAATACACGTTTCACGTACAGCTTCAGACCGGCGCGATGATCGCGGTTGAACATGTCGAACGGTGCATGCGTCGGCACGTACAGCAGTTGCGTGTATTCGCTGCGGCCTTCAACGCGATTATGCGTCCACGTCAGCGGATCCTGATGATCGTGCGAGAGATGCTGGTAAAACTGCTTGTACTGTTCTTCCGTGATGTCGTTCTTCGAACGGGTCCACAGCGCGCTCGCCTGGTTGACGGTCTCGTCTTCGTCCTTCGTGACCATCTCGCTCTTTTCAGCGTCCCACTCTTCCTTCGCCATCACGATGGGCAGCGCGACGTGGTCCGAGTACTTCTGGATGATCGACTTCAGACGATGCAACGACAGCAGCTCGTCTTCATCGGCGCGCAGATGCAGCGTGATGGTCGTGCCGCGCGCGGCGCGTTCGATCTGCTCCACCGCGAAATCGCCCTCGCCTGCGCTTTCCCAGCGCACGCCTTCCGAGGCCGGCAAACCGGCACGGCGCGTTTCGACCGTGATCTTGTCCGCGACGATGAAGCCCGAGTAAAAGCCCACGCCAAACTGGCCGATCAGCGCCGCATCTTTCTGCTGGTCGCCGGAGAGCTTGCCGAAGAATTCCTTGGTGCCCGAACGAGCGATCGTGCCGAGATGCGAGATCGTCTCGTCGCGGCTCATCCCGATGCCGTTGTCGTCGATGGTGACGGTGCGTGCGGTCTTGTCGTACGAGACGCGAATCCGCAGATTCGGATCGTTTTCGTACAGTCCGCTATTTTCGATCGCTTCAAAGCGCAGCTTGTCGGCCGCGTCGGACGCATTCGAAATCAGCTCGCGCAGAAAGATTTCCTTGTTGCTGTACAGCGAATGGATCATCAGGTGCAGAAGTTGTTTAACTTCTGCCTGAAAGCTCATGGTTTCTTGTGCCATGGTCGGACTTCCTCTCTGTTACGAATGGGGTTCTAGTCAGGCGTGGCGCACGGCCGCGAGCCGTTTGGGCCACTTGGGCCGCCGAGGCCGCCGGGGCCGTGCCGCCGGATGGCCGGATTGCCGTGTCGCCGCTAAGTTGGGGCAGCCCGGCGCGGTTTCAAGAGGCGCGCCGCGCGACGCTGTCGAGATAGCGGCACAGGAACGTCGACAGCTCGGGATCGCCGCAGTTGGCGATGTTGAAGCGCATCCACGTGGTGGGCGATTGCTGCGGAGAAAACAGGCTACCCGGCGTCAGCAGAAAGCCTTCTTCGTGGCCGGCGGCCGCGAGCGCGCTCGCATCGACGCCCGTGTCGGCCCACAGGAACATGCCCGCCGCGGGCGTCAGAAACAGCTTCATACCGGTCTTCTCGAGCATCCGCACGGATTTTTCGCGCACGCCGTCGAGCCGCGCGCGCAGCCGCTCGACGTGCCGGCGGTAATGGCCCTCAGTGAGAATCTTGTAGAGCACGCGCTCGTTCAGTTCGGGGCTCGTCATGCCGACCAGCATTTTCTGATCGCCGACGGCCGTGGCCACTTCGGGCGCGCAGGCGATAAAACCCACGCGCAGATTGGGCGCGAGCGTCTTCGAAAAGCTGCCCAGGTAGATCACGCGCTTTAGCTGGTCGAGGCTCGCGAGACGCGTGCCCGGATAGCTCGGCGGGCACAGATCGCCGTAAATATCGTCTTCGACGACGATGAAATCGTACGCTTCGGCCAGACGCAGAATGCGGAATGCCTGCGCGGCCGTGAGCGAGGTGCCGGTGGGGTTCTGCAGCACCGAATTGATCACCAGCATTTTCGGCCGCCAGGTCTCGACCAGCGACTCGAGCGCGTCGAGGTCCGGCCCATCGGGCGTGTACGGCATGCCGACCAGCCGCGCGCCCTGCGACGCGAAGCGCCCGAACATCTGAAACCAGGCCGGATCGCCGACGATCACCGCATCGCCCGGCTTCACGTAAATCCGCGAAATCAGGTCGATCGCCTGGGTAATGCCGGAGACCATCACGATCTGATCCGGCGAAGCGCCGATTTCCAGCTCCTCCAGCCGCGTCTGCAATTGCTGGCGCAGCGGCAAAAAGCCCTGCGGCGTGCCGATGCCGAGCATCTGCGCGCCGCTTTGCCGGCCTAGCGTGCGCAGCGCGTTGGTAATCAGATCGCCGTCGAGCCAGCGGCCCGGCAAGTAGCCGAGGCCCGGACTGCGCTCGGGGCGCGCGCCCGTATGCAACATATTGCGCAGCAGCCAGACGACGTCGATCGTGGCCGGCGCGGGCGCCGCTGCGGCGATCGTGCGGATCTCGGCCGTCGGCGCACCGCCCAATCGTTCACGCACATAGAAGCCAGAACCGCGCCGCGACTCCAGGTAGCCCTGCGCCACCAGCCGCTCATACGCCTCGACCACGGTGAAGCGCGATACGCCCTTGTCCAGCGCAAGCTTGCGGATCGACGGCATGCGCATGCCGGGACGAAACACGCGCTCCTCGATGCGGCGGCGCGCCCACTGGACGAGCTGCTCGACCAGCGTCAGCGACGTCGTATCGTGCGGCGTGGGAATCTGGGTAAGCGGGACGGACATAGCGGGCTCCAACTGTACCGAACGGTATCGAGTCGATTGTACCGTTACTGTGCCGGTTGCCGCCGCTACATTCAAGGCTACATTTAAGATAAGCAACGGATGATGAGGCGGCCTGGGTTGCATTCCGCCGCTCACGAGCGAGTTCGGGCAAGACCCGCCCAAACGCCATCCGCCTGGCCCGCCGACCCGGCAAACGGTTATGCTTACGACCCCGGCAACGCTGCTGCCGCACCCGGCGCGCGTTCCGGCTTACCGCAGAAACCGTTTTCCTGATCCGCCATGACTGCCCATTCGCTCCGTCTCGATCACCTCGTGATTTCCGCCCGTACCCTCGACGAGGGCACGCAGTACGTTGCCGACACGCTCGGCGTCGCGCCGGCCGGCGGTGGCGCGCATCCGCTGATGCGCACGCACAATCGTCTGCTGAATCTGTGGGGCGGCTTGTATCTGGAAGTGATTGCGGTCGACCCGCAGGCGGCAGAACCTGCGGATGGCGCCGCGCCTCGTGCCCGCCTGTTCGCCCTCGACGACCCGGCGACGCAAGCGCGGCTCGAAAAAGGCCCGTACCTGTCGCACTGGGTTGCCCGAGTCGACCGGCCGAAGCAGCTCGCGGCGTGGCAGACGCAGTATCCCCAGCGCATTCCACCGATCGTGCCGATGACGCGCGGCGATTTCACCTGGGGTCTGTCGGTGCCTGAAGATGGCGCCTTCCCCGCGTGGCAAGGCGCCGGCGATGGCGTACTGCCGACGCTGATCCAGTGGGACACGCCGCGGCACCCATCGGCGGCCTTGCCGGAAACGGACATCGCTCTGAAAGCTTTGAAAGCAGTACATCGGCAGGCCGACGCGATCGCCGCGCAATTGCACTGGCTGGGAGCGGCGCACCTGATCGCACTCGAGCCCACGGAAGGCGCGCCGGCACTTGTCGCCGAGTTTGAAACACCCGAGGGTCTACGGACCCTTAAATAAGCAGCGCGCGCGGGTCGTCAACTCGCGCGATAATCGAAGTTTTGACCGGTTCCAGAGATACCAGCAGAGGAGACCATGGACCAAAGCGACTTGAGAGCCCCCACGTGGCAACTGTCCGAACGCGCACGCAAGCTCACGAGCTCGGCGATCCGCGAGATCCTGAAGGTCACGGAACGGCCCGAAGTCATTTCGTTCGCGGGCGGCCTGCCCTCGCCGGCGACCTTCCCGGCCGAGCGCATGCGCGAAGCATCCGACCGCATTCTGCGCGACGCGCCCGCCGCGGCGTTGCAGTACAGCGCGACCGAAGGCTATCTGCCGCTGCGTGAATGGATCGCGCAGCGCTATTCGGTGAACGGCGCGCAGATTCGTCCTTCGCAGGTACTGATCACGACCGGCTCGCAGCAAGCGCTCGACCTGCTCGGCAAAGTGCTGGTGTGCCCGGACAGCCCCGTGCTGGTCGAAACGCCGACTTACCTCGGCGCGCTGCAATCCTTCTCGATGTACGAGCCGCGCTACGTGCAGGTGCCGACCGACGAGCAAGGCCTGATTCCCGAAGCGCTCACATCCGAGCTGACGGCCGGCGCACGCCTCCTGTACACACAACCCAACTTCCAGAATCCGACGGGCCGCCGCCTGCCGGTCGAACGCCGTCGTGCATTGGCCGCGTTCGCGAAGACCGCACCGTTCCCGGTAATCGAAGACGATCCCTACGGCGCGCTCGACTACGCGGGTGAACCGCTGCCCACCATGCTGTCGATGGCGCCGGATCACATCGTCCATCTCGGCTCGTTCTCGAAAGTGCTGGCGCCGGGCCTGCGGGTCGGCTACATCATTGCGCCCGAAGAGTTGATCTTCAAGCTCGTGCAGGCCAAGCAAGCCACCGATCTGCACACGCCGAGCTTCACGCAACGCATCGTGTACGAAGTAATCAAGGACGGCTTCCTCGACACGCACGTGCCGACCATTCGCGAACTGTATCGCGATCAATGCGCGGCGATGCTCGCCTCGCTCGAACGCTACATGCCGGAAGGCGTAAGCTGGAACCGTCCGGAAGGCGGCATGTTCGTGTGGGTGAATCTGCCCGCGCAGATCGACAGCATGAAGCTGCTCGAAGAAGCCGTCGCGCAGAATGTCGCGTTCGTGCCGGGCGGTCCGTTCTTTGCGAGCGAAGCGCAGCACAATACGCTGCGCCTGTCGTTCGTCACGGTGCCGCCGGCCAAGATCGACGAAGGCGTGTCGCGTCTCGCGGCGCTGATCCGCGCGAAGGTCTAAGCCGTCTCGACCAACCCGCGCCACCGAACTCAACTACTGACCAAGGACACACCATGGCTCAATCAAATGTGTACGACAAGCTTAAGGAACTGGGCATCGAACTGCCGAGCGCAGGCGCTCCGGCAGCCGCCTATGTGATGAGCGCGCAAAGCGGCAACACGGTGTACCTGTCGGGTCACATCGCGAAGAAAGACGGCAAGGTGTGGGCCGGCAAGCTCGGTGCCACCCTCACCACCGAAGAAGGCAAGGCCGCCGCGCGGTCCATCGCGATCGACCTGCTCGCCACGCTGCATACGCATGTGGGCGACCTGAACCGCGTCACGCGCATCGTCAAGCTGATGAGCCTCGTCAACTCGACGCTCGAGTTCACCGAGCAGCATCTGGTGACCAACGGCGCCTCCGAACTGATCGCGGACGTGTTCGGCGAGCGCGGTAAACATGCGCGTTCGGCGTTCGGCGTGGCGCAGATTCCGCTCGGCGCATGCGTCGAGATCGAGATGATCGCCGAAGTCGAATAACAATCGCCAACAGGTTCGGCCGCCGGTTCGCCCGGCCGGTCGTTCCAAGCGTACTGAACGCGTCGCGAGGTGTCTGTCACCTGCGGCGCGTTTTGCATTTGTGGTGAGGTAGATCGTTCCTTTGCCACCAGGTAGAATCCGCGAAGCCCATCAATCTGCTGGATTCGCCGGACTGCGCCCGATGACCGCCCACACCGTTCGTTTCAAACAAGTCGACGTGTTCACGTCGGTGCCGTTCAAAGGCAATCCGCTTGCAGAGTTGAGGCCCGGCTCGCACTACACGGCCCGCCAGGGCACCATGCTGGGCCGTGCCGGCAACGTTTCGGTGCACTACGACGATGCAGCCGGCAAAACGTGGATCGGCGGGCCGTCGGTGACGATCGTCGACGGCACGTTCCGGTTGCCATGAACGGCGCAGCGCTCGATTGCAGGTTGACGCGCGCCGGCCTGCCGCTGAACGCCGGCCGTGTTTCGCCGCTTCAGGCCACGCTTAACAAAAGAATGCCGCACCGTTTGCGCGATTAATGCGCCATGCATGACGAGAGGCTTGGCACACCTGAATTCCAGATCCTGATGAAATATTCAAAAACAAGTGCCAGGCCGCAGCCCCAAGGCTGGCTGCGCCGGCTGCGAATTCAGCCGTCCAGGACGGCCTGTTGCGCCCGCGTATACCCGATGCGCGGACCCTTCCTTAATCCAGTGGCATTAAGTAATATCGAAACGTACCCGATGACCTGCGGATGGTCAGGCACGACGCCACGCTCCCTTCCCCTGCGCAGCAGTCCCGGCACCTTGGTCACCATGCAGCCACCCATGAAATTAGCGCAGTCAATGCTCGCGCAGTTGCAACCGGCCGGCACCAGGGAACGGGCCGCCCGATGAGCCAGTTCCGCTTCTCCGACCAGCGCGAAGCCAAACCCCGCCGCGACCCTGCTGTGTCGCGCCGCCGTGCCTTGCTCGCCATTCCGGCGCTCGGCGTGCTGGTGCTGATCCTGCTTTGGGCCGTGATCTTCGCGCGCCTGTCGGTTGAGAAAGAAGCCACGAATCGTGAGGCGATGGCCTCTGCCGCGATTCTCTCCGCGGCGCTGGAGCAGCACACGGTCAAGGCGATTCACCAGGTCGACCAGATCACCCGCTTCGTCAAATACGAGTTCGAAAAAACGCCGAATCATTTTGATCTCGCCAGCACGGTGGAAAAAGGCGTGGTGCAAAGTGAGACGCTGGTGCAGGTGTCGCTGATCGACGAGCACGGCACGCTGATCGCCAACACGGCCGAACCCAATCCCAAACGCATCGATCTGTCGGACCGCGAACACTTCAAGGTCCACGAACACGAAAACGACGACCAGTTGTATATCAGCAAGCCGGTGCTCGGCCGCGTATCCCGCCACTGGACCTTGCAGATGACGCGGCGTCTGAATCATCCCGACGGCTCGTTCGCGGGCGTCGTGGTGGTCTCCGAAGATCCGAGCTATTTCACCAGCGACTTCTACAACAACGCGGCCATTGGCCGCGAAGGCGTGATCGCGGTGATCTCGGACAACGGCACGGTGTTGGCGCGCCGCACCGGTAGCGTCGACACCGCCAGCGGCTCATTCTCGGCGAGCGGCTCGTACCCGACCTCGGAGCATGTGTCAGGCACCTACGTCGATTCCATCGACAACATCACGCGTATCGTCTCGTACCGGCATATCGACGGCTATCCGCTCGGCGTGCTGGTGGGCCTGTCGCAAGCCGAGGAATTCACCGATTACAACCACACGCGCAACGTCTACCTCCTGATGGCGGGCTTCATCTCGCTCGCGATGCTGAGCTTCTTCGCAGTGGCCACCGGTTTGATCGGCAAGCTGCTCGGGCGCGAGCGCGAGATGACGCATCTGGTCGAGTACGATCTGCTGACCGGTTTGCGCAATCGCTATGCGACGCTGCAAACATTGCGGCACGACGTGGCGCAGCATTCCAATCTCGGGCGCCTCGCGATTCTCTTCATCGACCTGGACAACTTCAAGACCGTCAACGACACGCTAGGCCACAACGCCGGCGACATCGTGCTGCAAATGACGGCCTCGCGCCTCGCCACCGCGGTCGGCGACGGTGGCGCCTTGAGCCGCATCGGCGGTGACGAGTTTGTCGTGGTGATCAAGGGCGACGACGTCGAGAAGCGCGCCGTCACACTCGCCGAAGCGGCAGCCGAAGCGTTCGCCAAACCTTTCGAAGTGCGCGGCAGTTCGTTCGTGCTGCACGCGAGCATCGGCATCGCGCTCTACTCGGTCGCCAACGAGAGCGAGATCGACCTGCTGAAAAAAGCCGACCTCGCGATGTACAGCGCGAAGGACGCGGGCAAGAACTGCTACCAGTTCTATTCGCCGCAGTTGTCGCACCGCGCGGACCATTTGATGAAGTGGGAACAGCAGTTGCGCGTCGCGCTCACCGAAGGCCAGTTGTTCCTCGCCTATCAGCCGAAGATCGATCTGACGCGCCGCTGTATCACCGGTTTCGAAGCGCTGGTGCGCTGGAACCATCCGCAACACGGTTTGATTCCGGCCAACGAATTCATTCCGGTCGCCGAATCGACCGGGTTGATCGTGCCCATCGGCGACTTCGTGATCGAGACCGCGTGCCGTCAACTGGCGTTGTGGCAGCAACAGGGTTACGACACGCTCTCGCTCGCGGTGAACATCTCCGCGGTGCAGTTCTGGCGCGGCGATCTGTACGAAACCATCTCGCACGCGATCGAGGAAAGCGGCATCTCCGCGCGCCGCCTCGAACTCGAAATCACCGAGACGGCGATGATGGAATATCCCGAACTCGTGTCGGAGAAAATCTTCGCGTTGAAGCGCCTCGGCGTGCGCATCGCGCTCGACGACTTCGGCACAGGCTATTCGTCGCTGTCCTACCTGAACCGCTTCTCGGTCGACACGCTGAAGGTGGACCGTTCGTTCGTCCAGGCGATTCCCGGTGACCGTAGTGTCTGCGTGATGGTCACCGCGATCGTCAATCTGGCGCGTTCGCTCGGACTCACGGTGGTGGTCGAAGGCACGGAGACCGAAGAGCAGATTGCGTGGCTCGCCGCGCTCGGCCATATCGAGGCGCAGGGTTTCCTGTTCTCGCGTCCGGTGCCGGTCGAAGCGATTCCGGCGCTGCTCGAACGCTTCGGCGTATGCGGCATGAAGGGTCACCGCGCTGTGCATGATGTCGACAGCATCCGCAGCGTGTCCAGCACCAGCACGAGCACCAATAGCTGAATGCGGCCCGGCGGTGGCGGGCCTGTCACGCACAAGCGCACCGCATGCAGCCTATAAGCGTAGGTGCGGCACCTCCCGCGCTTATCCAACCGCTGCATCGCAAAACCGGCTACATTCACGCTGTACTGCGTCACAGCGCGATGCTGTCTGCTGGCCGCGCCAATACACACAAAACGATGATCTCAGAGGGCGGGCCGCCCGCGTGCGGGGGCCCGCGTCGCCATGCAGTCGATCACGAGCCAGAATGCCGCCAGGCGAGGAAAACGGGAACCGCTATGGACGCTGTTCCGGGTCGTGTTCGGCCTGTCGGCGCTGTCGTGGGGCGGTCTCGCGCTGATGGCGCAACTCGAAAACCATTACGTGGAACGTGAGGGTCGGCTCTCGCGCGTGGCCTTTTCCGATCTGATCGCGCTCGCCTGGATGGTGCCTGGGCCGGTGGGCTGCAATGTCGCCGTGCAACTGGGGCATGCGCTGCGGGGACGCGCCGGCGCCTGGGTGGCGGGCGTCGCAAGCGTGCTGCCCTTTTTCGTGCTGATGACGCTATTCGCGATCTTCTATCGCACGCCGCTCGTGCACGCCGCCGCTTCCCAAACCTTGCTCAATCACTTCAGCGTGGTGCTGGCCACGCTGATCGCGATCACCTGGTACAAACAGACGCGCGCGCTGGTGCGCGGCAAACTCGAATGGATCGCGGCGGGGATCGGTTGCGTGGCGCTCTTCTATGCACGCAGTCCCGCGGCCTATGTGGTGATGCTCGGCGCAGCCTTCGGCACCGGTTGGCTGGTCAGCCCGGTTCGCAATTCTCGCATCGTGGTGTCGATCGGTCGAGGCGACTGGCACATGCTGGCCGCATTGAGCGTGTTGCTGGTGTTGTTCGCCCTGCCGTTGCCGCATCGCTATGAACTGGCACTGCTATGGCCGCGGCTGGCCGGTGCGGGCATGACCTTGTTCGGTGGCGGCTTCTCGGCGTTGCCGGTACTTAAGACATTGTTCGTCACGCCGGCGATCGGCGTGTCGGATAACGACTTCACCTTGGCGTTTTCGCTCTCCCCGTTGTCGCCCGGACCGCTGTTGAATGTGGTGCCGTTCTTCGGATATCTGGTGGATGGCTGGGTGGGCGCGCTGATTGCTACGCTCGCGCTTTTTGTGCCATCGGGCTGCCTCGTCGTGCTGGCGCAACGGCATCTGCATCAGTTGAAGGCCAATCCGCGTTTCGAGCACGGCATGCGGATCTTGCGCGCGGTCACCACCGCGTTTCTGGCGGTGGCCGTGCTGCGCATCGCAGTGCATGTGCCGTTCCAACCCGTGTATCTGGTGACGGCGCTGTTCTCCGGCATGTGCTTCGCAAAGCTCAAGGTGCCGGTGTATGTGGTGTACGGGACCGTGGCGGTCGTGTTTGGGTTGTGGCTTGCCTACGGCGCCATGCAGTAGGCGGGCGCGTCAGAACCCGCGCGACAACACCGCCACACCGATCGTCACCACACCCAGCACGATGTTCACCAGCACGAGACGCCGGATCGTACCGACCGCCTGCGCGCCATCCGGCCACTTCTGCGCCTGCACCGCACGGCGAATGCGCGGGAACACGGCAAAACGAATGTGCCCGAAGATCAGCATCATCACGATGCCGAGGCCAGCCATGGCATGCAACGGCCACGTGGCGTGACCACCGCCGAATTGCATCAGCAGGAAGCCGCCAGTGAGGAGAATCACCAGCACGGCTGCGGCGACCCAGTTGAAGAAGCGGCCGAACACCGATTCCCACAAAGGCAAGCGCAGTTGCGGCGAAAGATCGGCAATGGCCGGGCGCAGACAGAAATGCGCGAACACCATCCCACCCACCCACACGGCGACTGCGAGCAGATGCAAAAAGAGTGCGAGTTCGACAGCCTTGTTCATTTTGTTTTCCTCTCCCGATGACGCCACACCGCTTATGACGAGTGATATTGGTAGCGGCTATTGAGCGCATTCGACCGCGCGCTATGCGTGCAGTTCCATGTACTGGCAGCGTCTTAACACTCTTTGTAGTTGTTATTGCAGCGCGTCCGATACCGCGACGGTGCTGCACCCCGGATTTTTGCTACGCTCGGCGTGTGCTTCAAGGTGCGCGTTGTTGCTGTTTGCGCTTTAAAGCACACGCCTCGTTGATGCCTGGCTCTACCTACTTCTATCCACCACCTGCTAACTACTAGCTACGATTACGCAGCGAGTACCGGACGCATACCGTCGAGCTTCATCTTGCTCTCAGGCGCGCGCCCCTTGCGCGCCCGCTTGCCGATATGCGGCGTGAGCGTGGCGCCGCTCAGCTTCTCTTCGTCGACACGGCCACCGCGACGCGTGCCGATCAGCACCACGCCCGCCTTGTTGATGGACAGCGCCTGCACCAGCGTTTCGTTGTCGTCGAGCGCCATCAGCGTAACACCGCGTCCGCCACCCGAGAGCGTCTTCATTTCGTCGAGGCCGAACACCAGCAGGCGTCCACCCGAAGACAGACACGCGATGTGCGTCGCATCCGGCAACATCGGCATCGGCGCGAGCGGCGCGGCACCCGCGTCGATCGTCATGAACGACTTGCCCGCCTTCACGCGGCTCACCATGTCGCCGACCTTGGCGACAAAGCCGAAGCCGTTGCTCGACGCAAGCAGCAATGCCTGATCCGCGGACGCCGCGTAGTAATGCATCAGGTGGCTGCCCGACTCGAGTTCGATCAGCGACGTGACCGGCACGCCATCGCCCCGCCCGCCCGGCAGCATCGCAACCGCCACCGAGTAGACGCGGCCATTGCTGCCCCACGCAACCAGCGTATCCGGCGTGCGGCACTGGAACGCCGCGTAGAGTCCGTCGCCGGCCTTGAACGTAAAGCCGGCCACATCCAGGCCGTGGCCCTTCAGCGCGCGGACCCAGCCCTTCTGCGACACCACCACCGTCACCGGCTCGTCGACCACGCGCGCTTCGAACGTCGCGCGCTTTTCCTGCTGGATCAGCGTGCGGCGCTCGTCGCCGTATTGCTTCGCGTCGCCTTCGATTTCCTTGATGAGCAAACGCTTCATCGCGGATTCACTGCCGAGCAGTTCTTCTAGCTTGGCCTTCTCGTCGCGCAGTTCGGACAGTTCCTTCTCGATCTTGATCTTCTCGAGACGTGCCAACTGACGCAGGCGGATTTCGAGAATGTCTTCGGTCTGGCGGTCCGACAAGCCGAATGCGGCCATCAACGCGGCCTTCGGCTCATCCGATTCGCGGATGATGCGGATGACTTCGTCGATATTCAAAAAGACGATCATCCGGCCTTCGAGAATATGAATCCGGTCGTCGACCTTGCTCAAACGATGACGCGTGCGGCGCGTGACCGTCGCGAAACGGAACGCGATCCACTCGTGGATGATTTCGCTCAAGCCCTTCTGACGCGGCCGGCCATCGCCGCCCACCATCACCATATTGAGCGACGCGTTCGACTCGAGGCTCGTATGCGCGAGCAGCGAATTGACGAATTCGGTTTGATCGATGCGGCTCGACTTCGGCTCGAACACGAGACGCACCGGCGAGTCCCGGCCCGACTCGTCGCGCACGGCGTCGAGCAGCGCGAGCATGGTCTGCTTGGTCTGCAACTGTTCGGGCGTGAGCGCCTTCTTGCCGAGTTTGATCTTCGGGTTGGTCTGCTCTTCGATTTCTTCGAGCACCTTCTGCGCAGCCGTGTTCGGCGGCAGTTCGGTGATCACGAGTTGCCACTGGCCGCGCGCGAGCTCCTCGATCTTCCAGCGGGCGCGCACCTTCAGGCTGCCGCGGCCACTTTCGTAGGCCGCGGAAATCTCCGCGTCGCTCGAAATGATCTGGCCGCCGCCCGGGAAGTCCGGCCCGGCGATGTGTTGCATCAACTCGGCGTGCTCGATCTTCGGATTACGGATCATCGCCACCGCAGCCGCTGCGACTTCGCGCAGATTGTGCGACGGGATTTCCGTGGCGAGACCCACCGCAATGCCGGATGCGCCGTTCAGCAACACGAACGGCAAGCGCGCGGGCAACAGCCTCGGCTCTTCGAATTCGCCGTCGTAGTTCTTCATGAAGTCGACCGTGCCCTGGTCGATCTCGTCGAGCAGCAGCTTCGCGATCGGCGTCAGGCGCGCTTCCGTGTAGCGCATGGCCGCTGCGCCGTCGCCGTCGCGCGAACCGAAGTTGCCCTGGCCGTCGATCAGCGGGTAGCGCATCGAAAAGTCTTGCGCGAGACGCACCAGTGCGTCGTACGCCGACTGGTCGCCGTGCGGGTGGTACTTACCCAGCACGTCGCCGACCACGCGCGCCGACTTGACGGGCTTCGCGTTGTCGCCGAGGCCCATGTCGTTCATGGCGAACAGGATGCGGCGCTGCACCGGCTTCTGGCCGTCGCATACGTCAGGCAGCGCGCGCCCCTTGACCACGCTCACCGCGTAGTCGAGGTACTGGCGTTCCGCGTAGTTGCCGAGCGTCAGGAAGTCGCCTTCCGGGGGCGGCGGCTCGGTGAAAAGGTCGAGAGTGTTATCGTCGTCCATCTAGATTCCGTATCCGTGTTTGGCGTGAAGTTTTGTGCGAAGGCAGAGCGTTGTTAAGAACGCTCGCTCAGATATCCGCTTCTACTTCGTTGCCCTTTTCTTCCAGCCAACTGCGCCGCGACGCCGCTTCGCCCTTGCCCATCAGCATCGTCATACGCGCGACCGTCGCGTCATAGTCGAGTTCGCCGAGTGCCACCGGCGTCAGGCGCCGCGTGTCGGGGTTCATCGTGGTATCCCACAACTGCTCCGCGCTCATTTCGCCCAAGCCTTTGAAGCGGCTGATGGACCATTGCGTGTCGCGTACGCCGTCTTTGCGCAACTTGTCGAGGATCGCTTCGAGCTCGCCTTCGTCGAGTGCATAGAGCTTCTGCGCCGGCTTCTTGCCGCGCGCGGGGGCATCGACCCGGAACAGCGGCGGACGCGCCACGCACACATGCCCGCGTTCGATCAGTTGCGGGAAATGCTTGAAGAACAGCGTGAGCAGCAACACCTGGATGTGCGAACCGTCAACGTCAGCGTCCGACAAGATGCAGATCTTGCCGTAACGCAGATTCGACAGATCGACCTTGTCGTCCGGGCTATGCGGATCGACGCCGATCGCCACCGAAATGTCGTGCACTTCGTTGTTGGCGAACAGGCGGTCGCGCTCGGTTTCCCACGTGTTCAGCACCTTGCCGCGCAGCGGCAGGATCGCCTGGTATTCCTTGTCGCGGCCCATCTTCGCCGAGCCACCCGCCGAGTCACCCTCCACGAGGAACAGTTCGTTGCGGCCGATTTCCGTCGATTCGCAATCGGTCAGCTTGCCCGGCAGCACGGCCACGCCAGAGCTCTTGCGCTTCTCGACCTTCTGGCCGGCACGCGTACGCGCCTGGGCCTGTTTGATGACGAGGTCCGCGAGCTTCTTGCCGAGCTCGACGTGCTGGTTCAGCCACAGCTCCAAAGCCGGCCGCGAGAACGACGACACCAGCTTCACCGCATCACGGCTATTCAGGCGCTCCTTGATCTGCCCTTGGAATTGCGGATCGAGCACCTTTGCCGACAGCACGAACGACACGCGCGCAAACACGTCTTCCGCCAGCAGCTTCACGCCCTTCGGCTGCAGGTTATGCAACTCGACAAAGCTCTTCACCGCCTGGAACAGACCGTCACGCAAACCGGATTCGTGCGTGCCGCCCGCAGGCGTCGGAATCAGATTGACGTACGACTCGCGCATCAGCGTGCCTTCTTCGCTCCACGCGACGACCCACGCCGCGCCCTCACCTTCGGCAAACGTCTCTTCGCTCGCACGCGAGTTTTCGACATAGCGCTCGCCTTCGAACAGCGGGATCAGCAGATCGCTGCCGTTCATGCCTTCGAGCAGATAGCCGCGCAGACCGTCTTCGTATTTCCAGGTTTGCGTCTCGCCGGTCTTCTCGTTGATGAGCGTAACTTCGACGCCCGGCAACAGCACCGCTTTCGAGCGCAGTAGACGCTGCAATTCGCCGAGCGGCAGGTTCGGCGAATCGAAGTACTTCGGATTGGCCCATGCGGTAACGCGCGTGCCGGACTTCTTGTCTGCCTTTGTTGCAGGTCGCACTTCGAGTTGCTTCGCAACGTCGCCATTGGCAAAGCCCAATTCGGCGATTTTGCCGTCGCGCCACACGGTGACGTCGAGGCGGGTGGACAGCGCGTTGGTGACCGACACGCCGACGCCGTGCAGGCCGCCCGAGAACGTGTAGGCGCCGCCGGCGGCTTTATCGAACTTGCCGCCCGCGTGCAGGCGCGTGAAAACGATTTCGACGACCGGCACGCCTTCTTCCGGATGCAGGCCGAACGGAATGCCACGGCCGTCGTCTTCGACCGAGACCGAATGGTCCGTATGCAGCGTGACCGTGATTTGCCGGCCGTGGCCGCCAAGGGCCTCGTCCGACGCGTTGTCGATAACTTCCTGAATGATGTGCAGCGGATTTTCGGTGCGGGTGTACATCCCGGGCCGTTGCTTGACCGGCTCCAGGCCCTTCAACACCTTGATCGACGCTTCGCTATACGCGGCGTTTGGCTTTTTCGTAGACATGGTTGACTCGGGTGCGTCGGTTCATCGTTGTCCACAGGTCCTGTGGACAGGTCCGTGGACAATGCGTTGAGTTTTCAAAAAAAGCGAAACGAAACAACGGGGTTAGGTGGGGTGCCCGCAGTGCGGGCAACGTGTTTTATCGCCTGGCTTCCCATGGGCGCGCTCGACGGCGGCTCGATGCGGGCTCCACAGCCCGGCAACGGCCAGCCGGTGCGAACGCCGGGGGAAGCCTGTTCGCGGGGTATTTTACTGATTTCGATACGGGCGGCAATTCACGTGGTGCTGGATTGGCCGTTTGGATAAGGGGCGACGCACGGCTTCGGCCAACTATGCGACCGCGATGAGACCACTACGGGACCGTGAAAATTACGATGGGCCCGCTGCGCAGCCACGCCCCCCGCATGAATTCGGCGCAACCTCGGATCACGCCGTCCCCGCACATCACTTCCGCTTGTTTTCCAGCTCGTCCCAGCGTTCCAGTGCAATCAGCAGTTCCTCGTCGATCGCGGCGTAGCGCTCGGTCAGGCGCGTGCCTTCCTGAGCGTCTTTCGCGAAGACCGAACCGTCTTCGAGTTGGGCGCCGATGGTTTTCTGCTCCGCTTCCAGCGCAGCGATCTGCGCCGGCAGCGCTTCAAGCTCGCGCTGTTCCTTGAACGACATCTTCGCGGCGCGCTGCGTATTACGGCCAGCCGGCACGCCAGCGTCCTTCGACGCCACTTCCTTCGCTGCCTCTTTCTGCGCTTCCTGCGCCATCTGCTGCGAGCGGTCGCGCTGAATCTGCCAGTCGGTAAAGCCACCGACGTACTCGCGCCACTTGCCGCCGCCTTCCGACGCGATCACCGAGGTCGCGACGTTATCGAGAAACGCGCGATCGTGGCTGACCAGCAGCACGGTGCCGTCGTATTCGGTGAGCAGTTCTTCGAGCAGTTCGAGCGTCGGGATGTCGAGGTCGTTGGTCGGTTCGTCGAGCACCAGCACGTTGGCCGGCCGCGCGAACAGACGCGCCAGCAGCAGGCGATTGCGCTCGCCGCCCGACAGCGACTTGACCGGCGACCGCGCGCGTTCCGGCGCGAACAGGAAGTCACCGAGATAGCTCATCACGTGCTTCTTCTGGCCGTTGACTTCGACCCACTCGCTACCCGGGCTGATCGTATCGGCCAGGCTCTTGTCCAGATCGAGCTGCGCGCGCATCTGGTCGAAGTACGCAACCTGCAGATTGGTGCCGATGCGCACCGTGCCTTCGTCCGGCGGCAACTCGCCGAGGATCATCTTCAGCAACGTGGTCTTGCCCGCACCGTTCGGACCGACGAAGCCGATCTTGTCGCCGCGCATGACCGTGGCCGTGAAGGTATCGACCACCGTACGCGAACCGTAGCGTTTGGTGACGTCGGTCAGTTCGGCAACGATCTTGCCGGACTTCTCACCTTGGCCCACGTCGAGCTTGACGTTGCCCTGCACGTTGCGGCGCTCGGCGCGTTCATTGCGCATCTGCACAAGCCGCGCGATCCGGCCGACGCTGCGCGTACGGCGCGCTTCCACGCCCTTGCGAATCCACACTTCTTCCTGGGCAAGCAGCTTGTCGAACTTGGCCGCTTCCACTTGCTCGACTTCAAGCTGCTGCGCCTTCCTGGTCTGATAGGCGCTGAAATTGCCCAGATACGACAGCAGACGCCCGCGATCCAGTTCGACGATGCGCGTGGCGACACGATCGAGAAACGCGCGATCGTGGGTAATGAAGAGCAAGCCAGCACGCAGCGAGACCAGCAGTTCCTCGAGCCAGCGGATACCGTCGAAGTCCAAGTGGTTGGTCGGCTCATCGAGTAGCAGCACGTCCGGCTGCACAACCAGCGCGCGCGCCAGCGCGACGCGCTTTTGCATCCCGCCCGACAGCGAACCGACTCGCGCCTCGCCATTCAGACCGATCTGCTGCAGCGTGGTGGCCACGCGCGTGCTCCAGTTCCAGGCGTCCGAATGGTCAAGCGCCGACTGCAGCGTGTTCATGCGCGACATCAGCGCGTCGTGCTCCGGGCCTTCCGGCTCGTCGGCGAGCTGATTGGCGACCGCGTCGTATTGATCCAGCAACTCGCGGGCGTGGGTCAGACCGGCGGCGACCGCTTCGAACACCGTGTCGTCCGTATCGAACTCCGGCTCTTGCGGCACGTAGACCGACGTCAGGCCCTGTTGGCGCGTGACGAGGCCGTCGTCCGGCTTGGTCAGATCGGCGACGATTTTCAGCAGCGACGACTTGCCCGCGCCGTTACGGCCGATCAGCCCAACGCGCTCGCCCGCTTCGAGAGAGAAATCCGCGTGATCGAGCAACGCGACGTGACCGAACGCCAGTTGGGCCCCGGTAATGGTGTAAAGCGACATGGAGAATTGGAGAAGACAGCGATGAGTCGGAACTGCTCATTGTACCGGGCGCGCGGGCAGGTGCCTGTATGCCGGAAGAGATAGGCCGAATGACCGGCTTGCAAAATGGGGAGGAACCGTACGCAAGCCCGATGCAGACCGGATCCGACTGCGTTCAAGCCCTGCGCAAGCCAGGAGATAAAACAGAAAAATACGGCCGGACGGCGCTCGCGCTCGTCCAACCGCCTCACCTGTCACGTTACTTCACGTGCACCGTGATGGTTTTGCTCATCTCCGGCCCATACGAACGATGCGCGCCGTCGCCGAATTGCAGCGTCAGCGTATGGTCGCCCGGCGGCAGCGTCAGATCGGTTTCGGTCTGGCCTTTGCCGAAGTGGAGCGATTTGTCGGTGGCGGGAATCACTTCGCCCTTGGGAAGCGGCTTGCCGTCGATCAGCAGATGATGATGGCCCGTGCCTTCCGTCATCGTGCCGGCTGGCGCGATCTTCATGCCGTCGACACCGAACACCACGTGCACCGGATTGGTGACGGTCGCGCCGTCCGCCGGCTGCACGAAAGACACGCCTGCGGCCTGCGCCGCGCCCGATATCGCGAGCAACCCGGCCAGTACAGTTCCGGCCAACCATTTGTTTTTGAACATCGTTTTTCTCCTTTTTGGGAAACAAGAGTCATGCGCGGGCCACGCAGGCGTCGATCGTGGCGCGAGTCGCCTGAGGCCGATCGTCGCAATGCATGCCAGGCGCCCGGCGCGCCTGTCCAAACGACTAGCTGCGGATCAAAGCATACACGCTGTGTATGACGGGTCCGTCACGCGGGCCCGGACACGTCTCAAGCGCTTTGCGGCGATGCCGCATGGGTAAATATCTGTCCAATTGACAAATTCCGGTAATATTGCGAGTCGCCGCCATGCCCAAAAAAGGGGCAGACTGGGCGGATCAATGCACCGAACCAAAGAAGAGTACGTCGTGAGCGAAGTAATTGAACTGATTGAATATAAGAGCTGGGTCTGCCTGATTTGCGGCTGGATCTACAACGAAGAAGAAGGCCTTCCTGAAGAAGGCATCGCCCCGGGTACGCGCTTCGCCGCGATTCCGGACGACTGGCGCTGCCCACTGTGCGATGTAGGCAAGGCGGAGTTTGCGGTGGTGGAATTCTGAGTGAGCTCGATTGAGCCGGAGGTGCGCTGCTTGATGTAGTGCGCCGGGAGGTTCGCGCGGCCCAGTGGGTGATGCCCGCTGGGCCGTTTGCTTTGTGGGACGGGCTTTGCACCCCTCCTCGCGGCCAGGCGTGTTTGATATCCTCCGCGCTCGCTGGCGAATTTGGACTCGCCTGGTCCCTGCCCGGATTGTTCGTCGGCGGGATTGCAGCGATTATTTTGGTTCGGCCCTCTGCCCGTAGTTCAGGGGTGGAATGACAGGCGCAACGCCCGTCAGATAGGGATTGCTACCATTGCCGTAGCAAAATCTGTGGCACGCGAAACTTCCCCTCCTAGCCCATTGCGCTGACTATCGCGCAGTCCCTGCTCGCGCGTTCATCCGACGACAATCGGCCACACGTCGCCATTCGCCCGTACCGCCCGCCGGACGTTCAGAGGTTTGCTCCACTCTGCAAGCAGGCGTCGGACTTCAGAAGGCGAGGGTTGCGCGATCTCCGCTAACGATCGGTGCCGCCTGGGTCGCGACCGCAACATCGTCGGCTTCCCGCAAACACTTGGGCTGTGCGACGGATTGTCCAGGTCGCCGCCTGCACGGGAGGATTAGCTGGCACAAGACGCGCATTCTTTTCTTGCCGCACCGTGCCGGGCTTCAATGGCCTTGATACTGTCTGCAAAGACTTTTTCCAGAATGTGTCTGACGATGGTTCCGAGCACGAACCTGAGCACCCGTCCCTTGATGTTCTTGCCTTCGCGAACAACGACCGCGTCCAGCGCAGTCGTCCCGTAGGGCAGACGCGTAAATGTGTAGGTATGGCCCGACCTCCCCACACGTTGGAGTCGGTTGTCTTCATTACGACACAGTCGGGGTCGGACCAGTCGTAGTGCAGGCGTTCCCAGATACCGCCCGAGCCCTCTGTGACGTCGGCCTCAAAGGGGTCACGCCGATGAACCTTGGGGTATTCATCGGCGCTATTGCCAAAGAGCTTCGAGCGATCAGGCCCGAAGTCCGTGAGGCCGGCGACAAACTGCTCGGGCTTCAAAACGGTCTTGTAGCAGAAGTGGATCGTCGACGTGATGAGTTTCTTCGTTTGAATAAGCAGACAGCAAGCCGATGTGTTCGGCTTACCTACCGGGTATATTTGTAGAAGCCACGCGCGTGAGAGTTGAGGCGTCGCAGACTCCAACTGATGCCTAACGATCCCAGCGGGTCCGCAGGAATCCAAGCAGGCTAATGGTCGCCGCCACGACGATGCTGACTGCCACTATCACGAAAGCTGTGTGCAGGCTCGCGTAACCCTGCAGGACCAGCACCATCGCGGCCAGCGCAAATACGAAACGCACCACGCTTGCGGTCATCGGCCAGAAAATGCGGCGTGCCCCCTGACCTGCGAAGTAGAGTTCGAAAATCACGCCGATCACCGCATAGAAAGGCGCGACCACATGCAGATACCGTGCGCCGACCGCCATAGCGGCGCTATCGCTGGTAAAGAGGCCCATCCAGGGCAGCGGAAAGAGCGAGACAACGAGTCCGACCAGGCCAACCACGCCGGCAACGAACAGTACGTTCACGATCGCCGCGCGTCGCGCACGCGCAACGTTGCCTGCGCCCAGGTTCGTGCCCACCAGCGTGATCGCGGCAGTGCCGAATCCGAACATCACCGGTATCAGCAGCATGTCGAGGCGGGATGCAATGCCGTAACCGGCGATGGCGGCAACGCTCACGGCACCGGCCGCAGCGGTCAGCGCGGTGACTGACATGGCCGACATGACGGCATTGATCGCCGACAGCAAGCCGACGCCGAGAATCGCACTGAAATGCTTGCGCTGCAGTCGATAGCGGCGCAGGCGCAACGTCGACGAGGGCGAACGCATGTAGACGACCACCACGCCCAGCGCGGCAATATTGCACAGGACCTGTGCGACGCCGGCGCCTGCCACACCCATTCGCGGCGCACCCAGCCAGCCGTTGATCAGCATCGGTGACAGTATCAGGCCGGCGACCGCGCCGCCCAGTATGATCATCGCCGGCACCTTGACGTTGCCGGCGCCGCGCAGCGATGCCTGCAGCAGCAACAATATCCAGAAAGGGATCGCGCCTCCGAACAGGATGTTCGAGTAGAGCACGGCCTGGTTCAACGATGGCCCGCTGCCGCCAAGGCTGCGGTACAGCACCGGGCCGGCCAGCAGCAGCACAAGGGCGAACAGTCCGCCTGCTACGACGGCGATGACCACCGCATGCCAGGCCAGGCTTTGCGCCTCGTCCTGGCGGCGGGCGCCGGTGGCTCGGGCGATAGCCGACGACACGCCGCCGCCGATGCCGGCACTCGCTACCGTGGTCATCATGATCATGACGGGAACCACCAGCGATGTTGCGGCGATCGCTTTCAGGCCCAGTGAGCTGACAAAATAGGTCTCGGCGACACCTAGCAAGGTCGTCATGAACAGCACGGCGACTGTCGGCAAGGCAAGGCGGATCAAGTTTGACAACAGCGGACCATGGAGCAGTTCGTTGGCCGGCAGGTTGGCAGGCTGAGAAGAAATCTTCTCAGCCTGATTGGCGAGAGTAGCGGGCATGATCTTATCGGCACCTAGGCGCGGGTGATCGGCAGGACCGGGATCACTTCCGTGAATCCGGCCGATGAGCTGGGGCTAAGTTCGGCCCAATTCAAAGCCTCTGCCAGCGTCTCGACATTGATCACCACAAAGCCGCCAAACAGTGCGTGCGCGTCCGGGGACGGGCCATCCTGGACCTGGCGCTGGCCGTCCCGCATCCGCACCGTGCTGGCGTTACGCGGATCGAGTTGCGTGCCGGCCCGCATGACGCCGGCGGCCGCGAGGGCGCCCATGTACTGTTTCCACGCGAGCGAGACTTGCTGCGCTTTGAGCAGATCGGCGTAGGTTTCATAGACGTTTGGCGGCTGTTGAAAAGCGAGAACGAATTCCATCGTTGTTTCCCGTTAGAAAGGGGGATCAGTCGGCGGTGAACGCGGCCGCGTGGCGGCGAGCGAATTCGGCGGCGGAAATCGGCGCGCGGCCGACCAACTGCTGGAAGTTGTCGGTCATGCGGTCGTAGCGGTTGTTGCGATGCAGCTGGGCCATGATGACCAGGTGTGCGACCAGATGCGCCGGCTGTTGGAGCTCCCGCAGCTTCGCTTCCCAGATCTGCGGCGGCACATTGACGTATTGGATTGTGCGTCCCAGAGCGCTGCTGAATTCCTGTGCGAGCTCAGTCATCGTCAGCGACTGGGGGCCGGTCAATTCGTAGACCTTGCCGATATGCGGCTGTGGGTTGGCCAGCACAGCAGCGGCGGCAGCCCCCACGTCGGCGGCGGCGATCGGCGAGGTCCTGCCATCAGCGAACGGCAGGCGGATGGCGTTGTCGTCGCGGATGCCCTTGGCCGCCGGCAGGAACAAGCCTTCGAAGAAAGCAGTTGGACGCAGGTAGACCACCGGCAGGCCGGACCAACGCAGCATCTGCTCTGCGAGCCAGTGCTGCTTCTGTTGCGGGCTGCCGGTGGTCTCTGTCTCGCTCATCTGCGACAGCGTCATCTGCGACAGATTGACGAAGGCCTTCACACCCAGGCTTTTGGCTGTGACCGCGACGGTAGCGGCTGCTTCCAGGTATTCGGGCGAAACCGACATCGTGAAATACACCACTGAGCAGCCTTGCATGGCTGCGCGCACGGCGACGATGTCGAGCATGTCGGCGACCACGACTTCGGCGCCCATATCACGCAGGCTGTCGGCGCGCGCGTCCAGCTTGCGCACCATGGCGCGTACCCGATGACCTTGTTCCAGCAGGTTGGCGATGGCCGCGCGCGCGGTCGAACCGACGCTGCCAGCGGCGCCGGTGACGAGAATAGTTTCTTGGGACATGGCCTTCCTGATAACATCGAGTATGTAGGAAAATACATAGTGACACGTCGTTTTGACTATGTCAAAAAAAACATAGTCATTCCGTGTGCGCGTTGGCGCAATCCAGGAGCAATGCGAGTGAATGATCTGAAGGAAACCGCGACAGGCAAGGAAAAGCCGCTGAAATACGTTCTTCTTGCCGGTATCTATAACGAGCCGCGTTCCGGCTATGAACTGACCAAATGGCTGCAGATGGTGGGCCAGCATTGCTGGTCGGTTGAGCACAGCTCGGTTTACCCCGCTTTGCGCGAACTGGAAAAGGATGAACTCATCCAGTCGGAGCGCCTGCCGGGAACGCGCGGGCCGGACCGCTCGATCTACAGCATGACCGCTGCTGGGCTCGATAAGCTGAGGGCGTGGGTGGCTAACGGTTCGCCGCGCCCCGCCATCAAGGACGAACAGATACTGCGGGTGTTGTGCTTCGATTTGCTGCCGCGCGATACAGCGTTGCAGCAAATCCGCGAGGTGCGTGCGGACCACGAGGTCCAACTTGAATTCTTTCTCGCAAGACAGGCCATGCTGACCGAGCGTCAGCTTGGACCGCTGCTGGTGGCGCGCCGTGGGGTGCTGGCGGAACAGGCCTATATCGCGTGGTGTGACGAGGTGGCGGACATGATTGCTCGCAGGCCAGCCTGATGTACGGCCAAATTCGGGCCGGGCGCGCGGCTTGAATTTACCCAATAGAGGTACCGAGCGAGGTGCCGAGCGGAGTAGGCACCGCAATCACCAACGCCGAGATGACCGCTGCGTAACCGGTCTGCAACTTCAAAGCGCCTCCGGCGTACCTATCTTCGGTTAGATACGCCCGCAACCCGGACGCGGTCAAGTTCAAGGCCGATGCGCGGCGCCGACGCGGGCAGCGGGAGTAGATTGCACGCACACGGACTGATCCACGGACATTTCGGCCTATCGGTTTCTGATGGGCTTTTTTTTGTTGATCCATTCCGCCAATACTTTGTCCTGCGCCGCAACCTGTTTCCTGCAGACTTTCTATAGCCCTATATTCACGTCACCTCGGACTATTTGAGGGCGAGTTTGTGGCGAACTCACATTCCCTTAAAAAGTCTTTCAGCCTGCCGGCTGGTCCGCTGGCGGGCTTCTTTTTCACTTCTTCAAACCCACGCACGCGACCACCAACGCCTCAAGCTAACCCTCCCATTGCTTGCGCTGCAGATGATCCCGCCAGAGCCGGTCGACGGCCGAACCGTTTGGCGCGGCCAGCAATTCCGCATCGGACAGGAACACAGGCGTCGGCGGAACGGAATCGATGCACGGCACAGGCACCTGCACCTTCGCCTCAACGGTCTCCGTGTGGACGACAGCGGCACTTCACAAGCTGGTCCGAGACAAGATTGTCTCGTCGACGCTCGCTATTGACGAGATTCGCACGCACGGTGGCGATAAGGCGCTTGAGCGTCTTCAGAGCCCTTGGCATCACAGGCCTGCTTGAAGTACTTGCTCGCGGTGCCCTTGTCGAACCGGAAAATGTAGTCGTTCCTGTGCGGCGGCGCCTTCGGATCTGCCTTGCGCTTTTCGGTGTATTCCGGCGGCACCGGGTAACGCGGTTGCCGCATGATGACTTCGAACGCGTCGCCGATCAGCGGAATCCACTCGTTGTTGCCGATCTTCTGCCGGGGATGCTTGCGATCGCGCACCAGCGCGAGGTGATGCGCGGGCTGTGCGGTATTTCCTGACGAACTCGCCGACCTTGACTGTGGCGGCGTCGACCGCATTCTGGCCGTTCTCGATCTCTACTTCTTTCTCCCGCGCCCGGGCTTCGGCGGCACCTTTCGTTTTGAACGTTTTTGCTATACTCTGCCCTCGCTTGCGCACCTGGGCACGCCAGCGACTGCCGACTGGCAGGATTGAAGCCATGTTTTACCCCGCTCGGAAACTGTAGCAGTGCCAGATCTCTTTTCAGCGCTACAGGGTCAATTTGTAGCAGAGGCTGCTATAAACTGGGGTTCACAGGCTGTTACGGCGCTTCATTTAGGAAGAAGCAGAAATGCCGGAAACGCCCACGGGATACGGCCAAAGCCAATATCAGCAAAGCTCCAGTCGTCCCATTGCAAATATCCATCTCCCCGTAGTTCAATGGATAGAACAAGTGCCTCCTAAGCGCTAGATACAGGTTCGATTCCTGTCGGGGGGACCAGGAACTCGGCAGCAACTCAGTCGAAACCCTTTCCCAGCAAGGCCTCCAAGGTCTAATTGGTGTCCGTGGCGTACCCAGAACTGTACCAACTGGTGTACCTACGATGACCGCCTTTCGTCTCAATAGCATCATGACAGTCTCCATCCGCTATCTCTGGCCTAGACCGGGTACGGAAACACTGTGGTTCAAGCGAAAGGTCCCTAATGACCTAGTCGCATCTGTCGGCAAAACGTGGATCCAGTTCAGTCTCGGCACTCGGGACCCTAAGGTGGCGGCGCGGTTGATATCCAGCCATGTCACCGAACAGGACCGCCAATGGGCCGATCTCCGGAACCCCACAAGAGCGGGTCTCCAGCGCCAAGCACATCAGTTATTGGGCCGGTACGGTATCGACCCGGGAGACCCACAGGCCACCCCGGAGGCCTTGGACGCCTTTTATGACTTCTTGGACGACCATCTGCCGCGCTCGGTCAGGGAAGACGAGGACATCATTCACGGTCACCAGGTGGACCCGCACTTGTCGCCCGTCAATGCCATAGCTCTCCAGATGCTCCAGGCTCGCGCCAAGGTCACCCTTGCTGATTGTCTCGACCAGTACACCGCTGCACGCCCAAATACCGAAAAAGACGCTCGCTTGGTCTTCGGGTATCTCCGGCAATTCCTGGGTTCCGACAGAGAGCTTGGCAAGGTTCGTCGGTCCGACGTGAATAGGTTTGTCGCTTGGCTACTCGCAGGGCACCACGCAGGCGGTAAGTCCGTGAGTACCACAACCGTTGGACGCTATCTCACCACGCTCCGCGCCGCGTTCGGTCTGGGCATACGAGAAAATGAGCTAGGCATTGACAACGTGTTCGCCAAGGTGGAGATACCGGGGGCCGGGAAAGACGCAAAAGAGCGTCTCCCGTTCACGGTCGCCCAGCTAATGGCGTTACACGTTGCTGTTGATGCGTGGGCGGCGTCCAAGGGATGGGACCAGCTCCGCTGTATCGTCACCGTGCTGGCTGAAACGGGGTGTCGCCTGGCCGAGGTCGTGGGCCTCGCTGCCGCTGACGTCCATCTTCATGCTGCGACTCCTTACATCGATCTCAAAGAGCATTCTTGGCGCACCTTGAAGAACGACACCAGCAGCATCCGCAAGGTCCCGCTGACCCCACGGGCAATCATGGCGCTCAAGGAAGCCCACAAGATCGCCCACAGTAGCGCGTTCGCGTTCCCCCGCTACACAACGGCAGAGAGATGCTCGGCTGACTCGGTGTCGGCGGTCTTAAACAAGTGGATACGAGGTCAGGACGGCCTACAAGGCTCAGGGCTGTCCTGCCACAGCTTGCGCCACAGTATGAAAGACCAGCTACGCGCCGCCGGTTGCCCTGATTCGGGTCAAGACCAGATTCTCGGGCATGCCACGCCCGGGGTTGGGGCGAGCTATGGGAAGGGTTACCCGCTCGAGATGCTGGCGGATTGGCTGACGAAGGCCACGGAAGCGGTACGCTAAATGCCACGGCGGCTGCGCGTTGAGAACGCGTAGAATCAACGACACTTCATTTCGAGAAATCTTTATGAGCATTGAAGCGTCCGCCATACCGCCTGACATGATCCCGGCACCAGGCAGTGCATTGACATTGGGTCTAGAAGTCCCGTCACTGAAGTCGCTTTACATTGAAATGCGATTCCAGGAAACCTTGCTTAGCAGTGGAACAGCATTTCTCGTAGCCAACGACCAATCCTCACACTGCGCCCTAATTACAAATCGCCATAACGTCACAGGAAGGCACCAAGAGACAGGCGCATGTTTGGACAAAAAACACGGCGCGATCCCTGACAATATCCGCATCTATTTCCATAAGCCTCCTTTGGATGTGGGAGAGTGGCACTGCGTCACGCTGCCTCTTTACAAAGACGACGGTCAGCCCTGGTGGATTGAGCATCCCCGCCTTGGTGCCGCAGCCGACTTAGTTGCGTTGAATTTGAAATGGGGAAGCGACGTCCATAAAGTACCGTACTACCTTAAGACAAACAAAGACCGAGTCAACATGGTGGTTCGGCCCGCTGAGGCAGTTAGCGTAATAGGATTCCCTTTCGGTTTAACTTCCACAGGACGGTTTCCAATTTGGGCGACAGGATTTATGGCTCAGGAGTTGGGTATTGTGACACCCGACAATCAGACCTTTCTCATTGACTGCCGAACTCGACAGGGCCAGTCTGGGTCGCCCGTGATCGCATATCGGGCGGGCACATTTACAAAAATTGAAAACGGGAAGATTTCCACCACGATGGGAGGGGGAATTGTGGCGTGGGAGTTCCTCGGGATCTATTCTGGCAGGGTGAACCCCGAATCAGATTTGGGGCGAGTTTGGCACGTTAGCGCGGTAGAAGAGGTTTTCGCAGCAGCTGAAGCGAGCGGTAATAATTGAGGCAGCGATGCCCTGGGCAATGCGGTCATCTATCATGCTGCGTTACGCACGCGGTAGCCGCCGCACACGGCTCCTCAAAACAAACAGGACACACTAAATGACTGACTTGCTAGATCCTGAGAATGACCCCGCGTCGGATGACGGTGGCGGCGTACTTACAACGGTTTTCGACGCTATCGGCGTGCACTTCGGGCACATCCCAGCGATTGTCAGAAAAAATGTTGCCAAGGCATTTAACCATCTCATGAAGGTGCCCAACGCGTATATCGACGGAAAGGCTGCCGAGATAAAAGCGACATCCGATGCGCGTGTTGCGGTTACGAACGCAACCGGAAAGACGCTGGCGAAATCGATCGAAGTGGACCGGTCGCTAGCCGCAATCGCTACCGCAACCAATGCTAGCCGCATCCTTCGACAACAAATCAATGCAGCGCAAGTGCTGCAATATGCTGCTGAAGAGGTAAAGCGGGAGGATTCAGGCGAAGTTGCCGCTGAGCCCGAGGAGATTAGCGAAGACTGGCTTAACGCATTCGAACGCGAATCCGTGGATATGAGCAGCGAGCACATGCAACGGCTGTTTGGGAAAATTCTTGCCGGTGAAATCAAGCGCCCGAAGTCCTACTCGATCCGTACCGTGAAGTTGATGGCTCAGCTAGACAACCACGCAGCCGAGTTGTTCCGCGTACTGTGTTCGATGTCGTGCACGCTTCGATACGGGCCTGGAGTCATCGACGCTCGGATATTGGACCTTGGTCAGCCAGCCGGGCAGAACGGTTTACAGAAGTTCGGCCTCAGTTTTTCAGAGTTAAACATTTTGTTCGAATACGGGCTCATCATCAGCGATTTTGGGTCAGTCATGGGATACGCGGCTAGCGTCGTTCAAAATAACAATGTCCTTCTTCCTTTTCAATATGCAAATCGCCGTTTTGGCCTACTCCCAAAGAAGGCACCAACACAAGAGCAACTCACAGGCTTTCGCTTAAGCGGTGTGCAGCTAAGTCAAGCAGGTAAGGAACTTTTAGGCATCGTAGAACTGGTGGAGAACGCAGCCTACACGGCGGATCTCACAAAGTACTTTGATGACCAAGGTTATGCGCTGGTCGATGTCAAAAGCTGATTTGAATTGTCGGGCAGATAGGTCAACTGACGCCTGCCCCTATCCCGGCCTCGGAAGCGGCGCGGTGGAGCCTACGGGCAGCGATCTAGCACACCGCTGGCGTTGTCTTTGATTGGCAGATAACGCGGGTCGTACAGTTCGCCGCCTCTTCAATCATTTCCTGCTTCGTGATGTTCGGGTTCAGGATCATGAGGTCCTTCGCCATCGTCGTATCGTTGACCATCAGCTTGCGGCGCTCGATGGTGGCCCGAAGTTGCTTTCGCTTGCGTGCCTTATCGGTCGACCGGATGCCAAGGCACGCGGCAGCAATCCAACGGTCCAAGATGGTGTCCAGGGGAGCCGCCAGGCCGCCGCGCTGGTTCCGCATTTTCAGGAGGTAGCTGACGAAGGGTCGTTCGCTAGGGGTACAGGCTAAGATACAGGCGTGCATGTGCAGGGCCTTGTCTGAGTTGGAACGGGCCATCGGTAATTTGATGCCGCGTTTCTGTGCTTCCGTCTTGGTAATGATCTCGCCGGTCTCGGTGTCAACCCAGGTGTCCGGGGTGACCTGAGTCATTGGGCGCATGCCCTTGGTAACTCTCCACCCTGCAGCCCTCAGGCGTTCCCTGGGAACTACTTTGTACGTTCCACCGAATGGCACAAAGCGAGCTTCGGTCGCTGCCACCGTGGAGACGGCCCGCAGTTCTTCATCGTCGATCTTCATTAATTTTGCTCGGAATGTGCTGAATAACAGCAATTCTTCAACCCTCAACCCCTTATGGGACAAGGCTCTGAGGATGCTTCTATGTTGTATAAATGACCTTGGTCGTCCATGGGCAGCCTAGATTCCAGGAGACACAGGGACTCATTGGCTGCGCCAAGCCATACCTATAGGGGGATGACCATCGAATAAAGACAAACGGGATTGAGCTAGGTGGTGCTGAGGTAGGTAGACCATCATTACTTGGTCTATTACCTATTTATTGATGGTTGTCATAAATCGGTCTCGTCTTCGGCGTGAGTGGAGACCCATAGGGACAGGGCTGTGGTCTGCCCCAGGGACACCCAGACAGACTCGACCATCATTTGTTGGTCAGAACAGATAGGGGTTAGGCGGGGCGCTCTTGCTCAATTTGGAGTCCCAGGTATCTAGAGGAATGCTTCGTGCTCAGGCGACCGCATCCGGCAACTTCGATAACACAGCCGCGACGTGCTGTTCGTGTTCTCGCGCCTTGGCGTCCAAGGATTCCCGCAGGGCCGCAAGTGAAACATCCGCCGGCGTCCCCAGCTCGTCGGCTAGGTGAATCAGCGCCAATTCGTGTTCGGTCGGGTTCGGGTCGAACGCGCCACCCGGGTGCCGGTTCGCGTTGCGCTGCAGACGGTTGTTGTTGGGGTCGAACTGGCAACGCTTCCGGCTGTTGACCTTCTGTGGCGTCTCGAGCGTGTTAGCCATGCAGTGGAGCCCTGCGGCGACGTGATTGCCCTCGGAATCCAAGGCGACCTTTGGAATTCCGTGGTCGATCTCGAAGCCCGGGCGGCATGCGCCGTACTTTTGCTGGAGTGCCTCGCGCTCGAGACGGTACCAACCGGTCATGCTTCCGCCCTCCGTGGCCTTCCGCCAATCTTGCGCCGCCGCGTGTTCGCGTGTCTTGCCGCGCCTCTCTGCGTTGGTCGCGTGAGCGTTCCTGAAGTACTCCCGGCAAGCCTCGCGGTACTCAGGGGCCTCCATGCGCTTCTGCCTCCAGTTGCGCTGGCCTTCGTTGTACGCGTCCCGACAAGCTGCATCGGTCCTTCGGCGCTCGATTCTTGCCGCGTCGACTTGCACCGCACACGCCACACATTTCCGGTTGCTCGCGTAGTGCGCGGCTTCGCCGTGGTGTCGACAGGTCCATGGGAACCTCGGTTCTCCGCGCTGACGCGCCGCTAGCGCTGCCTGGGTCTTGGTTTGTTTCAGCATCTCTGGTTACTCCGTTGCTGCCGTGGGCGCGTAGCTCTCGCTACTTGCCAGCTCGGCACGCTTGTGGCGTTCATAGGCCGCTCGCTGGCGGTCTGCATTGCACGTTCGGCAGTGGCCTTGCCCCGCAGTCCCAAACACCGTGAGACCGTGCCTGTGGCAAGTGAACAGGAACGTCTTCCGACCGGCTTTGCGGGCTGCTTCACGCGCCGCCGTTTTCGTTCCGCGCTTCGCATATGGGCGGACGACCAGCCCTTGGGATGCGCTCGACAGGGTTGTTTCTCGGGTGTTCATTGGTGTTCCTTTCTATGTGTGATTCAGCAAAAAATAAGGGGGCCGCCACGCAACAACACCGCCGCAATGTCGACGAGCGCGTGTGTGCATCCGCTTGGGCTCCCATGGGGACCTGAAACGGGCTGGCGGGATATGGCTAAGGGATAATAGGTGGCCTGACGTGGCCGGAAAGGCTAAAACGCTCTTACAGAGGGGGTATGACCAGGCGGGCGCGGTTGGTGGCCATGACGGGTCGGCGGCCTCTCTAACGGAAGACTAAATGTTGTTTTTCTATAGTGAGGGTAAGGCAGTGGGCGCTTGTTCTATACGTGGTGGGTAAATGCCGTCCTTCTAATGAAGGCTAAATGTCGTCGTTCTGCTGGTGGGGGTAAGTGTCAGTTTGGGACGCAGACGGTCTTTCTCTACATGTAGGCCCTAAACGGCTGCTTGCCCTCGGGAGACCGCGAGAGCAGCGCGGGTGCCGTCCTCAAACGCACGTACTTATTCGATAGCTATTGCGTTTGGTGATCCCATAGGCGGGGCTCCTTCATATGGACGTACGAATTTACCACTGGGCTCTTCTTCTGGTGTGGCCACTAATTCACCGCTGGGCTCCTCTTCTAGGAGGAGTACTAATTCGTCACTGCCTGTTGTAAACGCGGTTACAGTCGCTAGTAGTTCCTGCCTAACTCGAGGGCTTGAAGTAATGAATACCGGACTTATACTGCACGACCGTTTTCCGGGCGATATCTCGGTGGTGACGCTGCTTGATGGCGACCACTATGTGACCATGGTCGGTGCAGACAGCGGGATTTTTGAGGTTGTCGACCGCTACTCCGCAGAGTCCTCGGCGGCCCTTGCTGGCCACGCGGCTATCGTGCGCTGCACTCGGATCCTGGGGGCTGAAGACCCCCGCGCGGTCTGACAGCGTTCCAGCTAGAAAGGCCGTCTGCGTGTCGAAAATAAATGTTGTATATATACAACATGTCTTGCCGCGCGGGGTCCTGCACTGATCTCGCGCCGCCCCTCCGGTCAACCCTCGCTCAGGCAGGGCTGCTTGCATATCGCTTGACGGTCGCGGGGCTGATCCCAAAATGTTCCGCAGTCTTCGCGATGCTCGCGCCATGCTCGGCACGCCACCCCACGACCTCGGCAGCGTCTGCGGCCTTGGAGCGCCCCAACTGCTTCCCTTGGGCCTTGGCGGTCTCGATCCCGCGCCGCTGCATCTCTCGGCGGTTCAGGTAGTCCGCTTCCCCTTGGGCGGCCATGAACGCCAAGACCGCGTCCCGGGTGGCCTTGGAAATCGCATCGGTGGCCGTGCCGTCGAAGATCATCCCATTCATCGTGCAGACGACTTTGACGCCCGCGTCCATCAGTTGGCGCATGGTGCGGTGGAGTTCATCGTAACGGCGAGAGATGCGGTCGAGCCAGCGCACGTACAGCACCCCGCCATCGGACAGCTTGTCGACCACTCGTTTCCACTCCGCGCGGTCTTCGGGGGCTACGTGATACCCAGAGACGCCCTCGTCAATGTGAACGTGCTTGGCGCTAACGCCCTGCTTGGCTGCGTCATCGTACTGACTCGCTGACGTCTGCCCATCGGTGGTCGAGATGCGCCCGTAGTAGATGGTCTTCACTGTGGTCTTCCCCGTAGTTGGCTCAAAACATCAATGGCTCAAATATACGGGTGGCTCAAAACACAGTCAACCTTTTGAGCCAGTCTTTTTGCTAACTGTTGCATTGGCGCAATAGGTACACCTTGTGAGCCAACAATTACGCAGCACTTCGCTCGTCTGAACGGATTACACTTCACGCTTGGCGAATGAGTGCCCGATGGCTCGATTACACGGAGGCGGTGTGGAGATTCTGACTTGGATTAGCTCACATTGGGACTGGCTATTCGGCGGCGTGGGAGGTACAGCGGCTGTGGCGGCCGTCGGATGGTTATTCAGTCGAAGCAGCGGGAATAATCAGAAACAAGCGGCCGGTGACGATTCGGTGAATATTCAGGCCGGTCGTGATGCGAATGTGAAAGGCATTTCCAACAAGAAGCGGGAGCAATAAGCATGGCGTTCGGTCAGCAGCAGGGACAAGAAGCTGGCGACAATTCGTTTAATGCCCAAGCGGGTCGCGATCTTGTTATCGTGGGCGTCACGTACGCGGAGGCCAGACAAATTGCGCTTGACGTCTTTCGCGCTAACGCGGTGGAATTGGCTGGGCTCGCGCAACAGACTGCGCGGGAGCGGGCTGAGCACATTACCGAGAAATTCCTCGACGAATTGCAGTCCCGACATCCGGCAGGAATCCAGCAGACGAGTGAACCGGATTTTCAGCACTCGATCTTGGAGGCACAAAAGGCGTTCGCTCGCTCCGGCGACGAAAAACTCGAAACCGTCTTAGTGGACCTTTTGGTAGAGCGTGCGGCAGAAAAAGAACGTTCTCTTCGCCAGCTCGTACTTACGCAATCGATTGAAACTATGTCCCGCCTGGCTGCGGACCAAGTTGACCTAATAACGGTCATTTTCTTGTTGCGCCATTCACGCGAAATTTCCATGGGTTCGCGAGACGCGCTACTTGCGTATTTCCGCGATAAGGTCTTGCCGCTGGCAGATTCCATTCCTAAGTCGGGATCCGTATATCCTTATCTCGCGTATACGGGCGTTGCAACGGTTGAAATGGGCGCTATCTCTATACCCGAAATCATTCGTCGCGTTTATCCCGGATTAGTATCGAACGGCCAAGAACCGGCTAGATTTGACTCGATACGAGCGCGTGAATCTGAGCAGGCGCTTGCAGGGCTAATTGCCCCCTGCATTAGTGACGCCGCGAAGCAGCAGGTTTGGGCCCTAGATCAGTCAACGGTCGAACAAAAATGCGCGGCACAAGGTGTCTCGCTTGAGAGCCAGACAGAACTGGTCAGTTTGCTCGGTCAGAATCTCATGCCAGACGCTGAAATTATCGCGCTGCTTTCCGCCATCGGCCCAACCGTCGAAACATTTTTGGGGCGATGGAGTGGCACGCAACTTCAGAACACAGTGCTAACGACCGTGGGACTCGCTATTGCCCATTCTAATGCCACGCGGCTTGGCCTTATCATTGCTGACTTAGAGATCTGGCTCAATTAGTTTTATTCGTAGGGGTCTGTACGGTCCTTGGGTAAATTGCTGCGCGTAGCGACTCCCGCGCGTTTTCTATGAATTTATCTCGGGCCGCGTCGGCCAAGGTACCCCCTATGCGCTTTTCCGGAGACTTCAAAAACAGCGCTAAACCTCGACCGGCGTTGTTGTTGTTCGAGGTTGTGGGTGAGAGTCCACCCCTGGAAATCTAAAGACCAGTGGGCAAGGTACCCCCTAAGCCCCCTGCGGCATCTGCAGAACAGAGGGCCCTTGTTTTCCAAAGGGGTGCCCCCCGGGGTGAGGGCCGGCTGCCTAGTATCGCGCCGTGTTCTGAGGGACCAATAGTGGCATAAGGTGTCAACAACGGTGCTTGTCGCCTTGCTAGCGTCAGCTAGTCGTCGCGACCTTCTTTACATTGGAATTCGTTCGGGCGCAGCCGCTCTCCGAGACGATAGACAATCTTTGTGTCGATAAAGTTATCGGACCTCAAGTCGGAGTCGATTTCATAACACCCGACAATAAAGTAGATATTCTCTTCCCTTCCGACGCTCAGTGTATCTATGCCCCAAAAGGCTATTCGATTGATATTGATTCAATTAACGAAGACGTTTGGGCCGATCACAATGAAACCGTTTACCACTGGCATTACAGAGCAAACGACGGCGGATGTGGGCCGCCTAGACGTTGCTTTGGCATCGTGTTTCAGAAGCCGCTTAGCGAAAAAAAGGTCTGCTACACCGCAATTGGAAGGGGGAGTAAGGAAAAGCAACATCTGTGGTCGGAGTATCGCCCTTGTGTATCTATAGTTGCAAATTCTTATACGATCTCTGTGACCGTTCAACCCAATGAAAAAGGCGTGATCACGTCCCTCCCAGCGGCGACAATCGGCCAATGTAAATCCACCTGCGCGGCCCATTTCGGCAGCGATACAAACGTAACGTTATCGGCCGCAGGGGATGGTTTCATTGGATGGACAGGGGACCCAGAATGCAATGGCCAGAAGAGTAATTCCATCAGCATATTGCCGCGACATCGTCTAATTAACTGCTATGCGAATTTCAAGTAGGAGATTTCCAACGCACTGTGTGCATCGATCGACAGCCGAACCGAACTCGTCATCCCCAGGCCCCCGCAGATTTTCCCCTTAGTTCGGGCCGCGCCGCGCCCAAAAGACCGGTACCCGCGCCGCTTCCGACCACTCCAAAAAACGCTGCTAGAGGCTCTCGCGTCGTTGTTGTTGAGCTTGTTGAGTGTGGGTCGCTCTCGTCTTCGTTCGGTTTCGAATCTGGCGGCGCATAGTACCCCGTGCTCGATTCCAGACGACCTCAAAAACTCCGGTAAAGGCTCGCGGTTGTTCGTTGTTGTTGAGCCCTGCGAGTGGGAGTCGGTCCGTGGGAATTTCGAGATCGACCGGCAGAGGTACCCCCTGTTACCCCGGGGAGGTCTCCGCAGAAGAGGGGGCCCATGCTTTCCAAAGGGGCGCCCCCGGTAGGGGCGCGGCCTCTGTACCAACCCTGGACCATCTTCTGTACCAACGAGGCCAATGTGAGTCCTGCCACCCAACGACATTGAATAACGCCGAGAGCCTTGCTACACTTTGGTTTCAGCGCCAACGGATACCGAAATCCTGACGGGAAAAACAGGGATCAACATTCCTGTCGGGGGGACCAATCGGCAACATCCAGACACCTCAAAAATCCCCGCCCGGCAATTTCCGGGCGGGGATTTTTTTAGCCACCTTCATTTCCCACGTCCGCTGCATACAGAACGGCTGAAGCCAAATCTCCGTCTGCCTTTCGCACCGACCGGACCACCTGATCGTATCCGCGGAATCTATGCGACCGGAGTCCGCGGCAGATGACAGCCTGTGGTCGTCCGACTTTGCAACGATAGGACCTTCGTCGCACGGGACGAACGCCTCAGTTGAAACGGTAATTGCATAAGTCCAACGATAAAAATTGACCGTGCAACTACTGAGCTACCAATTTCGTGCTGCATCGAGAAGAAGTTGACGACCCACATCGACCCGGTCGACTCCGGCGCTCCCTTTACCGCGAGCTATGTAGAGGGATATTCGAGCCTTGGTTCTGGCATTTCGACCGATCAACTGACCCGTTTGCAGCATGTCGCTGCACAAGCACTCGGGAACGACTGACAGTCCGGTTCCTGCAGCGGCAGCGTCGAGCGCTGCCTGATAGTCCGGGACGGTGACCGAGGGGAGGTCCGGATTCCGCCCGAATGCCACGCGCCAGTAGTTGGCCAGCGCAGGTAGCGGACCTTGGACTTCGATGAGCGGCACCCCACCTGGCGCACCTGTCCGGAGCAATCGCTCGCGCCAGCGTGGCGCACAAACCAGTATTAAGGAGCCTTCGTACAGGAGATCGTATTCGACTGCCTTGTGAGGAATTCGTGCCGGTGTCACGGCAAGATCCAGTTCCCCGTCGACCAGAGCCTTCATCAGGACAGGGGGCGGTGCCGCGCGCAAGTCGAGACGGATTCCATACTGCGGCAGGGTCGCGAGGCCAGAGAAGATCAGTTTTGCGAAGCCGCTGGTTGATCCTGCATGAATGATGCCCTCCAACGATGCATTCTTACTGCCTGCTGAATCTACGACTCTTTGCAACGCGTCCAGGTGGGATCCCACTTGGCGCTCCAGTTCGGTGGCAGCCGGTGTCGACGCCAGGCCGCGCGGCAGGCGCTCGAACAGCTTGCACTGCAGATGATTTTCCAGAACCTTGATGTGTCGCGACACAGCGGGTTGAGTCAGATGGAGTGCGTCGGCAGCTTTCGAAATCGAGTTGTGCCGGTAGACGCTGAGAAAGCTTCGAAGGTAAAGCAGTTGAGACATAAAAATATTTATGTATAGACCGAAAACACATGATTTGTTTTTAGTCTACATCCGCTTTAGAGTCCGATCAACGCTACCAGGAGGCATGCCACCATGGCCACACCACCGTCAGTCATCCCCACGTTTCCCGATCTTCAGGGAAAGGTTGCTGTCGTCACCGGCGGCTCACGTGGAATTGGAGCCGCAACGTGCCTGGCACTTGCGAAGAACGGCGTGAAAGTTGCCGTCAACGGTCGCGACGAAACGGCGATTCTGTCGACCGTGCACGCCGTGCGCGCCGCGGGAGGGAAAGCGATTGCTGCGCCCGCGAACTGTGCCCAACTGTCTTCGGTTGAGGAGATGCGGGTACGCGTCGACGCTGAACTTGGCGCACCTGATTTCGTCGTGGCATTCGCCGGCGGCGGCACCGGTCGGCCGGTGCCGTTTGAGCAGATCACAGAGCAAGACTGGCGCTCAAGCATTGACAACAATCTGACGTCTACATTTTTCACCTTGAAATGCTTCTTGCCCGCAATGATTGCGCGCGGTTCCGGATGCATTGTCAACATGGCGTCTGCAGGTGGCAGGATTGCCGCCGGCGCACCCGCCGGCTATGGCGCCGCCAAGGCCGGGGTCATCATGCTCACACGTCATCTGGCGCATGAGGTCGGCCGGCACGGCATCCGGGTCAACTGCGTTTCGCCATCGGCGGTCCTCACGGAGCGAACCCGGCAGGCCATCACGGACGAACACGAGCGACAGATGATCCCCGCTTTCCCGCTGGGTCGGCTGGGTGATCCAGAAGATGTCGTCGCTGCGACTCTTTTCCTGCTGTCCATGGCCTCATCCTGGATCACCGGCGTGACCCTGGATGTAGCAGGCGGGCGCGTCATGTCGTGAATGATCACGCGGAGGACGGCCGGCGGCCTGGCGTCCACTCCGGAAGTTCGTCGAGGTACAGGTCCGGCCGTCACGCCGGTCGTAGTTGGATTTCACTTGAATGCTATCGGGCTTCGGCTATGTTGCATCCATAGCGAGACAAGAGTCCTTTCCTGGCCAGAACGGACATTCGGTCGCAACCAGTGAGGGTCGCAAAATGAGCGTACAGCTAAACCATACTATCGTCTGGTGCCGCGACAAGCGGAAATCGACACGGTTCCTCATGGACATCCTGCAGGTGCCGAGCCCTATCGAGTTTGGGCAGATGCTGGTCGTTCAGCTCGCAAATGGCGTCTCGCTCGACTTCTTCGAAAGCGACAGCGCGATTTCCAGTCAGCACTACGCATTTCTGATCAGTGAAGAGGAATTCGACGAGGTCTTCTCTCGTATTCGTGACCGAGGTCTTCAGTACTGGGCAGACCCCGGCAAACGACGTGTCGCCGAAACCTATCAGCACAACGGTGGCCGGGGAGTGTATTTCGACGATCTTGACGGTCATTTGCTTGAAGTCATGACCCGCCCTTATCAAATTGGTGCCTAGCAGATCGGCGCTCAACTGGATGGCACCCGCACTTCGTGGCAGGTGTCGGCACTGGTGGGCCGAGCGCGCTCCACGTTGAATGGCTGATTTCTGGCCGCTTCGGGCAATATCGATGGTTCCTTGTGGGTCGACTTCAGCCGGTCGGTGACAACCGGACTCGCCTGATCGTACCCACGGAATCGATGCAACATATAAAAAAGCATCGAACTCCAACACCTAAAGTATTCCCAGCGCACGCCGAAAATCAGGCATGGAAAACGACGACCGCCTCCGCCCTGGCCACCCTCTATATGAAGAAGCGATGTAACTATTCAGCGCTTGTAAACTGCCACCAGGCTGTGCATAGTGAAGGACATGACGAAGATGCCCGATTTCAAGGACCTGACGCACGAACAGAA